>DATJOW010000025.1:0-16848 GCA_035506715.1 Candidatus Acidiferrum sp. | reverse complement strand
CACGCCCAGATCAATTGATCAGATCGGCGGACCGGATCAAGCGAAATTGAACCACGAAGGCGCCAAGGAATGCCGGGAACCTCAGCCGCAAATGAACACGGATTCTTCCCTCAACCCGCAACCATTAATTAACCACGGATGCGCACGGATGTTTAGACACGAATTTGCACGAAGGAAGGGGTTGAAACGCGGTCCGCGCTCATCGGCGCTGGTTAGCGAAGATCAGCGGTTTGATTTGGCCTCGGAGCAGAGGACCCGGTCAGGTCGTTCTTCGCGATGACCTCCGCTGCCGCCTGGGCCGGATCCAGGTTGTTGCGGCCATGATCGGTCAACTCGTCAAAACGCCGGTTGGCCGCCCGGGCCGGAGTGTCGATCTGCGCCAGATAATCCTGTTCCACCGTGTTTTGCACCACCAACCGGGTTTCCGCTTCGGCGGATTCAAGATTCGTTGAAGCGGGAGAATATTTCCAGCCGATCAGGTTCTCACCAAGGTGTTGCGCCACCTTCGGCGCGAGGTCATAAAAATGCTCGTAGATTTTCCGATGCGCGTCCTCATGCGCTTTGACTCCAATCCGGTCCCGTTCCGGTGCGGTAATGCGGAAGGATAATTCCAGCGAAATGGTTATCGCTTTGATTTCGAGCTGAATCGGCCGGCCCCGCCCGTTCGTCGATTCGTCAAGGTCAAGTTCGGTCTGGCACTTGAATTGGTGTTCGGTGGTTCCGGTGTGGTCTCCCACCTGCGGCGGTTTGGGGCCGGGTCCATAATACGCATAAGTCACGGTCGGCTCGGAACGTTTCACGGAGACAAATCGCGCCAGATTGGGCCGAGCCAAGGCCGCCGATATCCGGGTCCTGGTCGCATCCTCCTCCTGCCACTTCCGGGACAACGCCTGCATCATACGTCCCCGCTCGTTTTCGTAGTCGGCGGCCTTTTGCGGGTCGTAGCCGAATTGTTTCTGGAGCGTTACCGGCAGCTTCGCAAATTTGAGCCGGGCCAGTCCCGCGCCGCCGGCCCCCGACCGAAATTCGATGACCAGTCCGTCCGGTTCAACCCGGACGAGATTGATGAGCTGATACGTCACCCCATCGGTCGTCGTAATCCGGGCGGGCAATGAATTGGTGAGCAGCCCGGCCTTGGGGCCGGGATTGAGGATGGAAATATTCGCCAGCCCGCTGAAAGCGAACCGGGCGACCAGGGGAATCACCGTCAGGGCGAGCACGCCGACGCGGCTGATAGCGAATCTTCTGAATCGATTGGTGCCCATGTAGCCTTGCTTACAGCAAGCCGGGTGCCGCCAAGGGGGCAAAAGCGGGCTCTGATAATTCGCAGCGGGTTGGTCAGAGCAGCGGATCGGATCAAGCGAATTTGAACTGCGAAACACACGAAACCCGCGAAAGGCGAAAACATCGAACATCGAATGTTAAACTCTCAACCTCCGCTTCGACCAGTCAACAAACCGCCTTGCCGAGCCGTAGCTCGGGGCGAAGCGGATGTGCCTCTGCAGATAATTGGTTTTATTTGACGTCTCCCAACTTCCAATTTTCAGGGGAAGGCCATTCCTGTCTTGATCCTGAGACAATTTGCACCGGCTTAACTTGGTGTTGTGGTGTGGGTGCGCTGCATCAGTTTCGAGCCCGCGGGACAAATTATGCGCGAAGGCACACAGAGAGCGAAGGCTGGTACGCGAGGCGGGGGTCGAACCCACAACCTTCGGCTCCGGAGGCCGACGCTCTATCCAATTGAGCTACTCGCGCAACCTGTCTCCAACGTGAACGTGGAAAGAAGGCGAGCCGGACGCAATCTCATTCAACCCGCGAACCGACTCAACTCATCCGTGCCATACTACGCCCGGTTCCAGCAGCCCGGCAAGCAAATCCGGTATCCGTTCGAAACGACGACCATTCTGTCTCAATGTTTTTGAATCCACTGCATCGCCTTCTCCGCCAGCCTGTCAAACGCGGTCACGCAGGCTTCGAGGTGCTCTTCTTTGGTGTCCTCGATTTTGTTGTGGCTGATGCCGTGCAGGCTTTGCACGAACATCATCACGGTCGGCACACCGGCGGCCGCGACCTCGGCGGCATCGTGCAGCGGGCCGCTCGGCAGGCGATGCGATTTGCCGCAGGTTTCGCGGATGGCTTCGTCGCACAGATTGATGAGGTCGTTGTTGAACGGGCGCGGGGCAATCTGCCAGAGACGTTCCCAGGAAACGGTCACGTTGCCTTCCTTCGCAAATTTCTCGCTGGCGGCCCTGGCTTCCGAAAACATTTTGGCCAGCGCCGGAGCGTCGAGATGGCGCTGGTCGAGGGTGATGCGGCAGTCCTCGACGACGCTGGTGACGATGCCGGGCCGGGTGGTGCAGGAGCCAATGGTGCAAACGCCGCCCCCGCTGCCCCCGGCGATGCGGTAAATCTCCGGGCTCATTTTCGCGGCGGCCAGGAAGGCGTCCTTGCGGCGGTTCATCGGCGTGCTGCCGGAATGCGCCGCCTGGCCGTGAAACGTGATGGCGTGACGTTCGACGCCAAACGTGCCCAGCACCGCGCCGAGCGGCAGATCGAGGTCGAGCAGCACCGGACCCTGTTCGATGTGCAACTCCAGGTAGGCCGCGGCATTTTTCAGTTCTTTGCCGCTGTCCTTGACGCGCTCGAAATCAATGCCCACGGTCTTGAGCGCGTCGGGCAGGCGGATGCCGTCCTTGTCCTTGAGGCCGCGCGCCTCGTTCATGTCGAGGTTGCCGGAACAGGCGGATGAGCCGAACAGGCTTTTGCCGAACCGCGCGCCCTCTTCGTCGGCCCAATCCACGAGACGCACCGTGACCGGCGGGCCACTAGCGTGGCGGCCACCATATTGCGCGTGAATGCGCCGCAAAATTTCCACGCCGGCCAGCACGTTCAGGCAGCCGTCCAGCCAGCCGCCGTTCGGCACGGAATCAATGTGCCCGCCGATGAGCAGGCATTTTTCCGATGCTCCGCGCAGGGTGAACCAGGTGTTGCCGGCGGCGTCATTGTGAATTTCGAGCGGCAGGCCTTCGACTTTTTTGCGCAGGAATTCCCGCGCCTTGAGCCAGGTGGGGGTAAAGGCCACGCGTTGTGCGCCGTTTTCGTCGCCGGTGAGCGCGCGAAGTTCCTTCAGTTCTGCCACGGTGCGTTTGGGGTTCAGCAAAGTGCTCATGTCGCCCTCGCGGTTGGGTTGTTTTACTGCTTCCATTTTATGGGGAGCCAGCTAGACTACAACCACGAATTAGACGAATTGTTTGCGCACAGGGCGCAAGATTTTATATGCCTATCAGTCCACGACTCGGACCGGAAGCGGCGGCCGCCAACATGGCCGATTACAAACCGCGCTACCAACCCCAGGAAGCCCTGCTCGAAGCCAGCCGCTGCCTCTTCTGCTTCGACGCGCCGTGCATCCAGGCGTGCCCGACCGGAATCGACATCCCGTCTTTCATCAAAAAAATCGCCAACGGCAATCTCACCGGCGCGGCGCGGACCATTCTCAACGCGAACGTTCTCGGCGCGAGCTGCGCGCGCGTCTGCCCGACGCAGGTGCTCTGCGAAGGCGCGTGCGTGATGCTCGACCGCGAGGGCGACCCGGTGAAAATCGGCCGGCTGCAGCGCTACGCGACCGATCACGTCTTCGAGAAAAAAATTTCGGTGCTTCAGCCGGCGGCGAAGAAGACCGGCAAGCGCGTGGCCATCATCGGCAGCGGCCCGGCCGGATTGGGCTGCGCGGCGGAACTGGCCCGGCTGGGTCATGCGGCGGTGGTATTCGAGAAAACGGCCAAGGCCGGCGGGCTCAACACCTACGGCATCGCCTATTACAAAATGCCGCCCAAGGTCAGCCTGGAGGAGGTCGAGCTGATTCGCGGCCTGGGCGTGGAATTTCGCTGCGGCGTCGAGGTCGGCAAGGACATCACGACCGCGCAACTGGAGAAGGAGTTTGACGCCATCTTCGTCGGCATCGGCCTGAGCGGCAGCCCGAAATTAAATGTCCCCGGCGAAGGCCTGCCCGAGGTGGTGGACGCGCTGCACTTCATCGCGCAAATCCGGATGCAGCCGCTGCACCAGGTGCCGGTCGGCGAGCGCGTGGCGGTCATCGGCGGCGGGAACACGGCCATTGACGCCGTCACCCAGGCCCGGCGGCTCGGCGCCCGGGACGCGGCTATCGTTTATCGCCGGACGCAGCCGGACATGTCCGCCTATGAATTCGAGCAGGAGCTGGCCAAGATTGATGGCGCGCGGTTCTTGTTCAACGTGGTGCCGGTGGAAATCATGTCCCAGGGCGGTCACGTGAGCGGCCTCAAGCTGGCCCGCACCAAAACTGAAAACGGCAAGGTCCAGGTTTTGCCCGGTACGGAATTTGTCGAGCCGTTCGACATGGTTATCAAGGCGATCGGCGAGGAGAAGCAGGTGTCGCTGCTCAAGGCGCTGTTCCCGCAGCTGGAGCTCGACCCGCGCGGCGCGGTGGTGCACGACGCCGGCACCGGGCGGACGAATCTCCCCAAGGTTTTTGCCGGCGGCGATTGCGCCAACGGCGGCCGCGAAGTCGTCAATGCCGTGGCCGAGGGCAAGAAGGCGGCCCGGGCCATGCACGCCCTGTTCGCCGGCGAAAAGGTGACCGGGCCGGTGCAGGCCTCGCGCCTGGGAGTCAAAGACGGCGCGCCGGTGGGCTCGGGTTTTGACCGGCCGATTCGCGTGCCGGAGCTGGAAGAAGAATATTTCAAAGGCGGCAAGTGAAACCACAAACACCAAACACCAAGCTCCAGAGAAATTCCAAACTCCCAATATCAAACGGGGTACGGCGTGAAAGGAGCACGTGTGTTTATCCTAAAGCTGTCGGTGGCAGCATAAAGTTAAACGACGGACCTGTGGGCAACAGCACAGCAAGACATGCTTTTGACTTGGAAGAGCGAACGGCCCGGTTTGGCGAAGCCATCGTTCGCTTCTCGAAGAAGATTCCCCGGAGCCCGACAAATGATCGCCTGATAAACCAACTCGTCGGATGCGGCACGAGTGTCGGAGCCAACTATTGCGAGGCCAATGAAGGCGTGTCAAAGAAAGATTTCAAGCACACCATTGGACGCTGTGTCAAAGAAGCCAAGGAGACGAAATTCTTCCTTCGCATGATTGCCGCTTCCGAACCAACGCTGGCGGAAAATGCGCGCATGCTTTATCGCGAGGCGAAGGAACTTCATTTGATTTTCGCGAGCATCTATCGAAAATGAAATGTTCAAGATGAAATCTCCAAATTCCAAGCTCCAAGCTCCAGAGAAGCTCCAAGTGCCAAGCTCCAAACCCAACCTCACCTCGGTCTCTGTTTGGTGCTTGAAGTCTGATGTTTCTCTGGAGCTTGGTGCTTGGTGCTTGGTGCTTTTTCTCCAAAGGTAACAATATGGCTGACTTGTCCATCAATCTCGCCGGCATCAAATCACCGAATCCCTTTTGGGTCGCCAGCGGCCCGCCCTCCAACACGGCTTACCAGGCGCACCGCGCGTTCGACGCCGGCTGGGGCGGCGTGGTCTGGAAAACCATCGGCGAACCCATCGTGAACGTCTCCTCGCGCTATTCGTCGCTCAACCTGGGCCAGAACCGCATGGTCGGCTTCAACAACATCGAGCTCATCAGCGACCGTTCGCCGGAGACGAATTTCCGGGAGCTCGCCGAGGTCAAGAAACGCTGGCCGCATCACGCGGTCATCGCCTCGCTCATGGTGGACACCCGCGAACACTGGCACGAGTTTGTGAAACGCTCCGAGGACGCCGGCGCCGACGGCGTCGAGCTGAACTTCGGCTGCCCGCACGGCATGTGCGAGCGCGGCATGGGCTCCGCGGTCGGCCAGAATCCGAAGGTGACGGAAACCATCGTCGGGTGGGTCAAGGAGGTCGCGAAGATCCCGGTCATCACCAAGCTCACGCCCAACATCACGGACGTCACGTTTGCGGCGCGCGCGGCCAACCGGGCGAAGAGCGACGCGATTTCGCTCATCAACACCATCAACAGCATCACGCAGGTCAACCTCGACAACCTGTGCCCCGAGCCGTTCGTCGGCGGGCGGAGCACGCACGGCGGATACTGCGGCCCGGCGGTGAAGCCGATTGCGTTGAACATGGTGCAAAGCTGTGCGGCGGACCCGGAGGTCGGCATTCCCATTTCCGGCATTGGCGGCATCGCCAGCTGGCGGGATGCGGCGGAGTTCATCGCGCTCGGATCGACCAGCGTGCAGGTTTGCACGGCGATCATGCACCACGGCTTTCGCATCGTCGAAGATATGATCGAGGGCTTGAACGATTACCTCGACGGCAAAGGCATGAAGAGCGTGACCGAGCTTATTGGGAAGGCCGTGCCCACGCTGCAAAAGTGGGAGACGCTCGACCTGCATTACAAGCGCATCGCCAGCATAAACTACGACAAGTGCATCGGCTGCAACCTCTGCTACATCGCGTGCGAGGACGGCGCTCACCAGGCCATCGCGCTCATCAGTCCCGATGGTCACGGCCTGGGCCCGGGCCGCGTGCCCGGCAAGCCGATCCCGCAAATCAAGGAAAAGGAATGCGTCGGCTGCAACCTCTGCTCCATCGTCTGCCCGGTGGACGAATGCATCACCATGGTGAGCGTGGACACCGGCGAACCGCACCTGTCGTGGAACGAATACCAGGCCCGGCTGGCCCGCGGCGAAGTGAAACCGATTCCGGCGCATCCGTAATGAAACATCCAAGCACCAACATTCAACATCCAGAGAAGCACCAACATCCAAGCTCCATAGCGGACAACGCGATGCTTGATTTGGATGTTGAAGTTTGGAGCTTCTCTGGATGTTGGCGCTTGGCGCTTGGCGCTTTTTAATATGCCTACCACACTTGAACCCTGTCCCGTCTGGTTCGGCGGCGAATGGCGCCACGTCAACAGCGTGCCCACGACACCCGTGCACAACCCCTCCACCGGCGAGGTCATCGCCGAGGCGCCGTTGTGTACCGCGGCGCATGTCAACGAGGCCGTCGAGGCCGCCGCCGCCGCGTTTCCAGTCTGGATGGAGACGCCGGCCGTCGAGCGGGCGCGAATCCTCTTTAAGTTCCGGTCTTTGCTGGAGCAAAACTTTGAAGACCTCGTGCGCAGCAACACGCGCGAGCACGGCAAGACGCTGGTGGAATCGCGCGGCGACGTGAAACGGGGCATCGAGATGGTGGAGTTTGCCTGCGGCGTGCCGTCGCTGCTCATGGGCGAAGTGCTGGAGAACATAGCGCGGGGCATCGATTGCGAGGCTATCCGCCAGCCGCTCGGGGTCTGCGCCGGCATCACGCCGTTCAATTTCCCATGCATGGTCCCGCTGTGGATGTACCCGGTGGCCATCGCCTGCGGCAACACGTTCGTGCTCAAACCCAGCGAAAAAGTCCCCTTGACCAGCATCAAAGTCGGCCGGTTGTTCGAGCAGGCCGGCCTGCCCAAGGGCGTCCTGAACATCGTCCACGGCGGGCGCGAGGTGGTCGATGCGCTGCTGACGCATCCGAAGGTGAAGGCCATTTCCTTCGTGGGCTCGACTCCAGTCGCAAAGCACATTTACGAGACGGGCACAAAGCACGGCAAACGCGTCCAGTCCAACGGCGGCGCCAAGAACTTCACGCTGGTCATGCCCGATGCGGACGTGGACAACTCCGTGCGCGGCGTCATCGAGGCCGCGTTCGGCTGCGCCGGTGAACGGTGCATGGCCGGCTCGACGGCCGTCGTCGTGGGTGGCGCGGAGAGGACGGTTCTGCCGACGCTGGTAGACGCCACCCGGCGCATCAAGGTGGGTCCGACCGATCGCGAGCCGCAGCCGGACATGGGCGCGGTCATCACGCGGCAGCACCGCGACCGCGTGCTCCAGCTCATCGAAGCGGGCGTGAAGGAGGGCTGCCAGATTCCCGCCGACGGGCGCGGCGTGAAAGTCAACGAGGCGCCGAACGGCTTCTTTCTGGGCGCGACGATTCTGGATCAGGTCCGACCCGGGATGACCGTCGCGAAGGAGGAGATTTTCGGGCCGGTCTTGAACGTAATGCACATGGAAGACCTGGATGCGGCCATCGACCTGGCCAACCGGTCGCCCTACGGCAACGGCGCGTCCATTTTCACCCGTTCCGGCAAGGCGGCGCGCGAATTCAAGCACCGCATCCGGTGCGGCATGGTGGGCATCAACATCGGCGTGCCGGCTTCGATGGCGTGGTTCCCGTTCAACGGCTGGAACGAATCCTTTTTCGGCGACCTGCACATGCAGGGCAAGGAAGGCGTGCAGTTCTTCACGCAACACAAAGTCGCCATGAGCCGCTGGTTCAGTTTCGGGGAAGGCGACGTGTGGCATCGCGAAGCAAAGTGAAAACCTAAATGAAACACCAAATTCCAGGCACCAAGCTCCAGAGAAATCTCAAGCATCCAAGCTTCAAGGCCGAAGAACGGCAATTCGGTCTGGATGTTAGAATTTGGAGCTTCTCTGGTGTTTGAATGTTGGTGCTTGGAGCTTAATAAAACTATGAGTCTGCTGATTAAAAATGGCGAAATTGTGACCGCGAGCGAACGTTACGCGGCTGACATCCTGTGCGAAAACGAAACCATCACACGCATTGACCGCAACCTCGCGCCGCCCAAAGGCGCGGAAGTCATCGACGCGAAAGGGAAATATGTCTTCCCCGGGTTCATTGACCCGCACGTCCATATTTACCTGCCGTTCATGGGCACGTTTGCCAAGGACACTTATGTCACCGCCAGCCAGGCGGCGCTCGTCGGCGGCACAACGACCCTCATCGAGATGTGCTGCCCGTCGCGCCAGGACGACACGATGAAGAGCTTCGAGCTGTGGATGAAGCAGGCTGTCGGCAAGTCCGCGTGCGATTTCACGTTCCACCTCGGCGTGGCCAAGTTCGATGACAAGACCGAAAAACAGCTCCGCGAAATCGTGAAACGCGGCATCAGCTCGTTCAAGATTTTCCTGGCTTACAAGGGCGCGTTCGGCGTGGACGACACGGACCTCTACCGCACGCTTAAGCTGGCGAAGGAACTCGGCGTCATCGTTACCGCGCATTGCGAGAACGAGACGCTCATCGCCGAGTTGCAAAAGGAACTGCTCGCCGCCGACAAGACCGATCCCGGCCAGCATTACGAAAGCCGGCCGCCGCGGGTGGAAGCCGAAGGCGTTCATCATCTGATGACCTTCGCCGAACTCACCGGCGCGGCGACGTACATCGTCCACTTGAGCTGCCAGGAGGCGCTTAACGAGGCCATTGCTGCGCGCCAGCGCGGCGTGCGCGTAAACGTCGAGACGCTCATTCAGTATCTCACGCTCGACAAGTCGTACGCCGAATTGCCCAAGTTCGAAGGGGCGAAATACGTTATGTCGCCGCCGCTGCGCGACAAGCGCAACCAGCAGGTGTTGTGGAACGGCCTGCGCGACGGGCTCGTCCAGACGGTTGCGACCGACCATTGCCCGTTTGATTTCAAGACGCAAAAGGTCATGGGCAAAAACGATTTTACAAAAATCCCCAATGGCATTCCATCGCTCGAAGACCGCATCAACCTGCTCTACACCTACGGCGTGAAGGCGGGCAAAATTGATTTGCACACGTTGGTGAATGTGGCCAGCACGCAGGTCGCGAAGACCTTCGACCTGTTCCCGCGCAAAGGAACGATCCAGCCCGGGGCGGATGCCGACCTGGTGGTGTACGATCCGAATTATCGCGGCAAAATTTCCGCCAAGACGCAGCACGTGAACGTGGATTACAGTGTATTCGAAGGCTGGAAAATCGAAGGCCGGCCGAGTCTTGTCACCGTGCGGGGACAGGTCGCCGTGCGCGAAGGAAAATTCGTCGGCAAGATCGGCCGCGGAAAATTTTTGCAGCGCAAGCCGAGCCATTTCTGATCCGCTGAAACGTGCCGGTATGATCACCCACCGGGTCAAAGTATATCCGTCGAAAAGTTTATTGCCGAAGACGGAGCAATTGGCCTGGAAGCTGGCCGCGATCGCCACCGACAAAGTCCCGATTCTCCCGGAAGCGGGCGAAATGGTCATCAACCGCATCATTGACAACGCCGCCGTCGCCATCGCCGCCATCAATCGCGAACCGGTTGCCAACGCGCGCACGCAGGCGCTCGCCCACCCACGCACGAACGGCGCAACAATTTTCGGACTGCCTTCGGCCCAGCGTTTCGACTGCGAATGGGCCGCGTGGGCCAATGGTGTGGCTGTGCGCGAACTCGACATGCACGACACGTTCCTGGCGGCGGATTATTCGCATCCGGGCGACAACATCCCGCCGCTGCTCGCCGTGGCGCAGCAATGCGGTTGCACCGGCGCGGCACTGCAGCGCGGCATCCTCGTCGCGTACGAAATTCAGATCGACCTCGTGCGCGCGATCTGCCTGCACGAGCACAAGAAAGATCACATCGCGCATCTTTGTCCGTCCGCCGCCGCCGGCATCGGCGCCATGCTCGGCTTGGACACCGACACGATTTACCAGGCCATTCAACAGGCGGTGCATGTGGGCTTTTCCACGCGCCAATCGCGCAAGGGCGAGATTTCAAGCTGGAAAGCCTACGCGCCCGCGCACGTCGGCAAGCTGGCTGTCGAGGCGGTGGACCGCGCGATGCGCGGCGAGAAAAGCCCGTCGCCCATTTACGAGGGCGAGGACAGCGTCATCGCTTGGATGCTCGGCGGCAAAGACGCAGGCTACGACGTGCCGCTGCCCGCGCCCGGCGAACCGTGCCGCGCGATCCTTGATTCCTACACCAAGGAGCACTCCGCCGAGTATCAGGCGCAGGCTTGGATTGACCTTGCGTTCCGGTTGCGCGGAAAGATTCCCGATCTCAAGTCCATTCGCGAGGTGCTAATTCACACCAGCCATCACACGCACGCGGTCATCGGCAGCGGCGCGAACGATCCGCAGAAATACGATCCGCAGGCCAGCCGCGAAACGCTCGACCACAGCCTGATGTTCATTTTCGCCGCCGCGCTGCACACCGGCAGCTGGCATCACGTCAAAAGCTACGCGCCCGAAGTTGTGCAACACCCCGACGTCGTCGCGCTCTGGAAAAAAATCACGACGCGCGAGGACGCCGAATGGACGCGCCGCTATCATTCCGCCGACCCGAAGGGAAAGGCCTTTGGCGGCCGCGTGGAAATCATCTTCAATGACGGCAAGGAACTCGTGGATGAAATCGCGGTGGCGGATGCGCATCCGCTGGGAGCGCGACCGTTTGGCCGGGCTGATTACCTCGGCAAATTTGAGAGGCTCACAGAAGGCGTGGTTTCCGCCGAGGAATCAAAGCGCTTTTTGCAATTTGTCCAACGCCTGGCGCAACTGACGGCGGCCGAAATAGGCGAACTGAACATCGCACTGCCGCCGGGAAAACTGACATGCGCCGAGCGCGACGCGCGGGGAATTTTCTGAAATGAAAGCTCCAAGCACCAACATCCAAATTCCAGAGAAACTTCAATCACCAAATTCCAGAGCGAGCAGCATGTGCCTTGATTTGGAGTTTGAGATTTGGAACTTCTCTGGATGTTGGAGCTTGGAATTTGGAGCTTATTGAGATGTTGTCACCCACCCAATCCGCCGCCGCCAGGCCCAAGGAATTCCGCGCGGCGCTCAAGTCCGGCAAGCTGCGGCGCTTGCGCGGCGCGTTCTCGCCGACATCGATCACGCCTGATACTGTTCGTCGCTGACCTTTTCCAGCCAATCAACGGCCTTGGCGTCGAGCTGCTCCTGAATCGCGATGTGAGTCATGGCCGTGGCGGGCGCGGCGCCGTGCCAGTGTTTCTCTCCTGGCGGGAACCAAATCACGTCACCGGGCCGGATTTCCTCAATCGGGCCGCCCCAGCGTTGCGCCCGACCGCAGCCAGCCGTCACAATCAGGGTCTGACCCAGCGGATGCGTGTGCCAGGCGGTCCGCGCGCCCGGTTCGAAGGTGACACTGGCTCCGGTCACGCGCGCGGGATCGCTTCCCTTGAACGGTGAGTCGATGCGCACCGTGCCGGTGAACCAATCAGCCGGTCCTTTGCTGGCCGGCTGGGAACCGTTTCTCTTGATTTCCATAATTTCAATTTCCTCTCCTCGAGAATTTTTCTGGAAGGGCGGCGCCGCCAGGTTGAGCGGCAGCTCAACCCTACCATCGATTTGTTCAACGATTGATCAGTTTTTGATGCTGTTCCGAATAACGCGCCCCCTGAACCGGGATTTTGGAAGCTGCGCTTTCGAGTTCGCGCAGGTCTGCCGCTGAAAGCTGGACGGACACGGCGCCGATATTTTCCTTCAGGCGATGCGGCTTCGTCGTGCCGGGGATGGGAACGATCCACGGCTTTTGCGCCAGCAGCCACGCGAGCGCAACCTGCGCCGGGGTCACCTTTTTCGTCTTTGCAAATTTTCCGATGACATCAACCAAAGCCTGATTCGCTTTTCGATTTTCCTCGTTGAAGCGGGGAACACTATTGCGGAAATCGGTGCGGTCGAATTTTGTGTCCGCGCTGATTGCGCCCGTGAGAAATCCTTTGCCCAACGGACTGAACGGAACGAAGCCGATGCCGAGTTCTTCCAGGGTCGGCAAAATTTCCACTTCCGGCTCTTGCCACCACAGCGAGTATTCGCTCTGCAGCGCCGTAACCGGCTGGACTTTGTGGGCGCGGCTGATGATTTTCACCCCAGCTTCAGACAGCCCGAAGTGTTTCACCTTGCCAGCCTGAATCAGTTCTTGCACCGTTCCCGCGACGTCTTCAATCGGCACGTTCGGATCAACCCGATGCTGGTAAAGTAAATCAATCCGGTCGGTCTTGAGCCGCTTGAGCGAGGCCTCGACAACGCGTTTGATGTGCGCAGGCTGGCTGTTCAAGCCACTTGCCTTGCCGCTGTCGCAATCAAATCCGAACTTCGTCGCGATAACCGCTCGGTTGCGCACCGGAGCCAGGGCTTCCCCGAGGAGTTCCTCGTTGGTGAACGGCCCATAAACTTCAGCGGTGTCGAAGAACGTGACGCCTTGTTCGACCGCCGACCGAATCAGCGAGATCATCTCCTGCTTGTCGGCCGCCGGGCCGTAGCCAAAGCTCATGCTCATACAGCCGAGTCCGAGAGCCGAGACTTCCAGATTACTTTTTCCCAATTTGCGCCTTTGCATATTCAACTCCCCTCTTTAATTCAAAGTTCGGGCAGGATGTTATTGGATTAGCTGATGCGTGTCACGCCTTGGCGCCTTTTGCATCCAGGCCTTGAAAAGAATTCCCGTTGAACAATTCCCGCGGAACGGCCAGAATCTTTCGCATGCTTCAAGCCACCCAATCGGCTGCCGAGAAGCGCAAGGAGTTCCGAGCCGCGCTCAAATCGGGCAAACTGCTGCGCTTTCCAGGCGCATTCTCCCCGCTGGTGGCCCTGCTCATCGAGCGGCAGGGATTCGAGGGAGTCTATGTTTCCGGCGCGGCACTGGCGGCGGACCTGGGCCTGCCGGACATCGGGTTGACAACGTTGCCGGAGGTGGCGGCGCGCGGCGGCGCGATCGCCCGGGCGACGAATCTGCCCGCGCTGATTGATGCGGACACGGGCTTCGGCGAGGCGCTCAATGCGGCGCGGACCGTTCAAATGTTGGAGGATGCGGGCCTGTGCGGCTGCCACCTGGAAGATCAGCTGAATCCCAAGAGGTGCGGCCATCTGGACGGCAAATCGCTCGTGACCGCGCAGGCGATGGTGGAAAAAATTCGCGCCGCCGTCGCGGCTCGCCGGGACAAGAATTTTCTCGTCACGGCGCGCACGGACGCGCGGGCGGCGGAAGGTCTGAACGGCGCCATCAACCGCGCCCAAGCCTACGTTGACGCCGGCGCCGATGCGATTTTCCCCGAGGCGCTGGCGAACGAGACCGAATTTGAAAAATTTCGCAAAGCGATCAAGGTTCCGCTGCTCGCGAACATGACGGAATTCGGCAAGAGCGAACTGCTGACGACCCGGCAACTGGCGGACATCGGCGTCAACGTGGTGATTTACCCGGTCACCACTCTCCGACTGGCGATGAAGGCGGTGGAGAACGGACTGGCGGCGCTAAAGAAGCAAGGCTCGCAGGCGGCGCTGCTCGAGCGGATGCAGTCGCGCGCGGAGCTTTACGAATTATTGCGTTACGAGGATTACGCGAAGTTCGACAACGACGTGTCGAATTTTAAGTTGTGATATTGGGCAAAAAATGAAAACTCCAAATTCCAAACGCCAACATCCAGAGAAACTTCAAGCACCAAACATCAAGCGGTCGCGCGCACTGTTTTGGAGCTTGGAGGTTGGCGCTTGGAGCTCTTATCTGGAGGTAAAGCATGAGCAATGAATCTGCCGTCATCCATCGTGGCCTGGACGGCGTGGTGGTGGACTCCACCGCCATCTCCAAGGTCATGCCGGAAATCAATTCGCTGGTGTATCGCGGCTACCCGGTGCAGGAACTGGCGGAGCAGTGCTGCTTCGAGGAGGTCGCGTGGCTGATCTGGCACGGCGAACTGCCGACGGCCGCCCGGTTGTCCGCGTTTCAAACCCACGGGCGCAGCCGCCGGACGCTCAGCCCGGAACTCGTCGAGGTGATCCGCAAGTCACCCCGCACGGCGCACCCCATGGACGTGTTGCGGACCGCGGTCAGCTTTCTCGGCTCGCAAGACCCCGATTTGGACAAGAGCGACGCGGCAATCAATCTGGAGCGGTCCATCGGCCTGATGGCGAAGATTCCCACCATCATCGCGGCGTTTTACCGGCTGCGCAAAGGCCAGGATATTCTCCCGCCACGCGGCGACCTGGGCTTCGCGGAGAATTTTTTCCACATGATCTTCGGCCAGGTGCCCGCCCCGGAGGTGGTGCGCGCTTTCGAGGTGTCGCTGATCCTGTACGCCGAGCACGGGTTCAATGCGTCCACCTTTTCGGCGCGCGTGGTGGCGTCAAGCCTGACGGACCTGTACGGCGCGGTCAGCGCCGGCATCGCCTCGCTCAAAGGCCAGTTGCACGGCGGCGCCAACGAGGCGGTGATGCGCATGTTGCTGGAAATCGGCGAACCCGCCCGGGCCCGCGATTGGCTGCTGGCCGCGCTGCGTGAGAAGCGGGTGGTCATGGGCTTCGGCCACCGGGTTTACAAGCGGGGCGACTCGCGCGTGCCGACCATGAAAAAATACGCTCGCCGGATGGCCGCCTTCACCGGGCACGAGAAGTGGCTGGAGATTTCCGACATCCTCGAAGCCACGATGGTCGAGCAGAAGAACATTCATCCCAACCTCGATTTTCCGTCCGGCCCGACCTATTACATGATGGGCATTGACATCGACATGTTCACGCCGATTTTCGTGATGGCGCGCATCACCGGCCTGACGGCGCATGTGATGGAGCAACTGGCGGACAATCGCCTCATCCGGCCGCTGTCGGCCTACACCGGTCCGGGCGAGCGGCGGGTGATGCCGTTGGCTCAACGCGCATGAAAAAACACCCAATTCCAAGCTCCAATAACCAGAGAAATTCTAAGCATCAAGCTCCCCACCTTTCGCGTTTGCAGTTTCAATCTGGGTGCTTTGAGGTTTGGTGTTGGGTGCTTCTCCGGAGTTTGGATGTTGGGGTTTGGAGCTTGTCCAAGAACCAACCTTTTTGCTGATGGATCTTATGCCCACTGCATCCGGGCTGGCTGCGAACGCGCCCGATGTCGAAGCCGACATCGCGCAGAGCCGTCTCTGCAACGCCGACTTGGCGCCGGTCCCGATGACCCAACGGAAATGGGGCCTCTTGAGTTTTGCCGCGCTCTGGATTTCGATGTCCGCCTGCATCCCGACTTACATGCTCGCGTCGTCGCTCATCGGCGGCGGCATGAACTGGTGGCAGGCGGTGCTCACGATTTTCCTGGGCAACCTCATCGTGCTGGTGCCGATGGTGCTCAACGCCCACGCCGGAACGCGCTACGGCATTCCCTTCCCCGTTTATTGCCGCGCCGCTTTCGGGACCGCGGGCGCGAATGTGCCGGCGATTCTGCGCGCGCTGGTTGCGTGCGGCTGGTTTGGCATCCAGACCTGGATCGGCGGCGACGCGATTTACAAAATTTGCGTGACGATTTTCAAACTGAGTCCGGCGCCGGCGACGAACTGGTTCGGCATCACCTTCCCGCATTTTCTTTGTTTCCTGCTGTTCTGGGGCATCAATCTCTACGTCGTTTATCGCGGCATCGAAACCATCCGCTGGCTGCTGAACCTCAAGGCGCCGCTGCTCATCGCGCTGGGCCTGCTGCTGCTCGCCTGGGCCTACGACCAGGCGGGCGGGTTCGGGCCGATGCTGTCGCAACCGTCGCAGTTCGACGCCGGCCAGCCGCAGGCCGGCAGATTCTGGAGCTACTTTTTCCCGGCGCTGACGGGCATGATCGGCTTCTGGGCGACGCTGTCGCTGAACATCCCCGATTTCTCGCGCTACGCGAAATCGCAGCGCGACCAGGTGATTGGCCAGGCCCTTGGCCTGCCGCTCACGATGGCGCTGTATTCGTTCATCGGCGTCGCCGTGACGTCGGCCACCGCCATCATTTTCGGCGAGACCATTTGGAATCCAGTGGACGTGCTCACCCGATTTCAAAACCCCATCGTGCTCGTCATCGCCATGCTGGCGCTCTGCCTCGCCACGCTGGCGACCAACATCGCCGCCAATGTCGTTTCGCCGGCCAACGATTTCGCGCACCTGGCGCCGCGCAAAATTAGCTTCCGGCTCGGCGGCCTCTTCACCGGGATCATCGGCGCCGTGATGATGCCGTGGAAACTCGTCGCCGATCCGAACGGCTACATTTTCACCTGGCTTATCGCTTACAGCGCCTTGCTCGGGCCGATTGGCGGAATTCTGATCGCCGACTACTTCGTTTATC
>DATJOW010000024.1:0-31841 GCA_035506715.1 Candidatus Acidiferrum sp. | reverse complement strand
TTCGTGATGTCGGGCAGTTTGTTGACGGCGGTGCGCTTGGCGGTGTCGTCAATTTTGGTGTAGCTGCGCGAGACGGACGCGGTTTCATGGCCGACAATATCCATCGCAACCGAGTCAGAGACACCGGACGATTTCAACGCGCTGGTGCAGTTGTAATCCACGCTTCAAGCCAGCCGCGCACGGTGTAGCTTGTGAACTCGCCGCCCGCAATTCGAATGAACTCCTCGATGGCGGGCTTCAAAACGGATTCGGCTCGGGTTGCCGCCAGCTTGCCGTGCGTCTCGGCAATGGCATCGCAGGTTTCGCGGACAAGCCTCAGCGCCTTTTCGTTCGACAGCTTGCCCTGCCGCGTCAACATGGCGGCGCGCTCGACACCTACACAGATCGTTTCGGCAACTTTCCGGTTCGAGGTCCCGGTTGTGCGGAAGCGGCGGAAACCCTCCGGGTCGTAAAAGGCGCAGAACCAGTTCGGCCGGCCCGGCTGTTTGTGGATGCTAGACATGGTGCATAACGATACTGCATAACGTCCAACATTGTCAAGAGTGTCATGATTGTTGGATTTCTGAAGGATTTTGACAAACGAGCAGGGCAAAAAAGTCGTGTGGGTTCGAGTCCCACCACCGGCACCAGCCCTCGCTTCCCGAACTGCAAAGAATACAAAGCGCAGAGATAATCACCGAGGGATGCCAGCACTGGTGCGAGTTGAATCAGATTTTTCGCTCGCTCCGATATGACGGGATAAAATCAAAAGCCCCGATTTGCCTTTTGTTCGGTTTGTAGTATTTTGCACTACCAAATGTTGAACCGTCGTTCTTTAACCGATTAAGACTTTAATTCCAGATTTATGCCTAAAAGACTATCGGTTGGAACATCTAAAGTTCTTCATATCAGCATGATCCGTTGTGTTCCCCAAAATTCCCTGCCGATGCCAGAAACGTCGTTTTCCGGCAAAGTCGCGACCCGGCGGAAGGCCGGCCGGGCAAACGGAAGGCTGGGGCACTGGCTCGGGTTGATGGTTCTGGCGTTGGCATGTTCCGGCCAGGTTCTGGCTCAGACACAGATCGTGAGCTGCGACGCCCCGGTGCAGAGCCGCAAACGCGGCTTGGGCGCCAGTTCATTGTCCGATCCGGACTTCCGGGCACTGGCCCCGGGCGTGTCGTGGTATTACAATTGGGGCGCGACGCCGCTGGCCAAGCCGGCCGATGTGACGATGGATTTTCTGCCGATGGCCTGGAATGGCGATCTCAGTTTTCGAACTTCCATCTCGAATTATCTCGCGGCGGGGAACCGGCCCTGGCGGGTGCTTGCGCTCAACGAACCAAATCTCGCCGGACAGGCGTTCATGACGCCGTCCAACTCGGCAATCACCTTCAAACAGGTCAAGTCGATTTGCGATCCCTACAACATTCCGGTGATTGCCCCGCACATGGCGATTGGCTCGACCGCGGACCAGAGCATCACGGCGTATGACCCTATCATGGGATCGAACTACGTTTACACCTTCCAGGAGCCGTTTCTCAACGCGTTTCTGTATTACTGCGGCGCGACGACGCCCGCCGGCGTGTCCTCGCACAGCTACAACGGCTACGGTGAAATCACCTGGCTGCTGAACTTGATGCACACCGATTATCCCACCCAGAAGGTCTGGATGACCGAGTTCTGCCCGTGGGGGGCGGCGGATGACGCCACGGTGCTCGCCACGCTGATTCCGGCGGTGGATTTTTGCGAACGCACGTCCTGGGTGGAAGGTTACGCCTGGTTCATGTCGCGGATTTCCGGCGATGCCCACAACAGCCTCCTGGCCGGTTCCGGCGTCCTGACCGCCGCGGGCCAAGCCTACGTGCAAATGCCGGTGCATGATCCGGACCTTTATTATCGCATCCCCGGCCGGCTGCAGGCGGAACGCTACGTCACCTTGAATCAGATGAACATTGCGCCGACGACCGACACCAACGGGTTGGCGGATATGATCGCTTCGGCGTCCGGGGCGAGCGTGGACTACAATATCCAGGTGGATTCACCCGGAAATTATCCGGTCAACTTTCGCGTGGCCGGGAACATTGGCCAGGTCAAAGTGTACAGCGGCGCCACGCTGCTCGCAGCAGTCAGCGTTCTGTCGGGGAATTGGAACACGGTTTCGACCACCGTTCCGCTGGCGGCCGGCACGCAAACGCTGCAGGTGGTCCTCACCTCAGCGTCCCTGCGATTGAACTGGATGGAATTCCTGGCGACCAACGGGCTGCCGTCGGTTCCGTCGGGTCTGACGGCGACGCCGGGCGGCACCCAGGTGGTGTTGAACTGGTCGGTGTCGAGCGGGGCGACCAGCTACAATGTCAAACGCTCCGCGACCGACGGCGGGCCGTACGCCACCATCGCCAGCCCCACGACGACCGGCTACACGAACACCGGGCTGGCCAACGGCACCACCTACTACTACGTCGTCTCGGCGGTGAACGGGTCGGGCGAAAGTTCCAATTCCGTTCAAGTTGCCGCCACGACCGTGGTTCCGGCGGTGAATCTGGCCTTGAACAAGGTGACCACGGTGAGTTCCGTCGAGAATACGGGCCTGGCCGGAACCAATGCGGTGGATGGCAACACCGGCACGCGGTGGTCCTCCGCCTTCAGCGACCCCCAATGGATCTATGTGGATTTGCAGGCGACCTATAACGTCACCCGCGTGAAACTCAATTGGGAGGCCGCCTACGGAAAGAGTTATCAGATCCAGGTCTCCACCGATGCCGCAAGCTGGACGACCATTTTCACCACCAACAACGGCGCGGGGGGAATTGAGGATTTGACCGGATTGTCGGGAACGGGCCGGTATGTCCGGATGTACGGAACGACGCGAGCGACGCAGTATGGCTATTCGCTTTATGAATTCGAAGTCTATGGGACAGTGCCCGTGCCCACCGGCCTGACCGCGACAGCCGGCGACTTCCAGATTGCAGTGAGCTGGAATGCCGCGGCCGGAGCCACCGGCTACAATGTCAAAGGCTCCACGAACAACGGCGGACCCTATGCGACCATTGCCAGTCCCACGACGACCGGCTACACAAACACCGGCCTGGCCAACGGCATCAACTATTATTACGTCGTTTCCGCGGTGAACGCGATGGCGGAGAGCGCCAATTCGAGCCAGGTCAGCGCCACGCCCATCAATCATTCGCCGGTGCTGGCCGCGATCACCAATCGAACCATCGTGGCAGGCGCAACGCTGCTGGTCACCAACGTGGCCACCGATGCCGACCAGCCGCAACAAACGTTGACCTTCAGCCTGCTCGGCGCCCCGGCCAATGCCGCCATCAACTCCGGCAGCGGCCTGTTTTCCTGGCGGCCGGCCATGGCGCAGGCACCTTCCACGCAAACGGTCACGGTGGTCGTCTCGGACAACGGCGCGCCCGGTCTGAGCGCCACCCAGAGCTTTACCGCCACGGTCGTTCCGCCCGTCCTGCCTGTTCTCAACGCCGCTCCCATCACCAACGGCCAGTTTGGATTCTGGATCAGCGGCGATGCGGGCCCGGACTACACCATTTGGGTTTCCACCAATCTAACGTCGTGGAATCCGATTTTTACGACCAATTCGCCGGCGCTGCCGTGTTTCTGGGTTGACGCCAACACGGGCGCCAATCCGTTCCGTTTCTATCGCGCGGTGCCGGGGCCGTGACCTGCGGCTGACTTCCGCCGGGAAGCAGAAACGCGTCGTACAAGACCACTCCGCCTTAAATCAGGATTGCGTCTTGGATGAACGATCCGATGCTGGAGGCATCTCCCTCTCCGCCGCGAAGCGGGGAGGCGGGGCGGGGTCAGGTGGCGCTGACGGATCTATATGCCCGGATGATGGGCAACTTGCATTTAAAATCCCCTCACCGGTCGCTTCGCGACATCCTCTCCCCGCTGGGCGGGGAGAGGAAATAAACCTGATATTTGTCAAAGACCTAATCCCACCGGAAATCAGAATCTCACCCGGGAACCGATTGCGCGAGCCAGTTTAAGGCGATCCGCCGGCGTCCTTTTTTGGGATGCTGTCCGGTTCGATTTTGGGATTGAACTGGATGACGTCGGCCCGGACGACGGTTTCGGGAATCGAAAACAAAATCCAGTAACTGCTCGAACTTTCAGTGACGAGATGCGCCAATGTTTTGGGCGTGCCAGGCTGGATGTCCGCCTGGGCATAGAGCCGGTCCATTGCCGTGGTCAGCTTGGCCGGATAAATCGGGATGAATCCCAGCAGGCTGAATCCCTTGCTCCGGCCCATGAGGTTGGTCTTGACCACCACGAAATTTCCCTCCGACAGGTTTACCGAAGTGTCTGTGTGGGTCGAGGCCGGGTGCAGGCCGAGCAAGCCGGCGCCGGAGGAAACAGCCGGCACCGCCCCGGTGCAGCCGCACAACCCAAGGGCGGCGGCGAATACGCATATCCCTTTGATCACGCTTTGGGTCATTTTTAAATCGATGCAGAACCCTAATCACGGAACGTCCGAAAAGAAAGCCCGAACTTCGGCGCCGCCTGTCGGGCTTGCGCTATTTTGCCACGATGAAAAAAAAGCAACAGCGACGCGCGCGGACCCCTGTCCTGAAAACCGGCGAAATGCGGCGATATTGACGGAATCCCACCTCATCTTCCCGGCGGCATGGAGCGTGCTTGGATGCAGGCGCTCGAGGTATTTGTGTTGGTTCGGGGTGGGGAAACCTCACGCCGCCGGTTCGGAAACTGGGAGGCGGACCGTTGCGGCAGCGGGGTTCGTTTGCAGACGGACAAGCTCGTTCTTGTCCGAGGGAGGAACACGACGCATGCGCCTGGCCGGGCCGGTCAGCCAGCCAGTCCCGGCCAGGGCGCGAAGCGTGAACCGAACGGATACCAGTCCGCCAACTCGAGACGTCGGACTTCGAATTTTTTCAAGACAGGCGGCGGGAGGTGGTTTAGCCTTGGCCCATGCAGTCCACGACGTTGACGCTCGGCCACTCACCGGACCCCGACGACGCCTTCATGTTTTACGCCCTGGCGAAGGGTTTGATTCCCACGCACGGCTTTCACTTCGAACACATTCTGCAGGACATTCAGACGCTCAACGAACGCGCCACCCGCGGCGAACTCGACATCACCGCCATCAGCCTCCACGCCTATGCCTACGTCAGCGACCGCTACGCGTTGCTGCCCAGCGGCGCCAGCATGGGCGACGGTTACGGCCCGATGCTCGTGGCCAAACAGGAATTTTCCCCGGCCGAAATCGCCAGGAAAAAAATCGCTGTGCCCGGCACCATGACCAGCGCCTTCCTGGCGCTGCAACTCTGGCTGGACAAGGAAAGTCCAAGGCGGCATGTTTCAACTCAAAACTCAAAACTCAAAACTCAAAAGTTCGATTTCGTGGTCGTGCCGTTCGATCAAATCTTCCAGGCCGTCCGCGCGGGCCGGGCGGACGTGGGGTTGATCATCCACGAAGGCCAGTTGACGTATCAAAACGAGGGCCTGGTCGTCTGCGAAGACCTCGGCAAATGGTGGGGCGGGGAAACCGGGGGCCTGCCGCTGCCGCTGGGCGGCAATGTCATTCACAAAAAATTTCCGCCCGAGATGCGCCGGAAGATTTCCGATATCCTGACGGCCAGCATCCGATTCAGCCTGGAACATCGGGCCGAGGCGGTGGAGCACGCGCTGCGCTACGCGCGCGACATGGGCCGCGAGCTCGCGGACCAGTTCGTGGGCATGTATGTGAACCACTGGACCCTGGATTACGGCGAGCGCGGCCGGGAATCCATCCGGCGGTTTTTGGGCCGGGCATTTGAGCAGGGCTTGATCCCGCGCCAGCCGGATCTGGAGTTCGTGGTGTGAGCGAGACGGCTTCACCAGACAAGCCAGGCCCGCTCGGCAACAACCGATTTTTGCCATTTTTCCTCGGCCTGTTGCTGGCCGTGGCGACGCTGGCGGTTTACTGGCCGGCCCTCCACTACAATTTTTTGAATTATGACGACCCGGACTATTTCACCCACAACCCGCATGTGCTGGCCGGGTTGACCCCCGCCAGTGTCACGTGGGCCTTCACGACCGGGCACGCCAGCAACTGGCATCCGCTGACCTGGCTGTCGCTGATGCTCGACGTGGCCGTGTTCGGCAAAGGGCCGCTGGGGCCGCATCTGACCAATCTGCTGCTTCATGCCGCCAACGCCGTTCTGGTTTTTTTGCTGTTCTGGCGGTTGACGGCGGCGGCGGGGCGCAGCGCCCTGGTGGCGGCGCTGTTCGCCCTGCATCCGCTGCACGTGGAATCCGTGGCCTGGGTCTCGGAACGCAAGGACATGCTCAGCACCTGCTTCGGGTTGCTGACGCTCCTTGCCTACGCCAAGGCGGTGAGCCGTGACGAGCGGCGAGTGACACGAACCGGCCCCCGCTTGTCACGTGTCACGTATCTCCGGTCACCCTGTTACTGGCTGGCGCTTCTGGCCTTCGCCCTGGGCCTGCTGGCCAAACCGATGCTGGTGACGCTGCCCTTCGTGATGCTGCTGCTGGACTGGTGGCCGATGGGAAGAATCGCGGAATGCGGGATGCGGAATGCGGAATCAAAGGCCAAGCCCTCGACCTTCAACCCACAGTTCTCGACCCTGCTTATAGAAAAGATACCTTTCCTCCTGCTTTCGGCCGCCTCCTGCGTGGTTACTTTCGTCGCCCAGCATCACGGCGGTGCGGTCGCGGCTTTGGCAAAATATCCCCTCCCGGTCCGGGTTGAAAACGCCTTCGTTTCCTATGCGCGCTATCTGGGCAAAACGTTCTGGCCGGTTGATCTGGCCACGCCGTATCCGTATGTGGCGCACTGGCCGTGGGCCGGGATCTTGTCCGCTGTGGCGCTGGTCGTCGGACTCAGCCTGGTCGTGGTCGGACTGAGGCGAAGATACCCGTTTCTCCTGACCGGCTGGTTTTGGTTCGTCGGAACATTGGTCCCCGTCATCGGGCTGGTGCAAGTCGGTGACCAATCCATGGCCGACCGCTACAGCTACGTGCCATTGATTGGGGTGTTCGTGATCCTCGCCTGGGGCGGATGGGAGGTCTGGCGGCTTTGGCGCCTGCCCAAGGCATTCGTGGTGCCGGTTGCCGCACTGCTGCTGGCCGCCGCCGCTTGGCAGACGAGAATCCAGTCCGGTTACTGGCACGACAGCGCGACGCTCTTCCGCCACATGCTGACCATCACGAAGAACAACTACACTGCCTACGTGAACCTCGGCACCACGCTGTCGGCGCAGGGCGACATCCAGGGGGCGATCGATTGCTTCCGGCAGGCGCAACAGTTGAATCCGCTGGACCCCACGGTTTTATACAATCTCGGCAACGGATTCGCCGAGCTCGGCCTGTGGGATGATGCCATAGCCGCTTACCACAGTTCCTTGAACCTCGTGCCGAACCAGCCCGACACGCTGAACAACCTGGGCTTGGCGCTCACAATAAAAAGGCAGCTCGCCGAGGCCACCGCTTGTTTCGAAGCCGCTTTGAAGCTGGACCCGGAATGCGCCGGTGCCCACAACAATCTGGCCACGATGTTATACCGCGAGCATCAATTTGACGGTGCGCTGGCGCATTTTCGGGAAGCGGTTCGCCTGACACCCGACGATCCGCAGATTCACGCCAACCTGGGTGATACCCTGGC
This sequence comes from Candidatus Acidiferrum sp., assembly GCA_035506715.1. Lineage (GTDB taxonomy): Bacteria > Verrucomicrobiota > Verrucomicrobiia > Limisphaerales > UBA11358 > UBA11358. The sequence continues at coordinate 24,214 of DATJOW010000024.1, read as the reverse complement.
CAAATTGGGGCAAACCAATGAAGCCGTCCGGTGTTATCAGGAAGCGTTGCGGCTCAAACCGGATTATTCCGCGGTTCGGACAAAACTTCAGGCGCTGGGCGCGCCGGCCTCAAACTGAAATCCGGATGACGCCGTCCCGCTCCAGGGCGGCCGTCAAATTGAAAATGTCCCGTTGCAGGCAGAACGCGACATCGTCGCGCAATCCAGGAATCGCCAGCAGCCGCCGGGCGTTCTCGGCTTCCGAAACTGCGGCTGGCAAATTGTGTTCTGCCTTCCGCCAGGCGTCGAGGGCGGTGACAGCGGAATCCCCAAAGGCAGGGCGGCGCTGCTGCGCCGCCAGGCTGACCGGCAGGTCAGCTCTACCCCGGTTCATGGAAAGTGGGCTGGCCAGCATTTCCGCCAGCGCGCCGGCGGCCAGCACGTCCTCGGTGGCGACGTTTTCGCGCGTGCCGGCGCACACCAGCAGAAGTTCCGCCGGCTGGAGGTTCTGGATGCATTTTGCCGTCGCCGCGAGATTCAAAAATGATGCGGCGAGAACCGTTTTCGCTCCGGCGCAGGCGCGCAACGCACGGGTGCCGTTGGTGGTGGTGGAGACGATGGTTTTGCCCCGCACCCTTTCTGGCGTGTATTCACGCGGTGAATTGCCGAGGTCAAAGTCCACACTGCCGGTTTGAGCCGCGCGAATCCGCACGCCATCGCGCTCTCCGCCGAGCAGGAGGTCCGGCTGTTTCCGACGGAACTCCAGTGCCTCGGAAATCTCCGCCACCGGAATAACCGCCTTCGCTCCATTGTGCAGCGCCGTCACAATCGTGCTGGTGGCCCGCAGCACGTCGAACACGACACAGACGGTATGCTGCAAATCCCGCTTCGCGAGCGCGGACAGTTCATTCGGCGACAGGACAACTTCCAGTTTCATTCCGGCTGGAGTTTATTCAAACCACGCCGCGCACAAAATGACGCGAAAGAAAAATTTTTTCGCATGGAACGAGGGTTTTGGGGTTCATCTGCGGTTCATCCGCATGTAATGGAAAAGATATTGCTGGGCGTAGCCGGCGTGCGGTCCGAAATGCGTGGCGGCAAAATGCCGCAGCCGCTTATCGCCAACCCGACGCCGCGGGAAATACAGCTGGCGCAACGCGCGTTCGACCCAGACATCCACCGGAAACGCGCTGTCGAAGCCATAAGCGAACAGCAGGACGCAATCAGCAATCTTGTGCCCCACACCGGGCAGGTTCATCAGTTCTTCCCGCGCTTCGGCATAGGGCAATTGACCGATATGTCCCAGCTCAAATTCGCCGGCGGCGATGCAGCGCGCGGCGGCGAGCAGATGCGGCGCGCGAAAACCCATCTTGCAGGCGCGCAATTCGGCTTCCGTCGCGGTCGCGAGGCGATGCGGGGCGGGGAAAGAAAATTGTAGAGTTCGGCCTGCGGCCGAATCAGGTCGAGCCACAGGCTCGACGCTACACCGGTTGACCGGCTCCCCAAACCGCTCGCACAGCATTGCGACAATTTGCCGGATTTGAACGATCTGCTTGGTCGAAGAGAGAATGAACGACGCAAGGCATTCCCACGGGTCCTGCCGCAGCAGGCGCAGGCCGTGACAGGCCGCGACCGCATCGCGCAGGGGCGCGTCGTCGGGAAATGTTTTCAGCACCGCATCCAACTCCCTGTCCGTCTGCAAATACTCGCGCAACCATTGCCAATCGCGGACCGGCTCGAGCGTTTCAGCCCGGATGCCCTCCGGCCTTTGCGTCAGGCGCACCCGGTGCCGGCCGATGACCCCGTTCCAGGAGCCGCCCTCGGATTGCCAGCGAAAGGCCTGGCCGGAATCGAGCGTCGCCGCCAGGTCATAATCATGAACGGGCAAAACAATCTCCGTCGCTGGCTTTGTGACTGAAGACATTTTCAGGGCGAAGGGATGGAGGGGCAATGGCGAATGACTAAATCCGAATGACGAAACAATTTCCAATGACCAAGGATCCAAACCGATGGCTGGCGGGGCTGCTTGCGGAATTTGAGCTTGGGCATTCCTTGGTCATCAGGGCTTCGTCATTCGTCATTTTAAATTGTAGCACGCCCAGAGATGGACGCGGCGGAAGATGCGATTGCCGAACTTGATTTCGAATTCGCCGAGGTCGGTGACGGATTCGAACTCCTGGCTGATGCGGGGATTAACTGGTCGCGGCGGCGGCGCGTCGGCATAGCCGATGGTCTGGTGCTTCAACCATTTCCCGAACCAGTCGGGCTCCAAGGGAACGAGAAAATCAGCGGCGTAAATGGCATTTTGGCCCTGGCGGTGATCGCGGTAGCGGTATTCCGGCCAGAAAAACAACTGGTTGTTCGGTCGATCCGCATCCACGCAGTAGACCAGCGGTTTGCCGCCGAGAGCGGCACGGGCCGAAGGCGAATAAAACGTGCATAGTCCAGTCATTCCGTAGTGGTCGGCGATGATGAACGCGGGTTTGCCGGCGGCCTCCAGCTTCTTGCGTTCGGCTTCGACCCGTTCGGCGGTGGGCGGCCAGGCGCGGACGCGGCGCAGCGGGTCCACCTCGCCCGGCAAGGAGCGGCCCGTTATCTTGCCGATGTAATTGCTCTCGTGCAGGAGGGTGACGGCAAGAAATCCGAGCGCGAGCCCGGCGGCCAGGCCCGCCTTGGCGCCGCGGCGCCCCTGCCAGTACAGCAGCATCAGACAAAACATCGGCAGGATGGCGGGCGCAATCCAATTGGGCTGGACCCGCGAGTGCAGGGACCAGAGCCCGTAGCCCAGAAAAACCGGCGCGCTCATGCAGAAGAAGTAAAGCCACAGCGGACGTTCATGCCGTTGCGGCCAGAACGCGAACAATGCCCACACCGCCCCGATGAAGAAAACCGGGTTTAACAGCCCTGCTTCGGCGCCCACAAATTCAATGAAGAAACGCAGCGTCGGATGCCATCGGCCGTGCAGACCGGCGTTGGCGGCTACGTGATCAAGAGTAATCCAGCCGTGCTGCGCATTCCAGATGACGACCGGCAGGGTGCACAGCGCAAAAACCAGGAGCGCCAGCCACGGGCCGGGCCGCCGCAGGTGCATCCGGCCGGCCGGCCACAGCGCGAAAAAGAGCGCCCAACACGCGATTTGAAAGGCGGCGCTGTATTTGCAGAGAAATCCGAGTCCCATCGCCAGGCCGACAATCAGCCAATGCTGGACCCGGCTGTCCGATTGCACGGCGCGCCAGCCGGCGACCAGCGCCCAGGTCCAGCACAATACCAGCGGCGGGTCGATCGTCATCAGGACCGAGCCGACTCCCAGCAGCGGCGTGGCCGTGACGATGAGCAACAGCCAGAACCCGGTTTTGGCGTTGACTTCACGGGCCAGGAAGCGCAGCAGCATGACCCCCAGGATGGCCGCAAACAGCGGGGCAAAGAACCGGACGCCCAGCGGGGTGTCGCCGAACAGGGAGGTGCCGGCAAATTGAATGAGCGCGATGCCCGGCGGCTTGCTGTAGTAAGAGAGGGCCAGGTGCTTCGACCAGAGCCACTGGTAGGCCTCGTCTTCCGACAGGTCGATGACCCCGGCCGCAAGATAAATCCAGTGCCCAACCAGCGTCAGCAGAATTACCAGGTAACCGAGATACAGCCAGTACTGGTCAATCTCCGAATGCGGTGTCTGCGGGCTGGAATCCCCGTCCCAGCGAAAGAGTCGGGAGCGCGCCATTTCCGGGTCGGGGTTCAGCAGGGACGGCACGGCCTGGTACCAGAGCGGGAACCACCGCCGGCCGAACCAGTTCCAGGCTCCCTGAAGGGCCGCCATCCCCGCCCCGGCATAGCCGGCGCCGACGATCGCGCCAATAAGCACATCCCCCGGATAATGCACGCCATTGTAGATGCGCGAGAAGCTCACCGCCAGCGCCAGGGGCAGCAGGAACCAGAGGCTGCGCCGGTAAAAGATGAAAACGATCATCGTGGCGGCAAAGCAATTGGCCGCGTGGGACGACGGCAGGCTGTCGTGGTGGCCCTGATTGGCCGCCATTTCCCGGCCATTGCCATCGGTCATCGGCGCCACATAGCCCCTGCCGACGACTCCGAAAACCCGCGCCTCCGGCAGGATGGTGAACGGGCGGGGTCGGGCGGAGGCGTGCTTCAGCGTGTTGGCGATCAGGTTGTCACCCAGGGGCACGATCAACAGCAGCATCAGAACGCACAGACGCATCCGCACGTCGCCCTTCCAGAGCAGGCCCACGGCCAGCAGAAAGAGCAGGGGGAAAAAAATGACGTTGCCGCTCAGGACCGGCATGAGCCAGTCGAAGACCGGATTGGCCAGCGACTGGTTGATGAAATCAAACAGTCTCGTGTCGAGCGTTTGCAGCCAACTCATCCCGCCGACAGTCTAGCGAATGGCCCCAAGTTGAAAACTCAATTACGTGATGGCCGGTTCTAATTCTGCGCGAACGGCCGGCGGCGGCGGGCGATTTCAATAGGCGATGATGGAACGGACCGGGTAGCCCTTCAATTTGGCCCGGCCGCTGAGAAATTTCAGTTCGATGAGAAAGCTGATTTCCAGGATTTGGGCGCCGAGCTTTTTTACCAGCGCGGCAGCGGCGGCGGCTGTGCCGCCGGTGGCCAGCAGATCGTCGATCAAAATCACCCGCGCGCCCGGCTTGAGCGCGTCCACGTGCAGGGCCACGGTCGCCCGGCCGTATTCGAGGGCGTAGTCCTCTTCGAGAGTCCGGTAGGGGAGCTTGCCTTTTTTGCGCACGGGCACGAAGCCGGCCTGCAACTTGACGGCCGCGGCGGCGGCAAAGATGAAGCCTCGCGCGTCAATCCCCACGACCGCGTCCACCGTGCCGGGGCGGAACTGTTCTGTGAGCAGATCGATCGCCCCGGAAAAAAGGCGCGCGTCGGCCAGCACCGGCGTGATGTCCTTGAACTGGATGCCCGCCTTGGGAAAGTCCGGGACATTGCGGATGGCGGATTCAATTTCCTGAGGCGTAACGGAGGCGGGCATGGGTTAAGTTCAGTTGTCCTGCTGTTTGGCGGCTTCGAGCCGTTCAATCATCTTCCGCAGCTTCCGAAGCGCCAGATTCTGGATCTGCCGGACGCGTTCGCGGGTGACGCCGAACTTCTGGCCGACTTCCTCGAGCGTTTTTTCCGTGCCGCCGTCAAGGCCGAACCGGTAGCGCAAAATGGTCGCCTCGCGCGGGTCCAGGTGGGTGACCATCTCCTGCAACATGCCGGTGACGGTCTTGTCTTCCAGGTTTTCATAGGGCGAGGTCGCGTTTTCATCCTCGACCACGTCGGAAAAGTAGTTCGAGTCCTCGTCGCCAATGGGGGCGTCGAGCGACGCAGGGCGGATCGAGGCGAGGCGCATCTGGCGGATGCGGGCGGGGGTCATGTCCAGCTCATCGGCCAGCTCCTCGTCGGTCGGTTCGCGGCCGAGTTCCTCCTGCAAGCGCATGGCGATCCGGCGCATTTTGGAAATCTTGTCCACCAGATGCACCGGCAGGCGGATGGTTTTGGACTGGTTGGCGAGGGCGCGCTTGATGGATTGTTTGATCCACCAGGAGCCGTAGGTGGACAGTTTCCCGCCCTTTTTGGGATCAAAGCGTTCGACGGCCTTCATCAGGCCGATGTTGCCTTCGCTGATCAAATCGAGGAGAGGCAGGCCGATCCCTTCGTAATCGCGGGCGATTTTCACGACCAGCCGGAGGTTGGCCTTGATCATCTGCTCGCGCGCCTTCTTGTCGCCCTTCTTGATGCGGGCGGCCAGTTGGATTTCCTCCTGCGGCGTCAGGAGCTTCACTTGGCCGATTTCGCGCAGGTACAATTTGATGGCGGTGTCGGCGTCATAACGCGTGATCTCCCGCTGGAAAAACTGGGTGGTATCGCCTTCGGCGACTGGCTGGGGCGGCCGGGGATCGGGTGCGGCGGCCACGACCGGCGCCGGCGCGGGCGCGGCCTTTTTGGTGCGGCGCTTGACGGCCGCTCGCCGGGGCGTGCGTCGTTTGGCTTTGACGACTTTGTGTTTTTGCCTCTTGACCGCCATAAGACGGAGGAAACGTTACGACCTGAACGCCCGTCGGCAAGAAAATTAACGATCAACTATCGCCGGCTGTCGCGCGCGAGCGTGATGTAATAAAGCAAGGTCAGGATGCTGCTGACCAGCGCCGCCACATAAGTCAGCGCGGCGGCGTCCAAAACCTTGGCCACCCCGGCGCGCTCATGCTCATGTACGAGACCCAGCCGGAACAATTGTTCCTTGGCCCGGTTGCTGGCGTCGAATTCCACCGGCAAAGTGACCAGCTGGAACAGCGTCATGATGGCGAAAATAGCGATAATGACGGGCAGAACCATTTTGATGAGCCCAAGGAAGATGCCGAGGAAGAAAATCCCCATGTAGGCAAAGCTGGCAAACTGAGTGATCGGCACCAGGGCCATGCGGGCCTGGAACAGTCCATACGCGGCCTGATGCTGGAGCGCGTGGCCGGCTTCGTGCGCGGCCACGCCCACCGCTGCCACCGTCCGGCCATGAAAGTTCTCGGTCGAAAGAAACAGCGCGCGCTTGGTCGGGTCGTAATGGTCGGTCAGATGACCGGGAACTTCCTGTACCGGCACGTTGTTAAGGCCGGTCCGGTCGAGGATTTCCCGCGCCGCCTGGGCGCCGGTCATGCCGGAGTCCACCGGTTCCTGGCTGTATTTGCCGTAGGCCGAGGACAATTTGATCTGGGCCCAGATGCCGATGAGCAATCCCGGCAGAGCGAACAACCAGTACAAAGGATTAAAATAAAACATAATCTCGTTCCATTGACAGCCTCCCGGCTGTTTTCACTCAACCAAGCTGGCCGCGTGCCAGTTGACTCGGCCGAATTTACAGGGCTTTGAAGGGGTTGAAAATATTTTTTGCGCCAGCCTGACGCAATTGGGACAACGCAGTGGCACAAGAGCGCCTTTGTCGCCGCCGACGTGAGGCGGCGGATCCATCGAAACGGTTCACCCTCTTTCCGCCTCGTTGCCTCGGCGGCTACGGATCCACTCCTATTCCTTGTCTTCCGTGGCTGCCTTTTTGGCCGCCTGCTCCGCCTTTTGCTTGGCTACGAATTCCTGGTACGATTTTCTCACGTCATAACCCTGCGCCGTCAAATAGGCTTCAATTTGGTCCTTGTACTTTTTAAAGAAGGCGGCTTTTTCATCCTTGGACCCGGCGTCAATCGCTTCCTCCCGTGCGGCCTTCAATTTTTTCAGGATGAACGCCTTCTGCTGATCGGTCAGACCGTGGAAAATCTCGCCATACGCGTTGTAAGTGCGGGGCAGCTGGCCGGCGGTGAGCGTGTTTTCGACGGTGTCAATCTGTTCAGCTGTCAGCACGGCCGCCAGGCTGGCTTTGAAAGCGTCGTGCTGGGGTTTGAACGTGGCATAGACAGCATCAATCCGGGCCATCGCATTGTCAATATTGGTCTGGTTTTTGGTGTTCCGGGCCTGCTTGTAATTGTCCCACAGTTCCTTGAGCCGGGCGTCATTCTGGGCGTGCCACGCCCGCCAGGTGGCAAATTGGGCCACCAGGATGTCGTGCACCTTGGCGGCTTTGGCCGGGTCCTCCAGCTTCAGGGCCGTCATGATCTCGCGGGTGTGCTTCTCATAACCGGCTTGGAGCTTTTCCTCGGCAGTTGGCGCCGTGACTGCAGGAGGGGCGGCAACTGCAGCATTCGACGCGGGTTGCGCCATGACCAGGTTGGCGGAACCGAGCAGGGCGAAGGCAAAAATCAATGTGCGCTGGTTTGTTTTCATCCGGATTATTTGCATTGGCAAACTTGCCGCCATCATGGACGAGGTTGTGAATGATCAGGTTTCAGGAAAGCCACATAATTTTGAAATTGCGCGTGGGCTCATGAACTTCCCTAGAGGCTGATCTTCGTCCGCGCCCGCTTCCATCGGACGGCCGCGGGTGCCCGCAGGGCGGGGCTGGGCCGGTTTACAGCTCCAGCACCTTCTCGAAGCGCGTCAGGTTGCGCGCGCTCCGGCTTTGCGTTCCCGGCGCCGCTTGGCAAAATGTCCGGCCAGGACGCCCATGTCCTCCACCGCTTTGAGCTTCTCGCGGAGCGTGAGTCGGCGCCAGCGCCGGAATTGTTCGCGCCGGGCTCCCGCCCAGGTGCCGGTGTCCCAGGAACGGTCTGTTCGCTTTGCGGCCATATCAACGCTTTGCACGCCTGAGTTTCAGAATCGTTTTCAAATTCTTGATGTCAATCCGGTCTTCGGCCCGATTGGCCCGGGCCTTGAGTTTGATCAGCGTTTCGATCGAAACAAATCTGACCGGGACTCCCGCGGAGAGGCGCTCTACCAGGGCGGTCTTGTACTCCGCGGCAAAATCAAACGGCTCGGTCACAAAAATATCCACGGGGGTTTCCCGGTGTCGATCGCTCCACATCTGGAGCACGGTCATTTTCTTGGTTTTTATCAGACGCTGCCGGCAGGCTGGGTCGGCGAATTCCCCGGCCGTAACGGGAACGGATGGGAGGTAATCGAGCTTCCCCAGGGCTTTGAATGCAGCCAGAACATCCGTTTCCGTCAAACGAACCACCAGATCCACGTCGTTGGTAAAACGCGCGAAACCGTGGGCGTTGACGGCCAGTCCGCCGGCCACGAGGTAACGCACCTTCGCCGCGTTCAGCGCGCGGACGATGGCCTCGAAGCTGGTGACTTTCATGGGTGTCGGGTATTTACAGCTCCAGCACCTTTTCGAAGCGCGTCAGGTTGCGCGCGCCGTTGGACGTTACCAGCGCGACGTCCTCCAGCCGCACGCCGCCGATTTCCGGGTAGTACAACCCCGGTTCGACGGTCACGACGTGGCCGGGCCGAAGTTTGCCGGTCGAGCTGGCCCCGAGCCGCGGTGACTCGTGAATCTCCAGACCCAGCCCATGACCGGTCCCGTGGAAGAATCCTTCCATGCGCCCGTGACGGCGCCCGGTTTTATAGCCTTGCTGGGCGAAATATTCCTGCACAGTGCGGTGGACGTCGCCGGTCGGCAGGTTCGCCCGGACTTTTTTGAATGCGAGCTTCTGCCCCTGCCGGACGGTGTCGTAAAGTTTACGGACCGCCTCGTTCGCCCGGCCGCGCACGACGGTGCGGGTGATGTCGCCGAAGTAGCCGGTTTTTTGCGAGCGCGGAAAAATGTCGATGATGATCGGCTCGTGTGCGCGCAGGGGACCGTAACCGCGCTCGTGCGGGTCGCACGCCTGGCGGCCGCCGGCGACGATCGTGTTGGCCGCCAGCCCGCTCGCCTGCAGAATGGCGCAGTCAATCACCGACCGCAGTTTTTCCGAAGTCAGCGGGACGTTGTGGTACAGGAGCCGGCGGTCGCGGCCGATTTTGGCGGCCCGGAGCACCTGCATCGCCTCGGCCATGCCCACCTCGGCCATCATCAGCGCGGCGGAAATTTTCCGGACTTCGGCGGCGGATTTGATTTCGCGTTCCGGAAAAAAATTTCCCGGCCGGGGGCGCACCCTGATGCCGAGTTTTTCCAGGTCCCGGGCGAGACCGAGCGGAAATTGCCCCGGCACGATGGCCCGGCGAAGTCCGCTTTCGTGCAGGACGAGCTGGATGACCTGGGCGAGTCCGGGGCGGGGAATGCCCCGGTCCCGAAGTCTCTTCTGGAACCGGCTGAGAGACGCGACGCGGCAGTGCGGCGCCTGGGCGCGGGCGCGGTCGATTTCCAGATCGCTCATCACGATAAGCGGCCGGCCCGCCGTGCGCAGGTAGATGAACGGGTCCGGCACGAACAGGCCGGTGGCATACAGCATATCCGCGTCGCGTTCGCTGTCCGCGACCATGAGCAGTGTTTCTGGCATGGTTAATCGTCCTCTTCCTCGTTCTCGATCTCGTCCTCGATTAAAGAGGATGACCTGAGAATGAGGAAGATTTTTAAGTTCCAAAAAGTCTGTCGCCGGCGTCGCCGAGTCCGGGCAGGATGTAGCCCCGGTCATTCAAACGCCGGTCGATGGCGGCGGTAAAAATCGGGATCCGCGGGTAATGTTTGCGCACCCGGCGAATGCCCTCCGGCGCCGCGACTAGATTCACCATCCGCACGTGCCGGGCGCCCTGCTCGACGAGCAGGTCCAGCGCGGCGACGGAACTGCCGCCGGTCGCCAGCATCGGGTCGATCAGGATCACCTCAAAGCGGCCCAGGTTGGGCGGCAGGCTTTTATGGTAGAACTGGGCGCGCAGGGTGGTCTCCTCGCGTTTGAGGCCGATGAAGCCCACGCGGGCGTGCGGGATCAACTGCAAAATGGAATCGAGCATGCCGAGACCGGCGCGCAAGACGGGCACGAGCACGACTTCGCGTTCGAGCCGGAAGCCGCGGGCGGGCGCCAGCGGCGTTTGCACGGTGACGGACCGGACGGCGAACGAGCGCGTGGCCTCGTAAAGCATGAGCGACGCGATCTCATCCAGCAACCGCCGGAATTCCTGGGGCTGGGTCCGCTTGTCACGCAGCCGCGTCAGGTTGTGCTGCACCAGCGGATGGGTGATGACCACGACGTTTCTCACGTCAATTCACGAGGGTGGACGACAGGAAATAAAGCTGGCCGGCCTGCAATTTGGGTCCCTCCAGGCCCAAGTTCAATTTGAGGTCGTGTGGCGCAGCGCTGTTCTGGCCAAAGAGGCGCAGGAACTCCGAAATGTCATGGCGCTCGCGGTATTCGATCAGATTGGCGCTGCTGATGTGGGCAATTTTTCGGGCGCGCGCCGCCGCCTTGTCGAAATCGCCCAGCTCGTCCACAAAGCCATATTGCAGCGCCTGTTTGCCGGACAGCACCCGGCCGTCGGCGTATTTGGCCCAGTCGGGCGCCAGGGCGCACCCGTTGGTGGCATTCAGCTTGTGGGCCGCGGCGCGGCCGTCCGCCACCACGCTCTTGAATTTCTGGTAGGTCTCGTCAATCAACCCCTGCACCATGGCATGTTCCTCGGGCGGGATTTCGTTCGTGCTGCGGTCGCCGCTGAGCATGTCCTTGAACTTGCCGCTCTTGTACGTCACCGGCGCCAGACCCACCTTGTCCATCAGGCTGCGGTAATTCCAGGTGTGCATGATCACGCCGATGCTGCCGGTGATGGTCAGTTCGTTGGCCACAATCCAGCGGCTGGGCGCGGAGATGTAATAACCGCCTGAGGCGGCCAGGCTGCCCATGGAGCACACCACCGGCTTGCCGTGACGCACGTCCCGCCCGACCTCCGGCGGATCATCCGTCTGGAAATCCGCCACAAGCTTGCTGATCTGGTCCGAAGCCAGCACCTCGCCGCCGGGGGAATCCACCTTGAGGATCACCGCCTTGACGCGGTCATCGTCCTTGGCGCGGTCGAATTGCGCTTTGATGATGTCCACCATGGTGTTGCCCGCCGGGTCCACAGCTTCGCTGGTGATGATGCCGTCCACGGTGATGACGGCGATCTTCCGGCGCGAACCATTGTCTTCGACCAGACATTCCTCCAGCCGCGGGCCGACGTCGCGGACGTAGCTGGGCCGGAACCCGCTGCGCAGGCTCGAACTCAAGCTGGTGCTGAACGCGCGGGACACGAACTGGGCGAAAATGATCAGCACGCAAAAGACCAGCAGGACGGACAGGACGATCGACGCAATCATCCAGCCCCGGCTCTTGCGGGGTTTGACCGGCGGCGGTGGCGTGATGACCGGAGGCGGCGTCAGCGGCGGCGGCGCGTCGTTGGGCGGCAAAGGTGGTGTTTGCATATCCATAGCATGTCCAGACTAGCCTAAACCGGACGGTGGAGCAAGGCGCATAAATGTGACAGGTGGCACGGGACATGTGACAAGATTGAATATTCGCCACTTCCCTGTCTTTCTTGTCACCTGCCACTTTCCACTTGTCACCAATACTGATGCACCAGCGGTTTGATGCGTGCCTCGTAAAGGGCATGAATCCTTTTCATTGTGGCTGGCGCCAACGGGTTAAGGTCCGAGGCCGCAATGTTTTCGGTGACCTGGGCCGGCCGCTTGGCGCCGGGAATGGCGCAGGTCACCGCCGGACATTCCAGGATCCAGCGCAACGCCAGTTGAGCCAGCGTGGCGTCTCTGGGCACAAACGCCTTGAGCTCTTCCGCCGCAAACAAGCCGGTCTCGAAATCCACGCCCGAAAACGTCTCGCCGCGGTCGAACGCCTCGCCGTGACGGTTGAAGGTCCGGTGATCGTCCTGCTCAAATTTGCGGTCGCGCGTCATTCTGCCCGACAACAAGCCCGATGCCAGCGGCACGCGGGCGAGGATGCCGACCTTGCGGCGTTGCGCTTCCGGGAAAAACAACTCCGCCGGCCGCTGCCGGAACAGGTTGAAGATGATTTGAATTGTCTGCACGCCGGGGAATTCGATGGCCTTGAGGGCTTCCTCGACCTTCTCGACGCTCACGCCGTAGTAGCGCAGCTTGCCGGCCTCCACGAGGTCATCGAGCACGGCAAAAACTTCCGGCCGATACAGCACTTCCACCGGCGGGCAATGCAATTGCAGCAGGTCAATCGCGTCCGTGTCCAGGTTTTTCAGGCTGCGCTCGATGAAGGCGGTGAGGTTCTGGCGATTGTAACCGTCGGCCGTGTGCGGGTTGAGCCGGCGGCCGGCCTTGGTGGCGATGTAAAAAGCGTCCTTCCGCTCCTTTCTCAGCTTCGCCAGGAGCCGTTCGCTGTGGCCGTCGCCGTAAACGTCCGCGGTGTCGAAGAAATTCACGCCGCCGTCGAGCGCGGCATGGAGCGCGGCGAGTGATTCCTGGTCGTCGACCTTGCCCCAGGTGCCGCCGATGGCCCACGCGCCAAAGCTGATTTCCGAAACCTTCCAGCCCGTCCGGCCCAGAGTGCGATAGTTCATGTGGGTAAACTAACCAAAAAATTTTTCAACGCAAAGCCGCAAAGATTTTTAACCACGGATGAACCATGGATGAACACGGAATCCGTGACACGAATTTCACGAATTTTCGCGGATTGAAACACGCTCAAGGCAATTACCGTTAGCGCAAAATCTCCTCGAGCTGTGACGGGGTAAAAATCTTCCTGGCGCTTTCCGCAAATTCAACTGTGCCCGCATGGTAGTTCTGGCTGAAGATACGAACCGAATCAATCAGTTCGGCTTTGGCTTGCTCCTTGCGCGTTGGCGGTGCTTCCAAGTAGTTCCGGAAAAGGTCATGCCAATCATCACTGTGGGGACAATAATCGCCCTGTTGCACGAGAAGGTTGTAGAGGTTCCCAACCTTTTGATCTGAAACGCGCGAACCACAAAGCTTAACAGCGAACTTGTTCAACAATCTGTCGAGCTGCTGCATTTGCTCCAGGGTAATGCTCCATTTCGCACGGGTTTCATCCGGCAGATTCGGTAGCGAACGGAAATGCGCTGCTGTCTCGTAAACAGGGCGATAAGCCCCGGGAACCGAATATGGCATACGCGCTGATGTCCGCCAAAATTCGAGACGCAAAAAGCCCGAATCAATTTCGACACCTCCGGACTCTATTTCCTTGAAGGTCGGAGCAAAATCGATTGGCGGATCCGTTTTGAGATACGGCACAGACTGAAATGCTGGGTGATCGGGCAAAGTTGGTATGGGACCAGCGAGCGGTTTTAGTGTCTCAAGCAACCGCAGGTTTTTTTGCCATTGGTCGGGCGTACCATCGGTGTTCGGATCGTATTCGTAGTCAATCGGCGGTGCCTTGGGACAGGGTTTAACACCGGTTTCAAGAATCCACCAATTCCGGCCACTCCAGGCCACGTCAAAATCGAGACAACTCAACATCGCAGGAATCGCTCCGTCACCCGCATACATTCGCAATAATCGAAGTGAATCAAGCCACTCACGCGTGTTATATTCGCGCCCGGCCAGAACTGGCAATAACCATTCGGCTGGCATTGGCTGATGCAATTTTTCCGCCAGCGCCAGAACGACCTCATAACGAAGTGAAAGGTAGCTGCTATTGATGCGTTGGGTGAGCGTGGTAATGGCGTTTGAGCCGCCAAAATTCACCAACGCATTGATGGCGGCGCGCTGCAATTCGATTTGACCGGCGTCCAGCGTATTGGTGATGACCGGAAATGCGCGATCAGCCTTTGACGTACCCAGAGCCAATAGTACGGCTTCCGCCACTGGAGAATTTTCTTTCGGCAACACCTCCAGCAAAGCGTCAACCCCACGCTCCATTCGCATCGCTCCCAGCGAGCCTGCCGCCGCCGCTCGAATTGTCGCGTTCGAATCCTTCAGGCTCACAAGCACAACGTACAAGGACGCATCGTTTGGAACCAGCGAAAGTGCGCCAAGTGCAGCCGCCCGCAACTCAACCGGACCAGTTCCCGCGAGTTGCGCGAGCCATGGAACCGCTTCGTTCCTTCCAAAGCGGGCGGTTAGCTCAAGCGTTTCGTTGAGGTCCTCGCCACGAACTGTCCACGCCCGGTCAGTCAGTTCATCGAGGACTCTGGCTACACGTTCAGGAGTGCGTTCAAGGATGGTCAGGGTAAAAGTGGACCCGACAACGGGATTGGTTGGCCTTTTTTGGATCCGATGTTCATCAAAGGCAAATTTGCAGCCGATTCTGTAAACGCCAGGTTTGTCAATGACGCGAAAATCGGTGAGGTCAATGACATTGGTAAAGTCCTGACCTGGCTTGAGAGTTACCGGCTGAAGAAATCCCCCGAGTTCCATTGGATGCGCAATGGGGTCAGGAAGCTCCACTCCTTCCGAATCGGCAGCCGCAATCTTGAATCGGTTGTGACGTCCAGTCCCACGATAATCTCCACCAAACCAGAACTCAAAATTTGTTGGCCCGAGATTTTCAACCGTAAACACTGTCTGGAGCGGCTCACCCAGGACAACCTGGGTCTTGCACGGAATGAATCCCGCGCGGATTTTGGCCGTCGGCGTATCATAGTCATTCAAAAATGGCCCCTGCTCACCAGAAACCGATCGGCTCACCGTTGGCTGCCTACAGCCCACATCGACGGCGGACATTAGTGCGGCCAGAAGCAGATAAATGAAGACAAGTCGTGGCTTTTGGATCAATGATGACACATTCCTATTCATCCGATGCGGTCCATTTTGTCTTCATTACGTAACTTATGCAATCCGTGTTCATCCGTGTCCATCCGGGGTTAGAAAGTCCTTCGAAACCTCACTTGTCATCAGAATACATGACTTTACGGGGATCAAGCCCCGCGCCCAGAATGGCACAATGCACCGTCAATTAAATGCTTCAATTGTCGCGAACGTGTGGCTGCTGATGCTGCCCCTGGGCGCGTTCGCGCAATTGCCGGCGCCGACCTGCGGATGGAATCTGGGAAATACGCTGGAGCCGCCCTGTGGCGAAGGCTGCTGGGGCCCGCCGGCAACCCAGGCGCTGATCAACGGAGTCGCTCACGCCGGGTTCAACGCCGTTCGCATCCCGTGCGCGTGGGACAGTCACGCCAACCAATCCACGTACCAAATCGATCCGGCCTTTTTGGCGCGGGTGAAACAGGTGGTGGACTGGTGCCTCGCCACGAACCTGTACGTCATTATCAACGATCACTGGGACGGGGGCTGGCTGGAAAACAATCTCACGGGGACGGTGAATCCGACGATC
The DNA here is from genome assembly GCA_035506715.1 of Candidatus Acidiferrum sp. Lineage (GTDB taxonomy): Bacteria > Verrucomicrobiota > Verrucomicrobiia > Limisphaerales > UBA11358 > UBA11358. The sequence goes on along the minus strand of DATJOW010000024.1, from coordinate 8,651 downwards.
AACGCGAAGATGAACTCCTACTGGACGCAGATCGCGACCACCTTTGCGGGTTACGACAACCGGTTGCTGTTTGCCGCGGCGAACGAACCCAACGTGGACACTGCCACCAAGATGTCCGAGCTGATGACTTACTACAACACGTTCGTCAATGCGGTGCGCGGCACGGGCGGCAGCAACACCGCCCGCTGGCTGGTGGTCCAGGGGCCAAACACGGATATCGACACGACAACCAACTTGATGAACGCCCTGCCGACGGACCCAACGCCCGGTCGCCTGATGGTCGAAGTTCACTATTACACGCCCTGGAATTTCTGCGGACTGTCGAGCGATCAGACCTGGGGCAATATGTTCTATTTCTGGGGGCAGGCTTATCATTCCCCCACGAATCCCTCCCGCAACGCCACGTGGGGCGAAGAAGATTATCTGGACGCGGAATTCCAGAAGATGACCGACAAGTTCGTAAGCCAGGGCATTCCGGTGATGATTGGCGAGTTCGGGGCCATGAAGCGCACGACGCTTTCGGAACCGGACCTTGACCTGCACCTGGCCTCGAGGACCTATTTTCACAAATACATTGTCGATTCCGCCCAGAGCCACGGGTTGAGTCCCTTCTTTTGGGACACCCCGGGGACGGGCCAGGCGTTCGATTGGACCTCGGGCGCAGTCTATGATCCGGATAACGTGACGGCGTTGACCGGAGGGCCGGCGCTGCCGCCTCCGGGCGCCCTGCCGCCAGTGCCGCTTCCCTGGTTGACACAGGACATCGGCACGGTGGGAGTCTCCGGCACCGCGGGCTACACCAAAAGCGTGTTTACGCTGGTTGGGGCCGGGGCCGACATTCAAGGCACGGCCGACGCCTTCCGCTTTGTCTATTTGACGGCCACCGGAGATTGCACGATCACGGCCCGGGTCAGTTCCGTGCAAAACGTCAATCCGTGGTCGAAGGCCGGGGTGATGATCCGCGCCAGCCTGGATGCCAACGCGGCCAATGCCTTTGTCGCCGTAACGCCAAGCAACGGCGTGACATGGCAATACCGCTCGAGCACCGGCGGCGGGACAACCTGGAATAATACCAACAACCTGAGCGTGCCTTACTGGGTCAAGCTGGTGCGAAGTGGAAACACGTTCACGGCCTACCGTGCACCGGATGGCGCGAACTGGACGCAGCAGGGAACCGCCACGTTTACCCTGGCGTCCACGGTGTATGTTGGCCTGGCGCTCACCAGCCATAACAGCTCGACCTTGGACACGGCCAAATTTGACAGCGTGGCTGCGCCGGGCTGGCCGCCCGTGGCTCCGCCCGCCGCGCCGACCGGGTTGAGTGCCGTCCCGGGTGACGCGCAAGTCGCGTTGAGTTGGAATGCTTCAGCCGGCGCGACGACCTACTATGTTAAGAGTTCCCTTGCCAGCGGCAGCGGTTACGCGATCATCGCCACCAATGCCAGCTTGAGCTTCACCCACACGGGTCTGAGCAATGGCACGCTTTACTACTACGTCGCCCGCGCCGTAAACGCCTCCGGCGAAAGCGGCGATTCGACGGAGGCGAGCGCGAGGCCCACATCAAGTGCGCCAACGAAACTCGGCTACGTCACGGCGGGTAATCAGTTCCAAATGAACTGGCCGCGCGACCACACGGGCTGGCAGTTGCAGGTGCAGACCAACTCGCTGGGCGTCGGCATCGGCACGAACTGGTCCATCGTTTCCGGCTCGACCCTGACGAATCAACTCGCGCTGCCGGTGAATCCCGCCAATGGGGCGGTGTTCTTCCGATTGGTTCATCCGTGAGGTTACCCGGGACAGGCACGTCTTGCTAACTCGGCCTGATTTCTTTCTGCCTTTCCGGCTCTTAATCAATGTCTATCCGCGTAATCTGCGGTTAAATACATCTGTGTCTCTGTGGCGAACCCTTTGGCGTTGACGGTGCGGGGGCGGGCGGTTCAGGTTGGCGGGCATGAACTGGATTTTCCTGAGCATCGCTATTGTGTCGGAAGTAGTCGCCACCTCGGCCTTGAAGGCCGCCAACGGTTTCACCCGGCCCGGGCCGTCGCTGGCCGTGGTGCTGGGTTACGCCTCGGCGTTTTATTTCCTGTCGCTGACGTTGCGAACCATCCCGGTCGGGGTGGCCTACGCGGTATGGTCGGGCGTGGGCATCGTGCTGGTGACCGTCATCGGCTGGCTGGTTTATGGGCAGAAACTGGACGTGCCCGGCATGGCCGGCATGGCGCTCATCGTCGTGGGCATCGTGGTGTTGAACCTGTTTTCCAAGGTGGTTTAGAAAATACGAGCCACCTCACCCGATTTGTTTTTTCCCTCATCCGGTCCCGCATCGCGGGACCACCTTCTCCCATCCGATGGGAGAAGGAATGTTTTGTGGGACGATTACCCAGGGTAGTCGCTGCGCTCCAACCCTGGGCTAATTTCTTTTGCCCTTTCAGGGCGGCAGTTTGGTTTCGCAGACAAAGTCCCAGAGAAAGACGGCGCGATGCGGAGATCGCGCCCTGCCGGTTTCAAGGGATGTCCCGATTGGGATTCCAGATGATGTCGGGGTTCAATTTTTCATTGCGTGAACTGGGCGTGGGATTCTGGTTATAAACATAGTCCCACTTGAAAACGGCCGAATGGCCATCGGTGAAGAGGAGCGCGCCGCCATCGTTGTGACGCTTGGCAAAAACCGACCACCGATTGCAGGGAAAAGTGCCATTGCGACTTGGGGCGGACGAGGAAGGCTCCCAGGTCGGGCTGAAGACGGCGTCCGCGAGCAGAACGGTCGCCGCCGGATTACGCAGCGCGCCAGTTTTAGGCATGTTGGGATAAACCGCACTGTTTCCGATTATGCCGTTGGCGACATTGCTGTTGAGCTTGAGGTCAATGTTCATGACATAGCTGAAAAAACCGTAACTCCCGCCGGCTTGGAATACGTCGCCCGGAGCGGCTTTCGCCGCCGGACAATGCCAGATTTTTCCCTGGCCATTCCCGGGGAATGGCAATTTTTTCTGGGCATTGGCTCCCGGCTGGTTGTAGTAGTATGACAAAGGCTGTTCCCCCATGGCAGGGGGAATCACATTGAACCAGGCATATTGATCCGTTGGGCTGCCCGGCCCGCTCATTACGCCGCTATCCACTGAATAAGTGCCGTTCTTGTCCGTGCCATCACGCGGCAGCACGTCGTTGTTGTCGCCGGCCATCGTTTGCATGGCATCCCCCCATTGACGGAGATTGTTCAGGCATTGAAACGACACACTGTTCGGCCTGGTGCCGGCTAGCGCCGGAATCAAGGTCACTGCCAACAGGGCGATGCTGGCGAGCACGACGATCAACTCGACCAAAGTGAAACCGTTTGGTCCTTCGTCAGTGGGCGGTTTACCGGAACCCGCATAAAGGCTAAAACCGCAGATCAAATTCTTCCGCAAATTCTTGTTCATACGCGTTGGCATTTGAGTGTTTTATCTCGATTTAATTGCTTAAAATGAACCGGTAGTATCTCTGGCCGGCGGCTGGCGCGAGGTCATTGGCATATCCCTTCGTTCCCAACAACGTCACCGTGCCATTGAAGTCATGCCAATTGGGATCGTTCAGGTCGTCCTTGAATTGCAGGCCGTACGAAATTCCCGGGAAAGCCTGCCAGACCACCACCGGGCCTTGGACCGGCACACTGGTTGCCAGACCAGGAATGCCATTAAAAACGATTTGGGCATCGAGCGCGGCGGCGGCATTGGTCGGGTCCGGTGCCCCGCCCGGAATCAAATCCAGGGTGAAGATGTCAACGCCACGGTTGAAATCCTGACCGATGAGATCGGAGGCCCCGCTTTGGAACACCAGAGTTTGTCCAGCGCTGCTGAACCACGGAGTGAATGACCAATTGTTCGCCGTTGCGCTGCCAGACGAATTCACGGTCACGAGCGTCGTGTTGCCGCTCAACCGATCAAACACGAACAGGTCCGGTGAATTGTTGACGTCGCCCGGGACATTGTTGCTGGCGAAACTGCGATAGGCGATGAATTGACCATTGGCGCTGATGTCGGGAGAATCGGACGGCGCATTCAGCGAGCCCGCGGAATTAAAGCTCCGGCCCACCAGCACACTGGAGCGGTTCTGGAAATCGTAAACATAGATGTCCTGGGCGCCGTTCGTATCGGCTGCTGTGTTGGCGGCACCGGTTGCATAGACCATGAACCGGCCATCGCCGCTGAACCGCAATCCGGGATGCGAAGGGAAGGTGCCGGCGCTGACCACCCAGTTGCTGTTCGCGATCCGGTCGGCGGCGCTCAAGCTCGCGGGTGAGCCAGCCAGATAGGCGAGGAATTGCCCGCTGGAGCTGATGGCGACGGCCGCCGGAGAACTCGCCGAATTGGTGTAGACCCGCGAGGCCGTCTGCGAATTCCAAATGTACAGTTTTGAGGAAGCTGACGGAATGACGCCGATGAACGCCACAAAATTCCCGTCGGGAGTCATCGCGGTCGAGGTCCACCCGCCAGTGGTCAGGGCAGCCGTGGTTCCGGCCAACTGGTGACGTAAAAAGAGGTTTTCCGTTCCGGCGGTATAGGAAGCGGAGGCGAGGTCCTGGGCCTTGCTGCGGAACAGCACATACCGGCCGCCGGTGCTGATCGACAAGGCGGCGGAGTTGCCATTTCCGGAAAAGACGCCGCCCGTGTTCACGCTTACCAGCGTAGTGGTGCCGTTCTGCAAATCACGCACAAACACATCCTGCGCATTGTTGTTGTCATTGTCTGCTAGGTCGGCCGCCCAGCTGGTAAATGCCACATAACGGCCGTCGGGGCTGATCACCGGCTCGGAAGACATGCCCGTCCCGGAGTTGCCATTGGTGTTTACGCTCACCAGAATGTTCGAGCCGTCCAACACATCGCGGACAAACACATCACGGAAACCGTTGGAATCGTTGGCGACCAGGTTGTCGGCGTCGCTGGCAAAGGCGACGTGAAGGCCGTTGCTGCTGACACAGCTTGAGGTGATCAAACTCGGGCCGTTGGGCGTCTGTGAGAACAAGGTTGGGTCGTGTCCTGAAATTAGCTCGACCGTGTCCGCCTGCATGTCGCGGACAAAGGTGTCGGCGTTGTGATTACGGTCATTCGCAACCAGACCGCCGTCTCCGCATTCAAACGCGATTAGGCAGCCATCCGGACTCAGAGTGGGAACCGCTGTCGGGCCGACGCCCGCACCGACACCGTTTGTGTCCGCATCCACCAATCGGGTGGTGTTGGCCTGCAGGTCGCGCCAGTAGAGATGAAATGCGCCGACCAGCGGGCCCGATGTCAGATTAGTGGCGCTGCTGAGAAAGGCAACGTATCGTCCGCTTGGGTCAATCACGGGCAAATCGTAAGTCCCACTTGCAGGCAGGGCGTTGTTTGCGTCGAAACTGACGAGCGTATTGGTGCCGCTTTGAGCATCCCAGACGTAGATGGCCGTGTTTGATTCCGAAAGCCCGGTCAAATAGGCCACAAAAACGATGAACCGTCCGTCGGGCGTCATGTCCAGGCCGCGGTTGTCGTCGAACGCCGACCAGACCGCGTAGGCGTTCGTGTGAACGACATCCGTTGTTCCGCTTTGAAGGTCATACCGAAAAATCACGCCCGCCGCGGGAGCGGGAATCTGCGTGTTGGTGCTCGTTTCAAAAGTGACGATCCGGCCGTCGCCGCTGATACGCTGGTTGTAGGAAACGACGTTGGAACTTCCGATCACCAATTGCATTACCGGCCGCGCGTTAGTGCTGACCCAAAGGGTGTTTCCGCCAGTCAAATCGCGAACAAAGACTTCGCCGACAGTGGTGACACTCGGCATCAGATTGGACGCGGTGCTGTAAAAAGCCACGTAGCGGCCATCCGGGGTGATCACTGGCGATTCGGAACTGCCCGTGGGCGTGCTGGCGCTGGTGGAAACGGCGCCTGCGCTCGCGAGCGTGGTGGTGTTCGCCTGCAAGTCCCGAACGAAAACGTCGGGAATATTGTTCGTGTCGCCGGCAACCAGATTGGTGGCGGCGCTGACGAACGCCACGTAACGTCCGTCCGGTGTCATCGCAGAACTGCGTGAAGTGCCGTTGCCAGTTCCGCCACCGACGCTGACACTGACCAGCGTCGTGGCGTTGCCGGTCAAATCACGGACAAAAATGTCGTTGGCGTTGTTGTTGTCACCGGCCACCAGATCGCTGGCACTGCTTTCGAAAAGGGCATACCGGCCATCGCTGGAAAGCCCGGTGGGGAAGGAATCGCCGTTGCCGCCGCCGGTTCCGGCAAGATTGACACTGACCAAAATGGTTATGCCGTTCGTGCGGTCGCGCAGGAATACGTTCAGCCGACGCCGTGCGGCAGGACCGTTGTTGGACGGCACGAGATTATCCGCGGTGCTGGCGAAGAGGACAAAACGCCCGTCGGCGCTTAGGAAAGACAGCCCGGAATCACCGTTGCCGCCGGCGGGTGGCGCAATGGCGGAGGCGATTTGGGAAACCAGTTGTGGTGCCGCGGTAAGCACATCTGGGATGAGTGGACTCAAAACCATCGCCAGTCCAAGCCATAAACCGACTTTCGTGTTGCTTTTCATGCTTCGACCATGGCTCGCAGGTTGAAACACAAATCTTTCAAAGTTTTTTCGACTAGCTGCTTGATATGTCGTCTCAGCCTAACTTGCTTTCAATCAGTATAGTCCGCGTTGGCTGCTGGTAAAAATCACGGCATTGGTGTGCAGATTTCGACCAGAAAACCAGCAGTGTCGCGGAGATAGGCCACGGTCTGGCCCCACGGTTTGGTCACCGGTTCGCTGATGGCGGTCGCCCCGGCTTTCACCGCGCGCTGAAACAATGCCGGAACGTCGGGCGTGGTCAGGGCAATCTCCACCCCCTGCGGCGACTTATCCGGCGCCACGGCGAGGATCTTTTGTTTCAGATGTTCTTCGGCGAGGGCGACGCTGGCGAAGGCCAACCGGGTTGCGCCGGTCTCCAATTCGCCGTACGCCTTGCCGTGGTCGTCGTGGAAAAAGCGCCGGGCCAGACCAAACGCCTTTTCATAGAACGCCAGGCTGGCGGCGACATCGTTCACATACAAAATCACATAGCCGAGTGAGGGAGGATTCATATTGGGTTGAGAGTTGAATGTTGAGTGTTGAGTGTCGAGAGTATTTTTGAACACAATCCTGCAGCATTGGGTGGGACAAAGACATTCCAAGGTCAGAAGAACACGGGAGTATGTACTTAACGCAAACGACCTGCCGCGCTGGCATTGCGAATGGTTTGGATAATGCGAATGCTTGGAATTTTCGGTTGCCAACCTTCGGAGTCTGCGGCCTGAAATTGCCAATTTGCGTTATCTACATACTCCCGGAAGAACATTCAACATTCAACTTTCAACATCCAACCGTTCGGGCTCATCATCGGGACATGACAATTCCGGCGGAAATGATCCGGCAACTGGTCGCGGCCGAACGGGTGGCGGTGCTCACCGGCGCGGGCGTGTCGGCGGAGAGCGGGGTGCCGACGTTTCGCGACGCGCAGACCGGTCTGTGGGCGAAGTTCAAGCCCGAAGACCTGGCCACGCCGTGGGCTTTCCGCCGCAACCCGCGTCTGGTCTGGGAATGGTACGACTGGCGGCGCCAGCTTGTTGCCGAAGTCAAACCGAACCCGGGCCATCATGCGCTCGCGGAAATGGAAAAACTTTTCCCGCACTTCGCGCTCATCACCCAAAACGTGGACGGATTGCATCAACGCGCCGGCAGCCGGAATCTCATCGAATTGCACGGCAACATCACGCGCACGAAATGTTTCGACGAGGGCACGGTCGTTGCGAGCTGGCCGGACACCGGCGATGTGCCGCCGAAATGCCCGCACTGCGGCGGGCTGCTCCGGCCGGACGTGGTCTGGTTCGAGGAACCGCTGCCCGAAGCCGAAATGGAACGGGCCTTGGACGCGAGCACTCATTGCGACGTCTTTTTGTCCGTCGGCACGTCTACCGTGGTATATCCGGCGGCGTCATTGCCGTACGAAGCGCTGCACAGCGGCGCGATCGTGGTGGAAATCAACCCGCAACCGACGCCGTTCACGCCCGAAGCCCATCACGTGTTGGCTGGCCCCGCCGGCATCGTCCTGCCGCAATTGCTGGCGAGTTTGAAGAAATAGCCCGCAGATTGCGCAGATGGACGCAGATTGTGAGGTAGGGCGCGATGTCCTTATCGCGCCGTTTGGTGTTGGATTTTTACCGCCAAGACGCGGAGACGCGGAATTGTGACGCGAATTCCGCGAATTGACGCGAAGCCAAACTGAAACCCTGAAAGAGTAAAAGACATTAGCCCAGGGTTGGAGCGAAGCGACTACCCTGGGTAATGCCGCAATAATTATTCAGATAGTGGTGCTTGCGCCTCGCCCGTTCTCCGCTTTTGCGAACAGGCAGCCCATCAACGGGAGAAAGAGTAGTCGACATGACAATTTGAAATCCCGAACGGCTGATGGATTTGGTGAATACGCCGGTTGCCGGAGGATATCCAATGATTAAAACAGGGGTTGAACCATACTCGCGGAGCGAGCCTTGACGGTAGCCGTGGGATTAATCCCTTGTCATTACCCACATCTTTCAGATTTGGTTGAAGGTGTCGAGTCCTTCGGCCATCCACATCAGGCGTTGCCAGCCACGCCAGATGGTCAGCCAACCGGG
>DATJOW010000023.1:0-24228 GCA_035506715.1 Candidatus Acidiferrum sp. | reverse complement strand
CCCCAGTCGAAGACGGCGTAACGAATCGTGTACACGAAGAAATTCGCCGTCGCGAGCAGCCAGATATATTTATTGCCGAAAACCTGCCGCAACAAAAAGGCCCTGAAATCGGCGGGCGATTCAAATTCCGATCCAGCCACGCGCGTGCCTTCGACTTCGGGCAAGCCGACCGACGGCGGCGTATCGGGTAGCAGGAACCAGAGCAGAACGGCAACGCTGCCGGCAATCGCCGCCGGCACAAAGAAGCAGAGCCGCCAGTCGGGTGCAAAGAAGCCGCCTCCGACGAGGAAACCGCAGAGCAGGACGATGAGAATGCTTCCGAGGTTGTGCGAGGAATTCCAGATGGAGAATTTGGTCGCGAGCTGCTTGGGCGGAAACCAGTTGGCCATCAAGCGCGCGCACGGCGGGAACCCCATGCCTTGAAACCAGCCGTTCAGCAGCCACAGGAGGCCCAGCACGACGACGGTCGAGCTGAAGCCAAAAAAAAGATTCAGGATGGCGGAGACCAACAGGGCGAAGGCCATGAATGTGCGCGCGTTCGCGCGGTCGGCCAGGAACCCGTTGGCGAATTTGGACACCCCGTAAATCACTCCGTGCAACGTCAGAAAAGTGCCGAACGCCACCTTGTCGAGGCCGAGCGACTGGCTCATCAGCGGCATGGCCACACCGAGGTTTTTCCGCACGAAATAAAACGTCGCGTAACCGATGATGGAAAGGAACAGGACGCGAATCTGCCAGCGACGATAGCTTGCCGCGATTTGTACCGGGTCGGTCAGGACCACGGCTGCCGGCGGCGCGGGTTGGAAGAGGCTGAGCCAGTTGCGAGCCGGTGCCCGGCCAATCCGTTTCGTTGTGCTCGGTTTGCCGTTCATCAAAGGTTCAACTCCCCTGGCTGCTTTTCACAACGACCGGGAGGAAACACAATTTGCCTGCGTAGCGAAAGCGCAAATCGATGAAGCCGGGGAAATTCATGGGAATTTGGAACGCTGGATTTATCCGGCAGAGTGCCATCGGGAAAAATTCGCTGCCGGCCAAGGCCGGCATTCCGCGCTGAGAGTTACTTGGCGTCGCCGGGCCGGGCTTTGCCGGTCATCGGCACAAACCGGACGGGCAGGACGGCGTGTTCGACCAGGCGGTCGCCCTCTTTGCGGAGCAACACCAGGTTTTGGTCCCATTCCGGTCCGATGGGAATAATCATCCGCCCGCCGGGCCTGAGCTGGTCCACGAGCGGGGGCGGAACCTGTTTCGGCGCGCAGGTGACAATGACGGCGTCGAACGGAGCGGCTTCCGGCCAGCCCAAGTAGCCGTCACCGGCGCGGACCTGGATATTCGTGTAACCGAGTTGATGCAGGTCGGCCTTGGCTCGCTGCGCCAGCGGCTCGACGATCTCGATGGTATAAACCTCCTTGACCAGCTCGGCCAACACTGCCGCCTGATAACCCGAACCGGTTCCCACTTCCAACACGCGGTCCGTCCGCTTCGGATCGAGCTGTTGCGTCATGAACGCGACGATGAACGGTTGGGAAATGGTCTGGCCATGGCCGATGGGCAGGGCGCAATCGTCGTAAGCCCGGTGCCGGATCTCGGCGGGAACGAACCGGTGACGGGGGACCTTGCCCATGGCGGCAAGCACGTGGGAGTTGGTGATGTGATAGATGGGCCCTAACAACTGGTCATGGACCATCCGGTTGCGTTCGGCGGTGAAATGTTCCTCGTCAGCCGGCGAAGCGGCATTGGTTTGTCCGCGTCCTGCTCCGGGCAACATTGTCAGAGCCATGAGAATCGGCCCGACGATTTTTTTCACAACCTCACGGTACTCCCGTTTGCCGGGACCCGCCACAGGGAAAATCGCGGGGTTGAATCGCCTGGGGCCTTTAACGTGGAACGCCGGCTTCAGCCGGCCGCAGTTTTTCCCCATTCCGTTTGGCCAGGGGGATCCTGTGTGCCGGTCTCCTGCCTTCGCTGATCCACCGGGACGATGATCGGACCAGGAGCCGGCAGTTCGAATTAAAACAACCGCGCCTGACTTCCCGCGGCCGGTTTCAGCCCCAGTTTTTGGCAACCCAACTCGGTCGCCATGCGACCCTGCGGCGTGCGGTTCAGGTAGCCTTCCATGATGAGATACGGCTCATAAACTTCCTCAATGGTGTCGGGTTCTTCGCCCACGGCCACGGCCAGCGAATTCACCCCCACCGGCCCGCCGCCGAATTTCACGATAATTGCCTGGAGGATGCGCTTGTCCATTTCGTCCAGGCCGTTCTGGTCAATTTCCAGCATGGCCAGGGCCTTATCCGCCACGGCAGCGGTGATGCGGCCGTCGTGTTTCACCTGGGCATAGTCGCGCACGCGGCGCAGGAGATTGTTGGCGATGCGCGGCGTGCCGCGGCTGCGGCGGGCAATTTCGTGCGCGCCCGCCGGCTCGATGTCCACGTTCAGCAAACGCGCCGAGCGGACGACGATCTTTTCCAGGTCCCCGGCCGCGTAATAATCCAGCCGTTCGCGCACGGCAAAGCGGGTGAGCAACGGGGCGGTGAGCAGGCCGCTGCGCGTGGTGGCGCCGATGAGCGTGAACCGCGGCAGGTTCAGCCGCACGCTGCGCGCGTTCGGGCCCTGGTCGATGATGATGTCCAGCTTGAAGTCCTCCATCGCCGGGTAGAGATATTCCTCGATGGTTTTCTGCAGGCGATGGATTTCGTCAATGAAGAGCACGTCGCCTTCCTCGAGGTTCGTCAGCAGGCCGGCGAGGTCGCCGGCTTTTTCAATCGTCGGCCCGCTGGTGCTTTTGAGATTGGCGCCCATCGCCTTGGCGAGGATGTTAGCCAGCGTGGTTTTGCCGAGCCCGGGCGGACCGCTGAGCAGTATGTGGTCGAGCGCCTCCTTCCGCTTCCGGGCGGCGGCGACGGCGATTTCGAGCCGCTCCTTCACCTTGGGCTGGCCGGTGAACTCGGAGAATAACGACGGCCGCAGCGTCAATTCCAACGCCGGGTCTGGCTGGTTCAGAGTGGAAACCGCGCGTTCAGGCATCGCCGGAAAGATGCGGAAAGGATCCGTCAGCGACAAGGGTAAATGCGCCGGCGAGGACTGGCGCAACGTCAACCCTGCCATCGAATCATGGGGTTGCGCCGGTGAGCAGCGCCGGGTGAATCCGGCCGATAAGCCGCTGCAGCACCTGCTGCCGGATGAAACCGGCGTTCCAGACTTGGGCTGGACCGGTCGAACCCGGAGAAACCCAGCAAGGGCAACTGTTCAATTTTGGTTGATTTCTTTGCCAAATATGGTTGGCTTGGGGAAATGCATCCCCGGTAGTTTACGCTCGTGAAATTTGTTAATTTTTCTATGCGAAAATATAAAATTATATTGTGGGCGCTGGCGATGTTCTGCCTGTGCAGCTTTGGAACCAACGTGTGGGCCGGCGAGGCGGACATTAAAATTCCCGACCTGACCCAGGTGACATTCCCCGGCTTGTTCAACGTCAGCGGCCTGACGTTGATGTACCTGGGCATTTTGCTCTGCGCTATTGGTGCCTTGTTTGGCCTGGTGCAATACAAGCAGACCAAAGCCTTGCCGGTGCACAAGTGCATGGGCGACGTCTCGCACACCATCTGGGAGACCTGCAAAACCTATCTGACCCAGCAGGGCAAATTCCTCGTCATTCTCTGGGTGCTGATCGCCGCTTGCATCTTCTTCTATTTCAAGGTGCTGGAGGGGCAAACGCTCGGTCATGTAATTCTCATCCTGGCCTGCTCCGTTCTTGGCATCCTCGGCTCCTACGGCGTCGCCTGGTTCGGCATCCGCATCAACACCGTGTCCAACTCCCGCGCGTCGTTTTCGGCCCTCAAGGGCAACCCGTTCGCCACTCTGGGCATCCCGCTCCGCTCCGGCATGAGCGTCGGCCTGCTCCTGGTCTGCGTCGAATTGTTTTTCATGATTTGCATCCTGGTGTTCCTCAAAGACCTTGCCGGCCCGTGCTTCATCGGCTTCGCCATCGGCGAATCCCTCGGTGCTTCCGCCCTGCGTATCTGCGGCGGCATCTTCACCAAGATCGCCGACATCGGTTCGGACCTGATGAAGATCATCTTCAAGCTGCCGGAGGACGACCCGAAGAACCCGGGTGTGATTGCCGACTGCACCGGAGACAACGCCGGCGACTCCGTCGGACCGACGGCGGATGGTTTTGAAACCTACGGCGTGACCGGCGTGGCGCTGATTGCGTTTCTGGCGCTGGCCCTGGAAAAAGCCCCGATGGTTTGCGCCACGCTCATCATCTGGATTTTCACGATGCGCGCGTTGATGATTGCGACCTCGCTGATTTCCTATTTCCTGAACCAAGCGTTCAGCCAGGCCAAGTACGGCCATCAGAAAGACTTCGATTTTGAAGCGCCGCTGACGCATCTGGTCTGGATTACCTCGGCGGTGTCCATCGGCGTGACCTTTGCCGCCAGTTATTTCCTGTTGGCGAAACAACCCGGATTCGAAGGCAGCCTCTGGTGGGTGCTCTCGGCCATCATCTCGTGCGGCACCGTGGCCGGTGCGTTGATTCCGGAATTCACCAAGATCTTCGTCAGCACCACCTCCAAACACGTGCGGGAAGTGACCAACTGCTCCAAACACGGCGGCGCGTCGCTGAACATCCTGTCCGGTTTCGTGGCGGGCAATTTCTCCGCGTTCTGGATGGGCTTGTGCATCCTGGCGCTGATGTTCATCAGCGTGTTGCTCGCCACCTACAGCGGCTCGCCCATTGTGGCGTTGATGCCGGACACCTTTAAATTCGCCGCGCCCATCTTCGCGTTCGGGTTGGTGGCCTTCGGTTTCCTCGGCATGGGCCCGGTGACGATCGCCGTGGACAGTTACGGACCCGTCACCGACAATGCCCAATCGGTCTATGAATTGAGCCAGATTGAAGGCCGGCCGGGCATCAAGGAAGACATCGAGAAGAATTTCGGCTTCCAGCCCGATTTCGAAAACGCCAAGTACCAGCTCGAAAAGGGGGACGGCGCGGGCAATACCTTCAAGGCCACCGCCAAGCCCGTGCTCATCGGCACCGCCGTCGTCGGCGCCACCACCATGGTGTTCGGCATCATCATCCTGTTGCAAAACCTGTTCGGCGGCGTCATCGAACACCTGAGCATCGTTCAGCCGGAAATCATCCTCGGGCTGCTGGCGGGCGGTGCGGTGATTTACTGGTTCACCGGCGCCTCCACCCAGGCGGTCGTCACCGGCGCCTACCGGGCGGTGGTGTACATCAAGGAACACATGAAGCTGGACGCCAAAACGGCCTCGGAAAAGGACAGCAAGGAAGTCGTCCGCATCTGCACCGTTTATGCGCAGAAAGGCATGTGGAACATCTTCGCCGTCATTTTCTGCATGGCCCTGGCGCTGGCGTTTTTCAATCCGTACTTCTTCATCGGCTACCTCGTGGCCATCGCGTTCTTCGGCCTGTTCCAGGCCATCTTCATGGCCAACGCCGGCGGCGCGTGGGACAACGCCAAGAAGATTGTCGAAGTGGACCTCCGCCAGAAGGGCACCGACCTGCACGCGGCGACGGTCGTGGGCGACACCGTCGGCGACCCGTTCAAGGACACCTCGTCCGTGGCGATGAACCCGGTGATCAAATTCACCACGCTGTTCGGCCTGCTGGCGACGCAGATTGCGGTGACCATGCAGAGCCAAGGCGTCAAGACCGCCATCGGCGCGGTTTTCCTGCTCGTGGCGCTGGTCTTTGTGTATCGCTCGTTTTACGCGATGCGGATTCCGGAGGAGAATGCCGGCACCAATGGGAACCTGGTGTTGCCGCACGACGTGCACGGTGCCAAAGGTGACTTGGCAAAGAGATGATCCGCGCTTTGACCAGGTAAACCCGCCAGGTTTTCAACAGCGCCCTCCGGCCTGCGCCGCGAGGGCGTTTTGGTTTGTCGCGATGGGCTCGCAGCCAGCCTCTGCGTGCCGGTTGCTCACCAAAACCGACCACCCCCCTGGGTGCCCGCCCTTAAGGGTCATTGTTGCTTGTTCCGTGCTCAAACTGTGATACGATTCTCCCCATGAAGTCTTATTTTCCTGCGCTGGCAGCGGTCTTGTTTGCGGCCATGAGCCTGCGAGCGCAGAACTCGGCTTTCACTTACCAAGGGGTGCTGAATCAGGGGAACAGTGCCGCTACCGGACCTTACGATTTTCGGTTTCGCCTTTTCGACGTAAACAGCAATGTGGTCGCCGGCCCGTTGACCAACGCGCCGGTCGCGGTTAACAATGGACAGTTTATCACCACGCTGGATTTTGGCGCGGCGGTTTTTGACGGGAGCGTCCGCACGCTGGAAATTGGTGTGCGCACCAACGGCGACACCAGCGCATATGCCATTCTGTCGCCGCGCCAACCACTGAACTCCGTGCCCTACGCGATTCAGTCACTCAACGCCTCCAACGCGGTGAGCCTGACCGCGCCTTTGCCAGCCACTAATCTGACTGGCACCATCCCGAACACGTTGCTTTCCCCGCAGGTGGCCCTCCTGAGCAGCAACGTGGTTTTTACGGGTAATGTGACCGCCACCAATTTCACCGGGAACGGGTTCGGCCTGTCCAATCTGCCGGCCATCAGCCTGATCGGTACCATCTCCGACGCCCGCTTGTCTACGAATGTGGCGATGCTGAACGCGACCAACGCGAATTTCCAGGGCAACGTGACCGGCACCAATTTTACCGGCAACGGTTTTGGCCTGTCCAACCTGCCGGCGGCCAGTCTCACGGGAACCGTTTCTGACGCGCGGCTGTCCGCGAATGTCGCCTTGCAGAGCAATCCGGCTCTGAACTTTGCCGGCAACGTGGCGGCGACCAATTTCAGCGGCGGCGGCCACGGGTTGACCAACGTGCCGGGCGCTTTTTTCTGGGTGGTGGTGTCAGGAACCAACGTCCAGGCCCAGCCCAACGTCGGTTACATCTGCACCAACAATCTGAATCCCGTAATCATTGCGTTGCCTTCGGCGCCCAGCATCGGCGATACCTTCCGCGTGGCCGGCGTGGGTGGGGCGGGTTGGATCATCGCGCAGACCAACAGTCAAATGATTCTGGCGGGGAATCTCGCCGGCGGCAACATTGGCCAGACCTGGCGGACCAACGGGCCGCTGGCCCTCTGGTCTGCCGTGGCGTCTTCGGCCAGCGGCATCAAACTGGTGGCGACGATCTACAACAACCAGATTTACACCTCGACCAACGCCGGTTCGACGTGGGTGGCTCGCGCCACCAGCCAGTTCTGGTCAGCGGTCGCCTCGTCCTCCGACGGCACCCGACTGGTTGCGACCATCGGCAACAACGCCAGCACGGCCGGGCCGATTTATACCTCGACGGATTCCGGCGCCACTTGGGCATCGCAGAGCTCCGGCAGCGGCACCCGGCAATGGGTGTCGGTCGCTTCCTCCGCGGACGGGACGAGACTGGTGGCGGCCAATTACGGCACTGTCGGTTCGGGAGGCCCGGGAGTTTATACCTCGGTCAATGGCGGCACCAATTGGGTGCAGCGTCTGAGCGTGAACTCGTGTTCAGCCGTGGCGTCCTCGGCGGACGGATCGAAATTGGTGGCGGCAATCTACGGCGGCCAGATCTATACCTCAACCAACTACGGCACCAACTGGACTGCCCGCGGCAGCAGCCTCAACTGGTCCGCCGTGGCGTCGTCGAGTGACGGCAGCCGGCTGGCTGCGGCGGTGAGCAGCGGTCAGATTTACCTTTCAGCCGACTCCGGTGCGACTTGGACGCCGGATACCCCCTTGGTCTCGGCGCCATGGACTTCGGTCTGCTCCTCCTCCGACGGTTCGCGGCTGGCCGCGGTCGCCTCCGGAACCGGCAACATTTATAACTCAACGGATTCGGGATCAACCTGGGTGCTGCAAAACGGCGCCCCGGCGACATCGTGGTCGGGCATCGCGTCCTCGGCCGACGGCAGCCAGCTCGTGGCGGTGGCCAACCCGGGCGGCGGAAGCCTCATTTATCTGTCATCCCAGTTCAGCACGACCACAGGCACGAATGGTTATGCCACGGGAAGCCAGCAGACCGCCGTCGAGTTGTTGTACGTCGGCAATGGGATTTTCCAGCCGCTGAGCCACGAAGGAACCATTCGCGCCTATTAGATCCCGGATGAACCGGCAAACCCTAGACGGCTGGTGCAGGTGGGGCATTCTAGGCCTCCTGCTGGGCGTTTTGCTTTTCGGGCCGCTGGCCATGGGAGGAGTGGATGCGCCGGAATTTCTCGTGCTTCAGGGAATGGTGGCGGCCATCCTGCTGCTGTGGGCGCTGCGGTTGTGGTTCAATCCTGAACCGAAAATGGTTTGGCCGCCGTTGGGCTGGGTCGTGCTGGCCTTTGCGGCTTTGGCCGTCGGACGCTGCCTGACGGCGGACATCGAATACGTGGCGCGCCAGGAGATGATCCGGGTATTGTTGTATGCACTGCTGTTTTTTGCCATCATCAACAATTGCCGACGGCAGGAAACCGCGCAGCTCATCAGTTTCCCACTGATCTTTCTGGCGGCGGGGATCGCCAGCGTTGCCGTCTATCAGTTTTTCACTCATTCGAACCGGGTCTGGGGCTATGTTTCGCCCTACATCGGCCGTGCGTCAGGCACTTACATTTCCCCGAATAACCTCGCGGGTTTTCTGGAGATGCTGATTCCGCTGGCCGCCGCCTACGTTTTGGTGGGGCGGATGAAGCCGGTCGTTCGGATACTGCTGGGGTACGCCGTGCTGGCCATGTTGGCGGGGATGGTGGTGACGTTCTCGCGCGCCGGCTGGGTGGCAGTGACGGTGGCCCTGTTCGTGCTTTTGATGATTCTCGCCTTTCATCGCAACCACCGGCTGCCGGCCGTTCTGCTGCTGATCATCCTGGCCGGAGGTGGAACACTGTTCGTCACCAAGTACCTGTCGAAATCGCTCACCTACATCCAACGGGTGGGAGCGCCGGCAAGCAGTGAACCGTTCGACTTCTCAGTTCGCCGCGATATCTGGTTTGCGGCCGGTCAAATGTGGCGTGACCATTTTTGGTGGGGTGTCGGTCCGGCACATTATGATTACCGATTCCGCGAGTATCGGCCCGAAAACGTGCAGATGAGCCCCGACCGTGCGCATAACGACTATCTGAACCTGCTGGCGGATTGGGGCACCGTCGGCGGCGTAGTCGTGCTGACCGGGCTGGTATTGTTCGGCGCGGGATTGAAGAAGACCTGGAAGCACGTTCGACCTTCCGAGAACGATTTCGGCCGCGGCTTGAGCAATCGCTTTGCATTTTTTCTGGGGGCAAGCACGGGGCTGCTGGCGCTCGCGATCCATTCCGTCGTGGATTTCAACCTGCATATTCCCGCGAATGCCATTCTTGGAGTGACCCTGCTGGCGTTGTTGACCGGGAATTTGCGGTTCACCCGGGAACCATACCGGCAACCGGTTGGGTTGCCATTGCAGGTGTTGGTGACCTTGGTGCTGTTGGGGGGGGTGATCTACCTCGGGGTTCAAGGGTGGCATCGCGCCCGGGAGGCCTACTGGCTGGCCCGGGCGGCTCAGGCGCCGCTTTACTCCCCCGCGCAAGTCGCCGCCTTGGAGAGCGCCTACGCCGCCGAACCACAGAATTCTGAAACGACCTATGCTCTCGGCGAGGCGTATCGGGTGGAAAGCTTCGATGGCGGACAAAACTACAGGCAATTGGCCGACCAAGCGATGCAATGGTATGACCGTGGCATGAAGCTCAATCCCCACGACGGCTACAATTATCTGCGCCATGGCATGTGTTTGGACTGGCTAGACAAACCAACCGAAGCCGCGCCGTATTTCAGCCGGGCCGATACGCTCGATCCCAACGGCTATTATACCGCCGCCAATGTCGGGTGGCATTTTGTTCAAATTGAGGATTATGCCGCTGCGCGACCCTGGCTGGAGCGGTCGTTGCGACTCGAGAAGAAGGGAAACGGGGCGGCCGCCCCCTACCTGGAGATTGCGGAGCGTAAACTCACGGAAATTGCCTCTGGACAAGTCGTTTTTCCGCCTGTTGGCGCGCGAAAATAATCTCGAATTCCCGATTGACAATCCGCCGCTCCACCTTATACTGCTTCAAGCATTAAAGCTGGGAAAACACTTATGAAACACACTAAGGTTCCGACTTTTGCGGCGCTGGCCGGTATGGTGTTGTCATTGGCTGTTAGCGTTTGCGCTCAATCTATCCACCCCGGCGTGGCCACCGTCGTTCGCGTCGCGGGTCAAGCCACTTATCAACTGGGAGACGGGAAATGGCATCCCCTGGTAGCCGGCAAAATTCTCGCGGCGGGTTCGGTCATCAAGACGGGACCGGATGCCACGGTGGACTTGGTGTTGGGTAAAGCGATCTCGATGCCGCAGGCCAGCCCGGCGCCGAACCGCATTTCCGAGGCGTCGGATGATGCCGTGCGGGGGTTGGTTTCGTACAAACCGTCCGCCGAGCAGAACACCGTCCGCATGATTGGCGGCACGGTGCTCGCCATCGACAAGCTGACGGTTTCGGATACGGGTCTGGACTCTGTGAGTGATACGGAGCTGGATTTGCGTCAGGGGGCCATTTACAACAGCGTGAAGAAGCTTTCCGGCGCGTCGCAATACCTGATCAAAATTCCCAACGGCATTGCGGGAGTTCGCGGCACGTTGTTCTACATCAGCGCAACGGGAGAATGCGCCTCATATAAGAACTCTATTGTTCTTTCCATCATTGGCAGCGATGGTAAGCCGGACACCGTGGTCGTGGGCGAGGGCTCACAATTCAACCCTCAATCCGGGACGACCACCCCGTTGCCGCCCGAGATGCTCAACCAGTTGGATCAGATCTTCTCGGCCTTACGCACGACTTATCAGGAAATTGTAAACTTCACCTTTGACAGCACCTCGTGCCGCATTTCACCCACCAGCGGGTACTCCTCGAGGTTCTAGGAAGGCGCCGGTGACCCCCGGGGTCGGGTGAGGGGTTTGTGCTTTCGCCGAATTGAAGCCAGAGCAGCCTTGAGTTGCTCTGGTTTTCTGTTTTATTGGGCGCGGTGAAGCTCAAACCCCTCAAGCAGGCGCCGGTCGTGCTGGCGGTAATTGTCCTCACCTTCATCTGTGGGGTCCGGCTCCTGCAGTTTGACTTCTTCGAACGGTTGGAGCGGATGACCTACGATCTGCGGATGCGGGCGGCGATGCGTTTCCCCCGGCCAGCGGCCACCAATCTCGCTTTCATTTCGGTTGAGGATTCCAGCATCGCCGCGGTTAAAGGCGGCAAGCTCGGATATCGCTACGGCCTCTACTGGCCCCGCCAGGTTTATGGCCGGCTCGTCGAGGAGTTGGCCGCCCAAGGGGCCAAAGGAGTTGCCCTCGACGTGCTGTTTGGGGAATTGCGCCGCGATCATCCGTATGTACAGATGGCCGGCGGCGGGTTGATGGAATCAGACGATTTCTTTGCGCTGCAAATGAGGCGTGCCGGTAACATCATCCTGGCCGTTGTGCCGGACCTGGTGCCGCCCGATTTGTTTCTCACCAACGCCCTCGCGCCGGGCGACATTTCGACCGAGAAAGATTCCGACGGGGTCCTGCGCCGGGTCCGCGCCTTTGATGACCATGGGATTTGGGACATGGGCATCGTGCTGGCGGCACTGGAGTTGAATCTTGACCTAGCCCATCCGGATTTGGATCTGGCGCACGGAAAAATCGCGCTGCACGGGGCAAAAGGCGTGACGCGCCTGATTCCGGTGGATCGGAACGGTTATTTTTACATCGATTGGCGGTTGAAAGCGGATGATCCGCGGCTCTGGCGGGCACCCATCGAAAGTTTGCTCTGGCAGGATAAACTGCGCCTCCTGGATCAGACCAACGGGTTGAAGGAAGACTTCCGCGATAAACTGGTCGTGGTGGGGTCCGCCGCTCAGGGCAATGACCTCACCGACCGCGGCGCCACGCCGCTGGAGAAGGATACCCTGCTGGTGAGCAAGCATTGGAATGTCGCCAACTCGATCATCACCGGCCAGTTCATCCGGCGGGCCTCATTGCCCACCGAGCTCATGCTGATCATTCTTCTCGGTGCGGTGACAGCGCTGTTGACTTGGCAGTTGCGGGCCTTCGCAGCTTCGGCAGCAGTCGGTACGCTGTTGCTGGCTTATGTTGCCGCCGGGTTTTTGGCCTTCGTGGAGTTTCGCTACTGGTTACCGCTGATATTCCCCATCGCCGGCGCCATTCTGGTTGAGCACCTGAGCCTGGTGACCTATCGGGTGGTCTTTGAGGAGCGTGAGCAGCGACGCGTCAAATCCGTTTTTGCCAAGATCGTTTCCCCGGATGTAATGGATGAATTGCTGCGGGCGGAAAAACTCTCGCTCGGGGGGGCGCGCCGCGAGGTGACCATCTTCTTTGCCGATATCCGCGGGTTTACGACCCTGACTGATGAGATGCAGCAGATGATGGCCGATTACATCCAGGAGCACCAACTCGACTACGAGGCGGCCGACCAATGCATTGAAGCTTCGGCACAGGAAACGCTCGAAACCGTAAATCTCTATCTGGCGACCGTGGCTGATGCGGTCAAGACGCACGGCGGCACGCTGGACAAATACATAGGCGATTGTGTGATGGCTTTTTGGGGTGCGCCCGCGCCGAACGACCGGCATGCCTCGGCCTGCGTGCGGGCGGCCATGGACGCGCAGCGCGCCATCCGGGATTTAAATGAACGGCGTTCGATGCAGGAGGCGGTGCGCGAGGCCGAAAACCGGGAGCGATTTGCCGCCGGGTTGCCACCCCGACCGCCCCTGCGCGCGCTGCAGCTCGGCACGGGTATCAACACCGGCCTGGCGACCGTTGGTCTAATGGGTTCCGACGCGCACATTTTGAACTACACGGTCTTTGGTCGCGAAGTCAACCTCGCCAGCCGGCTGGAAAGCGTCTCCGGAAGCGGTCGCATCATCATCAGCGATACCACCTACAACCATTTACTGCGAGAAGACCCGTCGCTGGCCTCAACCTGCGTCGAATTGTTTCCGGTTACGGTCAAGGGCATCCGGGACGCCGTTCGGGTTTATGAAGTGCCGTGGCAGACGCCGTCGGCCGGATGATCGGTTGTCGTTTTCTTCCTCGTCAAAACGGCGGGACGTGTTATCGTGGTCGTGATGCGTACCGCCATCTATCCGGGCAGTTTTGACCCGCTGACCAACGGCCACCTGGATGTCATCCGGCGCGCGGCCAACCTGTTTGACCGGGTGGTGGTGGCGGTGGCGAAAAATGACGGCAAGCAGCCGTTGTTCACGCTGGCGGAGCGGCTGACGCTGGTGCAGCAGGCGGTGAAGCATCTCCCCAATGTCGAGGCCGATGCGTTCGACGGCCTGCTCATTGATTACGTGGTGCGCCGGAAGGCGCAGGCGATCGTGCGCGGGCTCCGCGCCGTGTCGGACTTCGAATTTGAATTCCAGTTGGCGCTGATGAACCGCAAGCTGAACGAGAACATCGAGACGATTTTCATGATGCCCAAGGACACGTACACGTTTCTCAGTTCCCGCATTGTGAAGGAAATCGCGCGGTTGGGTGGAGATGTCAAACCATTCGTGCCCGGGCACGTTCAGACCGCCCTGGCCAAAAAATTTGCCCGGACCAACCGGACTTGAGCCATGCCGCTGGTCGTCAATCTGCGTCACCTGGAAGACCAGGATCTGGCCCTGCGCGGCGAGCTGCCGGTCGAAGAGCTGGACTTGGCGCCGCACGACGAAATGATTCAGGCGACCCGGCCGTTGCGATACGAACTGGAGGTGCAGTTGCTGGATCGCAGTCTGCTGGTGCGCGGCCGTTTGCGCCTGACCCTGGCCTGCCAATGCGTCCGGTGTTTGCAACCGTTCTCGCTGGAACTGGATTTGAACTCCTGGACGCGGCATTTGCCCCTGGAAGGTGAAGAAAGCGTGGCTATTGTGAACGACTGCGCGGACTTGACGGCCTGGCTGCGGGAAGATATCCTCCTCGAATTTCCAAGGCATCCGTTATGCCGGCCCGACTGCCCGGGGCTGGAAAAAATGAAGACCGACGAGGGCCAGAACACCGGCGGCACCGACCCGACGAAGCCGTCCGCGTGGGCTGAATTAGACAAATTGAAATTTTAAATTTGATTTTATGGGTGTTCCCAAACGCAAACCGTCCCGTAGCCGGCAGCGTATGCGCCGGGCTTACAATAGTGTGGTGAAATTGCCGCAACTGGGCACCTGCCCGCAGTGCGCTGCGCCCTACGTGCCGCATCGGGTCTGCCCGGCTTGTGGCTATTACAAAGGCCGGCAAGTGTTGACGGTCACCGCGGGCGCCTAAGGCGACGCCCGGTCGCGGAAATTCCGCGCGCTTCCATCTATGCGAATCGCCGTAGATGTCATGGGAGGTGACCACGGGTGCGCAGTCGTCGTCGAGGGCGTGCGCCGGGCGCTGGAAGCCGATCCCAAAATCTCCACCCTCTTTCTGGTCGGTGACCAGTCGGAAATTGATGCCGCGCTCGGCGCCACCGGCTGTCATGATTTGCGCGTTCAAATCGTTCATGCCAGCGAAGTAGTGACCATGGATGACAAGCCGGTCAACGCGCTCCGCAAGAAAAAGGACTCTTCCATCAGTCGCGGCGCCGAATTGGTGCGGGACGGCCAGGCCGACGCGGTCGTATCGCTCGGCAACACCGGCGGAATTTTTGCGGCGGCCACCTTAAAACTGGGCCGGATCGCCGGGGTGGATCGGGGGTGTATTGCCACGGTGATTCCGCGCCAGGAAAATGAATTTGTGCTGCTGGACGCCGGCGCCAACATCGAGTGCAAGCCCGTGCACCTGGCTCAGTTCGCGGTGATGGGCAGCATCTATTCCCGGGAGGTGCTGGGCCGCAAAAAACCGCGCGTGGGAATTCTCAGCATCGGGACGGAGGATTCCAAGGGCAACGAACTCACGCTCGAGGCATTCCAATTATGTCGGCGGCTCGACTTGAACTTCATCGGGAATATCGAAGGGCACGACCTTTTCAAGGACCACGTGGATGTGGTGGTGTGCGACGGGTTTGTGGGCAACGTCGTTCTCAAAACGGCCGAAAGCCTGGCCGTGGCCATGTTTTCGATGCTCAAGCGCGAGTTGATGCGCAATCCCAAACGACAAATCGCCGCCTACCTGGCCAAGAATGCCTTTCATGCCATCCGCCGGCGCATGGACCCGGAGGTTTATGGCGGTGCGCCCCTGCTGGGCTTTAACGGCATGGTGTTCAAGGCCCACGGCTCCGCTCGCGAGCGGGCCATCGCCAGCGCCCTGCGCGTCACCACCGACGCTGTCCAGCATCATGTCAACGAAATCATCGCCCGGGAGATTGCCCAGGCCAACTTGCGACTGAATGACGGCGGCGCTTCGGCGTTGGCCCTTCCCGCATGAAACCCAAATTCAAAAATCCCCGCGCCACACACAATTTCCAGGGCCGCACGTGTTCCATCACCGGCGTCGGCTCCTATGTGCCGGCAAAAGTCCTGACCAATGCCGACCTGGAAAAGATGGTGGATACGACAGATGAATGGATTACCACGCGCACGGGCATCAAGCAGCGGCGGCTGGCGGCCAAGGATGAGTTCACCTCGGATATGGCCGCCCGGGCGGCGGTTCAGGCGATGAAGCGGGCGGGTGTTACCGCGGACCAGATTGACTTGATCATCGTGGCAACCATCACGCCCGACATGCCCTTTCCCAACACCGCCTCCCTGGTGCAGCGCAAGATTGGCGCCAAACGCGCGGCGGCATTCGACGTCGAAGCAGCCTGTTCGGGGTTCATCTATGCCCTCGAGATCGGCCAGCAGTTCATTATGTCCCGAACCTACGACACCGTGCTGGTCATCGGCGCAGAAAAGCTTTCGTCCATCACGGACTGGCAGGATCGCAACACCTGCGTGCTGTTTGGCGACGGCGCCGGCGCGGCAATTTTACAGAACCGGCCTCATTCCCATGGATTGCTCACCGCGGTGATGGGGGCCGATGGCGACAAGGCAGAACTGCTGTTTATGCCCGGCGGCGGCAGCCGGTGCCCGGCCACCCTGGATTCGGTCAACGCCCGCCAGCATTACCTGCGCATGGAGGGCAAGGAGACTTTCAAGAACGCCGTTCAGGCCATGTATGGCGCTGCCCAGGAAGCGCTGCGCCGCTGCGAACTGGATATCGCAAAAATCAATTGCATCATCCCGCACCAGGCGAATCGCCGGATCATTGATGCCGTCGGTGAACGTCTGGGAGCCGCACCGGAGCAGTTGTTCGTGAATCTCGACAAATACGGCAACACATCGGCCGCCTCAGTGGCTATAGCCCTGGACGAAGCGGTTTCCTCGGGAAAGATTCAGCGGGGCGACCTGGTTTTGATGGTCGTATTCGGGGCCGGATTGACCTGGGGCGCCGCGGTCATCGAATGGTAATTAATTGTTGCATCTTATTCACCCCATAAGGGTTGTAAATTTGACGATGGGGGATTTCGTGCTAGTTTGGTGAAGTTCTATGAGCGCCAAGAAATTTGAGAGTGCGGATTCATTGCAAAAAGTCACGGTCGAGGGGCGGCAGTCTCGACTGGAACTTTCCGCCGAGGAGGTGGCCATCCACAAAGGCGGCATCGAATTTCGAAGCCCGATTCCCTTCAACACCTGGACGGAAATGACGGTGGGTTTGCAGTCGCCCCGTGACGGCGGCCGGGTCCAATGCAGCGGCGTGGTTATCGCCTGTGCCGGCAACAAACATACGGGTTATCAAGTCTCGCTGGTTTTCACCGGCATGTCGCGCCAGGCACAATCCCGTCTCAGCGTCATGGCCCGCTCCGGCTTGGGGATGGGTTGATCGGCCTGCCGCCTGCCCCGTCCGCCGCAGACCATTCCCCGAAAACTCCACCCGGGGGCAGAGGGCACGCCTTCGGCGTGAAGCCACCGACGCGGAATCCAAATTTGCCGCTTTCCCGAGAGCGTCGGTTCGTGTCTATTGATGGCCTGGCGCGGTTTAATCCGCGATGATCAAAAACTATGGCCATACCACTTCGCGCTCAATCACAGTGCCAATACGAACTGCTGGCGCTGGGTGAAATCATGCTCCGGCTCGACCCGGGGGAGAGCCGCCTCCGATGCGCCCGCGAGTTCAAAGTCTGGGAAGGGGGAGGCGAATACAATGTTGCCCGCGGACTGCGCCGTTGTTTCGGCCTGAAGACCGCCGTTTGCACCGCGTTTGCCGACAACGATGTCGGGCGGCTGCTCGAGGATTGCGTTTTGCAGGGTGGCGTCAGCACGGACTTCATCAAGTGGCTGCCGTTTGATGGCGTCGGCCGGGTCACCCGCAACGGCCTGAATTTTACCGAGCGCGGCTTTGGTGTCCGCGGGGCGGTGGGCGTCTCCGACCGCGGCCATTCCGCCGCGAGCCAGCTCAAGGCCGGCGATTTCGACTGGGATCATATTTTCGGAAGCGTCGGGGTTCGTTGGTTCCACACCGGCGGAATTTTTGCTGCGCTGAGTGACACGACCCCGCCGCTCGTGCTTGAAGCAGTCAAGAAGGCCAAGCAATACGGCACCGCAGTCAGTTACGATTTGAACTATCGCCCGTCACTGTGGAAATCGATCGGCGGCCCGAAGCGGGCGCAAGAGGTGAATCGGGAAATCGCCCGTTATGTGGACGTGATGATTGGCAACGAAGAAGACTTTACCGCCTGTCTGGGGTTTCCCGTTGAAGGTGCGGACGAACACCTGCTGCGCCTCGACGTCGGGGCGTTTCAAAAAATGATTGCATCGGCGGTGAAAGCCTATCCTAATTTCAAGGCCACCGCTACGACCCTGCGGACCGCGAAGACCGCCACGCGCAATGACTGGGGCGCCATGTGCTGGATGAACGGGAAGTTTTACAAGTCAAAGCAATACTCCGACTTGGAAATCCTGGATCGGGTTGGCGGCGGCGACAGTTTTGCCTCCGGGTTTATTTATGGTTTGATGACCACCGGCGACCCGCAAAAAGCGGTGGAGTACGGCGCCGCGCACGGCGCCCTGGCCATGACGACGCCGGGCGACACTTCGATGGCGTCGCAAGACGAGGTGGAAAAGTTGATGCGGGGCGGCGGCGCCCGCGTCCAGCGATAGCAGCGGCGCGGGCTGGCGTGGATTCCTTAACTGGCTTTGACCGCCGCCACCAGCGCATTCAACGAGGCCTTGGCATCGCCGAAGAGCATGCGGGTGTTGTCCTTGTAGAACAGGTGGTTTTCAATGCCGGCGAACCCGGCCGCCATCGAGCGCTTCATCACGATGGTGCATTTACAGCGGTCGGCGTCGATAATGGGCATGCCGTAAATCGGGCTGCCCTTGTCCTCGCGCGCGGCGGGATTCACCACATCGTTCGCCCCGATCACCAGACACACATCCACGCGGTCCATCGAGGGATTGATCTGCTCCATTTCGATGAGCTGGTCGTAAGGCACGTTGGCCTCGGCCAGCAACACATTCATGTGCCCCGGCATGCGGCCGGCGACCGGGTGGATTGCAAACTGCACTTCCACTCCGCGCTTGCCCAACTCTTCTGAAAGCTCGCGCACCTGATGTTGCGCCTGGGCCACGGCCATGCCGTAACCGGGCACCACGACCACGCGTTGCGCGTAGGCCAGCAGCACCGCGGCTTCGTCGGCCTGAATGGGTTTGACCGTTCCCGCAACTCCGCTGGCTCCGGCCTTGCCGCCGCCGCCCGTGCCGAACGCGCCGAACAGCACGTTGGTGACCGGCCGGTTCATCGCCTTGCACATGAGCAACGTCAGCAGCGTGCCGGACGAGCCGACCAGCGTTCCGGCCACAATCATCGCGGTGTTGTTAATGGCGAAACCGTCGGCGGCCACCGCCAGGCCGGTGAACGAGTTCAGCAGCGATATCACCACCGGCATGTCCGCGCCCCCGATGGGCATGACCATCGCGATCCCGAAGAACAGCGCCAGCAAGAACATCACGATGAACGCGGTGATGGCGCTGCCCCCGCTGGCATGGAAGGCAAGCCAGCCGCACAAGACGAGAATCACCAACAGGATCAGGCCGTTTAGGAAATTCTGGCCGGGGAAGGTCATCGGCTTCTCGAATTTGCCCTCCAGCTTGAGATAGGCGATGATGCTGCCGGAGAACGAGAGAGAGCCGATCAGCGTGGCAAACAGCATGGGAAGGGTGACGGCCGCCGAGGGGTCGCCGGGGGGCATGGTGCCGGCCATTTCCGCCGGGCTTGCGCCCTTGATGAACTCCAGACTGGCTACGAGCGCCGCCGCGCCACCGCCAAGGCCGTTGAACAAGGCGACCATCTGCGGCATAGCCGTCATCTTGACGGAATACGCCCCCAGCGCACCGATGACCAAGCCGACCACGATGCCGATGGCGATGAGGGTGTAATTGAACGTCCAACCCTGCGACCAGATGTTGGCGCCGCCCGGCTTGCTCAGGATGACCAGGCCAATCAACATGCCCGCCGCCGCCACGAGATTTCCCTGCCGCGCGGTCTTCGGCGAACTCAAAAACTTGATGCCGAGAATGAACAGGACCGCGACACCGATGAGGATCAAAGCAATGGTGGAGCTCATGTTATTTCTTCTTCTTGAACATCTGCAGCATGCGGTCGGTCACCATGAATCCGCCAAAGACGTTGGCCGCACCGAAGACGACCGCGATGAAACCCAGCGTCCGCGCCAGCGGCGTGGCGGCGTCCGCCAGCACGAGGATGCCGCCGAAGAGGATGATGCCGTGAATGGCGTTGGTGCCGGACATCAGCGGCGTATGCAGCATCGAAGGCACTTTGGAAATCACTTCGAAGCCCACGAAAATCGAGAGCACAAAGATGAACAGGACCAGGATTTGGTTGTATGCTTGGAGGTTTTCGACGGTCATAAAATTTTACTTGGGTTGGGCGGCGAGTTTTTCGTTCACGATCTTGCCGCCGTGAGTGACGAGGCAGCCCTTGATGATTTCATCGTCGAGCTTGAGGACAAAGCTCTTGTTTTGCTTGTCCCAGAATTCCTCGACCAGGCTCACCAGATTGGCGCCGTACACCTGGCTGGCGTGAACCGGCGCGCGCCCGGGCAGGTTCGCCAGGCCGACAATTTTAACGCCGTTCCGTTCGGTCACCTGGTCGTACACCACGCCCTCAACGTTGCCGCCGGTTTCCACGGCGAGGTCGACCACGACGCTGCCGGGCTTCATCGCGCCCAGCATTTCGGCGGTGACCAGAATCGGGGCGCGGCGCCCAAACACCTGCGCCGCGGTGATGACCACGTCCGAATCGCCGCAAGTCTTCTTCATCGCCTCGCGCTGTTTCTGAATCTGTTCCTCGGTCAGGGCCTTGGCGTACCCGTCCTTGGTCTGGCCGGTCTCGCCGAGGTCAATCTTCAGGAATTGGGCCCCCAACGACTTGACTTGTTCCTCCACCACCGGCCGGGTGTCGTAAGCGGTGACTTTCGCCCCCAGCCGCTTGGCGGTGGCGATGGCCTGCAGGCCGGCAACGCCGACGCCGATGATGAAGACTTTGGCCGGCAGGATGGTCCCGGCCGCCGTGGTCATCATCGGAAAGATCTTGTTCGCGTAACGCGCGGCCAGAATGACCGCTTCGTAACCGCCGAGGTTGGCCTGCGACGACAGGACGTCCATTTTTTGCGCGCGGGTCGTGCGGGGAATGAACTCCATGCTGATGGCGCTGACCCCGCGTTCGGCGAACTTCTGGACAAGTTCTGTTTCGTTGAACGGGTCGAGCAGGCTCGCGTGGATGGCCCCGGACTTCAGCAGGAGGATTTCCTCGAACGGCGGCTTGCGCAGGCGCAGCACCATATCGGCCGTGTTTAGTAACGCCGTGCGATCACTGCTGACACTCGCTCCCGCCCGGGCGTAGGCGTCGTCGGGAAAACCCGCCCCCTGGCCAAGACCCGCTTCGACTTCCACCTGCGCGCCCAGCTTCACGAGTTTGGCGACGCCTTCTGGCGACAACGGCGCCCGGGCCTCGCCCGGATGCATTTCTTTAGGAACTGAAATTTTCATTTCTCAAAAAGGGGTGAAAAGACTATCACAATCTCTTCACGCCGCGCAAATTAAAATAATGCAGCATTTTCATAATGTTTTGTGCCCGATGGCCAGCGGGAAGAGAAACCGGCGCGGGGAACCGGCGGCGCCGCGCCCGGGGTTTGTTTAACGCTGAATGCGGGCGGAACCGCCTTTGGCAAAGGCCTTGACCTGTTCCGCCGTCGCCATCGTCGTGTCTCCCGGGAAGGTGGTGAGCAAGGCGCCGTGGGCCCAGCCCAGATTGACCGACTCCTGCGGTGGCGCACCCGTGAGCAGGCCATAGAACAAGCCTGAGGCGAAGCCGTCGCCGCCGCCCACGCGGTCATAGACATCGAGTTCGCAGGTGGGTGACAGGTAGGTCTTGCCTTCGATCCAGGCCACGGCGCCCCAGCTGTGCCGATTGGTGGAATGGACTTCCCGGAGCGTGGTCGCCACCACCTTGACATGGGGATATGCCTTCACCACCGCGTCAATCATCCCGAAGAAGACGCTCGGGTCGAGTTTGCTCTTGGCGGTCACATCCGGTCCTTTCAGGCCGAGGCCCTTCTGCAGATCTTCCTCGTTGCCCACCAGCACGTCCACCTGCTCGACGATGCCTTTCATCACGGACAATGCCTTGGCCTGTCCGCCCCAGATGTCCCATAGCTTCTGGCGGAAATTCAGGTCGAAAGAAGTCACCGCGCCGGCGGCTTTGGCGGCCTGCATGGCTTCAATGATCAGCGCGCCCGTGGTTTCAGACAGGGAGGCAAAGATGCCGCCGCTATGGAACCAGCGGACTCCGGAGCCGAAGATTTCCTTCCAGTTGAAGTCGCCGGGCTTGAGCATGGCCCCCGCCTCGTTGCAGCGGTTATAAAATACCACGGGGGCGCGCACGCCATAACCCTGGTCGCTGTAAACGGTGGCGTGATTCGGGCCGCGCACGCCATCGTGCTTGAACTTCTTGTAGAAAGGCTTGACGCCCATGGCCTTCACCCGCTCGGCGATCAACTCGCCGATGGGGTACTCCACCAGCGCTGTCGCGATGCCGGAGTTCAGCTGGAAACAATCCGACAGGTTGGCGGCACAATTAAACTCGCCGCCGCTGACGTGAATGCGACATTCGGCGGCTTTGCGGAAAGGAACGATACCCGGGTCGATCCGGTGAACCAGTGCCCCCAGTGACAGAAAATCCAGGCCGCCCTTCGACGGGATGCTCAAGCCCTTTTTCGAACCTTTGCTCATGATATGGTTTGATGATTAAAAATGTTTGATTGTTTGGTTTCGCGTACAGAATTCCAGAACGCTCGCCGGGTGCAAGGTGCTTTTTGTAAAAATCTTGCAAAAGAGTTTTGTTTTTGTGCAAGCAGCCGTCAATCATACAAAAGTACGGCGTGGGATTTCTTTACAATTCACGGGCCTTTCGTGAAATTCAACCTCAGCCCGGGTGGACGAGCCGGGTTCGGCCGGATGTTTCCAGGCGTTGCCAGTGGCGGCCTGGGTGGTGTAAAATAGGGCGGATTTATGTTGTACTACGAACGCGGTTCAGTCGCTGACAAATTGTCGCTGGACGATTTGCAGAAGGGTCTTGCGCACGCCCTGGACCAGATCGGGCCCCGCAAGCGCGTGCTGGTCATTCCGCCGGATTTCACCCGGTTCCATTCCCACGCCGGCGTCTTAACCAGACTCATCTATGATTATTACGGTGAGCGGTTGACGGACGTGTTGCCCGCGCTGGGCACGCACACCCCGATGACTTCCGCGCAGATTGCCGAAATGTACGCCGGTGTGCCGGAAAGCCGGTTCCGGGTGCACAACTGGCGCACGGGCGTCGCCACAGTCGGCGAAGTGCCGGGCGATTTTGTGAAGCAGGTGTCCGGCGGCGCGGTGGACTTTCCGTGGCCGGCCCAACTGGCCAATCTCATCTGGACCGGCAAACACGACTTGATCCTGTCCGTCGGCCAGGTGGTTCCCCACGAGGTCATCGGGATGGCCAATTACAACAAAAACATTTTCGTCGGCACCGGCGGCCAGGAAGGCATCAATAAGAGCCACTTCGTCGGCGCCGCCTACGGCATGGAGCGGATGATGGGGCGTGCCGACACTCCGGTGCGGCGCATTTTAAATTACGCCTCCGAACATTTCACCCGGCACCTGCCCATCGTCTATGTCCACACCGTGGTTGGGCGCGGTGACGACGGCAAGTTGGCCGTGCGCGGCTTGTACATCAGTGATGATATTTCCGGCTTCGACAAGGGGGCGGCGCTTTCGCTCAAGGTCAATTTTGAGATGCTCGACGCGCCGCTCCAGAAGGTGGTCGTTTATCTGGATCCGTCCGAGTTCAAGAGCACGTGGCTGGGCAACAAGAGCGTCTATCGCACCCGCATGGCCATGGCTGACGGTGGCGAACTGATCGTGCTGGCGCCCGGCCTGAAGGAGTTTGGCGAAGACAAGGAGATCGACCGGCTCATCCGGAAATACGGCTACCGCGGCACGCCCGCGACGCTGGCGGCGGTCAAGGCCAACCCCGAATTGCAGAACAACCTTAGTGCGGCGGCGCATTTTATCCACGGTTCGTCCGAAGACCGCTTCCACATCACTTACTGCCCCGGCCATCTCACCCGCCAGGAAATCGAGAGCGTCAATTTCAGGTACGCCGACTTGAGGCAGATGACGCAACGTTATGATCCGGCCAAGCTCAAGGACGGCTGGAACACGCTGCCGGACGGGGAGAAGATCTTCTATGTTTCGAACCCCGCCCTGGGGCTGTGGGCCTATCGGGGGCGATTCAAGGACTAACCAAACCAACGAGGCAGAACCGAACGAGGAGAAACAACGATGAATGTTCCATTCCAGGTGGATTTGAAAGGCCAGGTCGCGCTGGTCACCGGCGGCGGTGGTGTTTTGTGCAGCACCATGTCGCGGGCGCTGGCCGTCTGTGGCGCGAAAATCGCCGTGGCGGACCTGAAACAGGAGGCCGCGGAAGCCGTGGCGGGGCAAATCCGCAAGGAGGGTGGCACGGCCATCGGCGTCGCCTGCAATGTGCTCGAAAAGGAAAGCCTGGCGGCGGCCAACGACAAGGTGAAAAGGGAACTCGGCCCGATCGACATTCTCATCAACGGCGCCGGCGGTAATCATCCCAAGGGCACCACCAGCTTGGAACATTTGCGCAAGGAAGACTTGGCCGGCACCGCCAAGGAAATTATCACGTTCTACGATCTCGATCCCA
>DATJOW010000022.1:0-20385 GCA_035506715.1 Candidatus Acidiferrum sp. | reverse complement strand
GGCGCGTTCGAGCCGTTCAATCTCGGCCTGTGGCCGCAGGCCGCAAAACATGCCCAGGACGACCCAGGGCACCAACCGGCCAGGGCAGCCTTTCAACAACTTGTCGGCCTCGGCTGGGGTGAGAATCCGGGGCGGCTTGCAATCAATCGTCAAACGCTCGACCTGGTCGCACGGGTTGCTGGCAATCCAGCGGCGGCGAACGGCGAACGAAAAGAGCGCGGAGAGCCGGTTCAGTTCGGTGAGCTGAGTCGCCGGCATTTGCCACTTGCGCGAGTTGAACCACGCATCGAGCACGTCCACGGTAATCTGCGACAACGGGACATCCCCAGTGAACCGCTGAAACTGGCCTAAAAGAATTCGCAGCGCAGTGACGTATTTTTGTGACTTGTTAGATGCTTCCTTGGCTTCGAGCAGTCGCTTCACAGCTTCCGCCAGGGAAGGCGGCTCCGGTTGCGCCTCTGCCCTGACGCTCCAGTTGTAAGGCTCGATGGGGCGTAAAGCTGCCTGCGTGTTCATGGCATTTGCTCCCAGCGTTCGGCCAGTGCATCCTGTGCCTGGTCCAACGTGATGCCGGCGAGTTCTGAAATCCGCCAGGCCAACAGGCGGAAAAGTTCGCCGGAGACCAGCGCGGCGTCTCGCCTCACACCGTCAAAGAAACCCTCTTTCATCATGTAGGCGTGCCGGCGGGCAAAGCGGATCAACGCAGGGTGCGGGTTTGTAATTGAATAGCTCATATTTCCATTTTGGCTGTTTGTTCGGTTGCACGATCAACGGACATCAT
Organism: Candidatus Acidiferrum sp.; assembly: GCA_035506715.1. Taxonomy (GTDB): domain Bacteria; phylum Verrucomicrobiota; class Verrucomicrobiia; order Limisphaerales; family UBA11358; genus UBA11358. The sequence continues at coordinate 19,604 of DATJOW010000022.1, read as the reverse complement.
AACATATCTATTAGAATGTCAACTGTTATTTTCAGCTAGACTTATAGATATCTAGCTATCTAGGTGCCGTCTCTGACTTGCCTTGCCCGGCTTCGTCTGGTTCAATCACCAGCGTTCTGAACCGTGCCTGCCATGAAAACACAAACCGCCGCCCTTCTGCTCGCCGCGCTGCTCGCCGCCGGCTGTCAAACATCGTCCAAACAGATGAACAAGGTCCACCTGGGCATGACCGAGGCCCAAGTCGTCAAGGTTCTCGGAACGCCGGCCAGTCGCGCCGAAAGCAAGGACGGCTCGCTGACGCTGTACTACACCCTGAGGGAAAACATGGTCGGGTCTCTCAATGCGCCCTATTCGGTCAGGCTGGTGGCTGGCAAGGTGGATTTCTACGGTCGGGACAACGCCGCGCAAGGCGGGCCGGCGGGGGCGGTGATTATGCCCGTGCCGATGGCCCGCTGACCAACAGCCAGGTCCTCAGCCTGATTGCCGTCCAGCCACCACGAGACCCGCCACGATTCGCTGGCTTGCGCAGGGCGTGCTGACGATAAAACGAACGCAATCTGCCCGCGCTGAGAGGATCGGAAAGCCTTAAATCGAGTCCTGACACCCTTGGACACGTTATGCAATGCCGTTATGCAAACCGCTTCTGAATACCCCAATCGTCTTAAAACTGCTGATTTTGCAAGCGTTTTGTGACTTGGTGCCGGTGGCGGGACTCGAACCCACACGACTTTTTACGGTCCCAGGATTTTAAGTCCTGTGCGTCTGCCATTTCGCCACACCGGCTTTAGTCCTGAACGCTAACCGTGAACCGCCCCGATTGAAAGCGCGAACTTGCTTGTGGATCGAGCCGCAAAGAACGCACAGCTTTCAGCGGCTGCCAAAATTGCCACGCTGGAAATCGTCGCGCAGCGCTTCGTTGACGATGGACCGGATGAACCTGGTGATTCAAAGGAAGTCAGTCGTGGTCGGCATGGTGATCATAAGGTCAATAGCCTCATTACACCCCCATTCAGGCGTTACGGCCCTTTCTCCCCAAATAACGCAGCGCTCCTCAGTGTTTTTGCCTTGGCAGGAAGCCGAACAGCGCCAGGCCGCCGACAGCAACCAGCGCCACGGCCGAAGGTTCAGGCACGGGCAAGGTCATGCCTTGGAAAGCCAGGTTAACAGGTTGCGTCAAACCGGAGGCAAAGGTGCTTTGGACCCCACCCGGCGTAAATTTATAGATGTAGCCGTGGACTGAATCTTCCGCAAACAGAATACCCGCACCATCAAAGGCCAATCCACCTGTAGCACCGACCGCGGTGGCAAATGTGCTTTTAGCCCCGACCGGCGTAAATTCATAAATATTTCCGGTGCCGCTATCTGCCTCAAACAGAATGCCCGCGCTGTTAAAAGCCAACCCTGCCGGACCGTTTAGTCCGGAGGCAAAGGTGCTTTGGACTCCACCCGGGGTAATTTTTTTGATGGAGCCATCGGAGTCCGCCACAAAGAGATTACCCGCACTGTCAAAGGCCATATAAGTAGGAAGCACCAGCCCGGAGGCAAAGGTGCTTCGCACTCCACCTGGCGTGAACTTATAAATGTTGCCGCCGCGGTAATCCTCCGCATACAGATTGCCAGCGCTGTCAAAAGCCAGTCCAGTGGAATCTATTCCCGAGGCGAAGGTGCTTTGAGCGCCACCCGTTGCAATTTTGGTAATGAAGCCGGTCTCGCCGGCGTTATTCGCGCAATTCGCCACAAACAGGTCGCCCACGCTGTCGAAGGCCAGTCCGTAAGGATAATTGAACCCGGAGGCAAAGGTGCTTTGCACACCGCCCGGCGTAATTTGAATTATGTTGCCCGGTGTGTAGGTCGAGACAAACATATTCTGTGCCTGCGCACTGGTCGCAACTAGCGCGACCGTTGCACAGACTGCTCCGGCAAATGAACAAGACACCGAGTGAATGATAGATCTAGACTTCGTTTTCATAGCGTTCCTGTCTGAATTCTGATTGGTTGAGGAGGCACAGAGCCTCCCGAGTTTAGAACATTTTTAAGTTACCATGAACTAACTCGGATAAGTGAACACTTTCTTTCAAAATATATTGAACGATAACAGCCTCGCATACAACAGGTTGACTAAAGGCGCTAAAGTCATCACCGGGATGCGGACTGGGCAAGAAACCGCTTGGAAAAAGCAGTTATTGAGCTCAGGTCACCTTGGCAAAAATTGCCACTCCTCGACAGTTGCCCTTCGTCGTTCTATCCTTTCCACCATGGCTGCCACGGCAATACCGGAAGTCCGGCCTGACATTGACCGGGACGAAGAAACCGATTCGAGTACCGCGCTCGAGCCGGGTTACCTGGTCATTTGCTGGAACGACCCGGTCAACCTGATGGATTACGTGACGCATGTCTTCCAGGTCGTCTTCGGCTGGCAACGGCAGAAGGCCGAAACGCACATGCTGCAGGTCCATAACCAGGGCAAAAGCGTCCTCACGCGGGAAAGCCTTGAGAAGGCGGAATTTTATGTCCACCAACTCCAGCGCTACACCCTGCACGCGACCATGGAACGGGATCAGGGGTGAAACTCATCCAGTCCAGGCGGGACCAGTTGATTTTTGAGATTGGCCGGCGGGAAAAAGGCCTGCTGCTCGAAATCCTCCAGCTTTACCCCTTGGTTCCACAGGAACATCACCGTCTCAGCAAGACCGCTCGCGCCGGCCAACTCAACGAGCATCAGCGGCTGCTGGAGGAATCGCTGGCCGCGCAACGCAAGGAAAACCGGAAGCAAATCCGGGCCCTGCTGGATGAGGCCGGCCGCTTTCAGGCCATCCCGACGGGCTTTCGACTCAAAATCACCCGGCCGGAAATAGAATGGCTGTTGCAGGTGCTCAACGACGTCCGCATCGGAGGCTGGATCGCCCTGGGCTCCCCCGACACCGAGGCCGGCGAAAAAATCCCGGTGAACGAGCGAACCACGCCCTTCATCCGCTCCATGGAAATCGCTGGTGCATTCGAAACGGTGTTCCTCGACGCCTTGACGGGACGAACGCCCGGGTAGTGGCGAACCGTAGCGCAGGTTGGTAACCTGCTGTATCGCCGACTGGCAGTCGGCCCTAGGTGCGGCATCGGGATGCCTGCGGATTACCAATCCGCGATACGGCAGACTGCCAGTCGGCGCTACCAAATCCAATGCCAATCTCGCTGGACAAAAACACGGCGTTTCCCGACCCGAACGAGGCCGGGCCGGACGGGTTGGTGGCCATCGGCGGCGACCTGGGCGTCGAGCGGTTGCTGGCGGCTTATCGGACGGGCATCTTTCCCTGGACGGCACATCCCATCAGTTGGTGGTCGCCCGATCCGCGCGCGATTTTTGAATTGAACGGCTTTCACGTTCCCAGGAGCCTGGCCCGGGTCATCCGCCAGCAGCGGTTCGAGGTGACCATGGACCAGTCGTTCCGCGCCGTGATGGAAGGTTGTGCCGATTCCGCGCCCGGCCGCGTTGGGGCTTGGATTACGCCGGAGTTCATCGAAGCCTACACCCAACTGCATCGCCGCGGACACGCTCACAGCGTCGAGTGCCGGCTCCGGGGCGAACTGGTGGGCGGAATTTACGGCGTATCCCTGGGCGGTCTGTTTGCGGGTGAATCCATGTTCCATCGCGTCAATGATGCGTCCAAGGTCGCGCTTTATCATCTGGTGGAACATTTGCGCCGGCGCGGCTATGCGTTGTTCGACATCCAGATGGTGACGCCGGCCACCAAACCGCTGGGCGCAGTGGAAATCCCGCGCCGCGAATATCTGCGCCGCCTGTCCGCCGCCGTGAAAATGGAATGTTCGTTCTGACGCCGCTTGCGGCAACCAGTCCGGCGAAGCCCGTTCAAGGTTGCTGTCTGAGCCAGATCTGATGGTAGCCGATATGCCCGATCAGCCGGTACTGCTGCAGGAATTCCGGACGCAGGGTGTACTCGCCCACGGCTGGATTCCATTCGTACAAAATGTCGCGGTAATGCGACACGAAAAAGCCCAGCACCACCACCTTGGGTTCGCCATGCCGGATGGCCGCAGTCAATTCCTCATTGCTTGCGACATGCAGGCGGCGCAATTGGTTTTCCGATAACTGGCTGGCGATCAACCGGGCGTTAAAATTCTCGTTGCCCGGCAGGTCCCGCCGGTTTGCGAAAAAGGTGAAACCCTGCCACGTGGTAAATATCGGATCGTCCGGCTGCGTCATCTCCGCCAGCACTTGCGAGAGTTCCCGGACGGAGGGAACTCCGTACTCCCGCGGGAACCGGGGATAAACCCATTCCCGATGGTTAAACAGTTCGATGCTGCCATGCCAGGGGGTTCCGCCATACGCCGCCAGGAGCAGCACCGCTCCGAAGATGCCGGCCGGCTTGCGGAGGCGCAGCAGCACACACCAACCGGGCAAGCCCGCCAGGATAAAAAACAACAGCGGCACCATGAAGTACTGGTGGAAGGTCTTCTCCGGTAACAGCCCCAAAATGGCCGCGCCGAGGCCGAAGAGGGTCAGCCAGGCCGGCACCAATTCCGGTGACCGGTCAGCAGGAGCCGCTGCGGACTTTTCCGGCGGCACGGGCGAACGGGAGGTTTTGCGGAAATGAAGCACAATTCCCCCCACCCCGGCAATGAGTGCGACCGCCAGCAAGGCGGGAAATTGGCCCTGATAAAACATTTCAGTCAATATCCAGCTGACCGATTTCCAGGTGCCGAAGGTGCCCAAATCGCCGGACCGGATCGCGTGAAAACCGACGACATCGAAACCGAACACCCACGGATCCGGCAGCACGCTCCGCAGCAGCAAGCATCCCGGAGGCAGCAGCCCGAGGGCAAAACCGGCCAATCCCTGCCAAACGCCAACCGCCCGCGGCTGCGTGACGACCCGCATCAGGATCCAACCACCGGCCAGCAGCGTAAAAGGCAGGGCCAGCAGGCGCGTGCCAACCGCCCACATCGCCGCAAAACCGGCCAGCGCCGCCCACCAGAACGCCGACGACCTGGACGCGCCGCGGCGGGAAGCAGCGTAGAGCGCCAGCATGCCGAAGAACACGGGCATGGCATGATTCTTGACGGTGGGCGTCCAAAACAGGATCTGCGCGTTGAGCAGGACCAAACACCACCCCACCCAACCCGCCACCACCCCGCCTCCATAACGCACGAACCAGGCTGACGTCACAACCGCCAAACCCGCGCCGCAGAGCACGGACACCCAGATGCAGGGTTCGTAGCCATAACCGAAAATTTTCATTGCGGCAGCGTAGGGATACGGAAACAGCGGCATCTGCTGGAAAAAAAAGTCCTGGCACGGGACCAGGCCGTTATAAACGTTGCGGATTGCGCCGAGAAAATGCCCCTCGTCCGGGTCCATCAGCCGGTAATATCCCATCACTCGAAACACCGCCGCGGCGATCACGAATTGCAGCAGGAAGGACCCCCAAACCGCCCGGGTCAACGGGCCGGGCGGCGGGAATGCTTCTTCGGCAAACGCGCGCCCAAATGAGATGCGGTCATGGCCAGAGGTAAAACGCACGGAACCTTTCCCTTAACCGGAATCCGCCTGTTTTACCGGCGGGAACCGTGCCGGCTGGATGGCCGGCCGGTCAACCCCAAGAGTCGGGCGAATTGAAATGAACAAATATTGGCTTTCATGGCAACGGCACGCCGGAGAATATCCGCCCTACCCCTTCTGTCAATTTCCGAACCGGTGAAATGGCAAGGCGCGTATCTTGACACTGTCCCGATGGCTTAGTTAGCGCGCAAGCATTCGGGCATCTGGAAGATGCGCCACGGCATCAGAACTTATTTCGCCAGCGCCATTTCGGCATTCGCTTCGCCGACTGCCGCCGGCGCAGTGTCACCGGTCTTGTGAAACTTCACGCTGACCATCTTGCTCACGCCGCGTTCCTCCATCGTCACCCCGTACAGCACGTCGGCCATGCCAATGGTGCGCTTGTTGTGCGTGATGATGATGAATTGCGAGTGCGCCAGAAAGCGTTGCAGGATACGAACGAACCGGTTGATGTTCGCCTCGTCCAGCGGCGCGTCCAGCTCGTCCAGCACGCAGAACGGGCTGGGCCGGACCTGATAAATCGAGAAGAGCAGCGCCACAGCGGTCATCGTCTGTTCGCCGCCGGACAGCAGCGAGATGCTTTGCAACTGTTTGCCCGGCGGGCGCGCCATGATTTCAATGCCGCTCTCCAGCACGTCGTTCTGGTCCGACAAAATCAGGTCCGCCTTGCCGCCGCCGAAGACCTCGGTGAACATCGTGCGGAAGTTCTCGCGGATTTTTTCGAACGTCTCGCTGAACATCTGCCGGGTCTGGACGTTGATGCGGCTGATGACTTCGAGCAACTGCGCCTTGGCCGCCACCAGGTCGTCGTTTTGCTTGGTCAGAAACTGATACCGCTGCTCGGTTTCCTCGTATTCCTCGATGGCCACCAGGTTCACCGGGCCGATCTCGTCGAGCCGCTGCTGCAAGGCCTCGATCTGCCGCGCCACCGCCGTCCAGTCGGTGGCCGCGCCACTCGCGGCCATCTCGTCCGGCGTCATTACGTGCACCTTGGCCGGCCCTTCGTCGGCGAACGTGATAGTGATGCACTCGCCGCGCACGTCGTCGAGGTTGACGTGATACTTCTGCTGGATGCGCTCGCGGAGGTTTTGGACAGACATGTTTTTCTGCGCCAATTCCACGTCCAGGGCGCCACGCTGCTCCTGCAATTGGGTCAGCCGGTTGCGCTGGCCGCGCAGGTTTTCTTCGCGCGCGGTCACATCGGTTTCCTGCGCCTGTTTCCGCGCCGACAGTTCGGCCGCCAGCGTGTTGACCTGCTCGCGCTCGTGCTGCAACCGCTCGATTTGCGACCGCGAATCCTGGATTTCCGATTCGGCCTGCTGCTGGCGGCCGATGAACGAGGCCACCTCGGCGCGCCGCTGCTCGACCGCCTGGGTCAGCTCCTGAATGCGCGCTTTCAGCGATTGCTGCTGCTGGCGGAACGAGACCAGCAACTGCTCCTCCGCCGCGAGCGCGACCTTGCTCTCAGTGAGCGCGGCGTGGGCGGCGTCCCGCTGCTGCCGCAGCTGGTCTAGTTCGGCCGTGAGCGCGGCCACCTGCTCCTGGCCGGCGCGTTCGCGGGCCTCGAGCTCGCTCAACTGCGCGGCCAGGGCATTGCGCTTTTGCGCGCCTTCCGTTTCCTGCGCCGCGAGGCTCTGGACTTCAAAGACGACCGTCTCGATTTTCTGGTGCAGCAGCCGGTGGGAATTTTGCAGCGCGTTGAATTCGCCTTCGCGCGTGGCGATGGCCACTTCCTGCTCGCGCAGTTCCGTCTGCGCCTGCTGCAGGCCGGCCTGCAGCTCCGTCTGCTCGCTCACCAGCGCCCCGCGTTTGCGGCTCATCTCGGCCACGCGCAGCTGGACTTCCGTCAGCTCGCCGTGCAATTCGGAAATCTGGTTTTTGCGGCCGAGGATCGAAGCCGGGGCCTTGGGATTGCCGTTGCCGTTGAGATAGCCGCCGGTGTAAATGCCGTGCCGGCTCAGCAAATCGCCGGTCAAAGTGACGAAATCGCACCCGGAGTGGCCGTTCTGGGCCTGGGCGGTCGCCGTGGCAAGGTCCGACGCGATGAACGTGCGGCCCAGCAGCGCCTTCAGCAGCTTTTCCACGGACGGTTCGGCCTCGACCACGCTGAGCGCATGAATGACCTGGCCCGGTTGCAGACCGTTTTGAATCGCCTCCAAGCCGCTGCCGGGCGCCATGTCGCCTTCAAACGCGAGCTGTTTGGCATCCAGCTCCATCGCCAGGGCAGCAACGCTCGCGCGCCCGACCTTGTTGGCGCTGAGGTCGGCGATGATTTGCTGCGCGGACTCGGGCTGCTCGGTCAAAACGAGTTGAAGATGGTGGCCCAGCGCGTTTTCGATGGCCACGACGTACGAATCCGGCACGCGGATGCGGTCGGCGAGCGACCCGATGACCTTGCGGGACTGGCGCAGGGCGGCCTGGGTGCCCACGCTGAAGCCTTCGTGGGAACCTTCGAGCTGTTCGAGCACGTTCAGGCGCGTGCGCTTCTCGGCCTGCGCCTGCAAAAACCGGTCCTGCTCGGCCGCCGCCGCCGATAATTCCTCCTGCAATTCGCGCAGCCGGCTCTGGCGCTGCTCGACGGTGCCGCGCTTGGTCTGCGCGTTCAGCTTTTCCGCTTCCACGCTGGCGGTGAACTCCTGCAAACGCGCTTCCAGCCGGGTGCGTTCCTCCTCGAGCTGCAATTTTTCGGCGGAAAGTTTCTCGAGCCGGATGCTGTTGCCCTGCTTCTGCAAATCGAGCGCGGTGATCTCGTTACGGATGCGCGTGAGGTCCTGCGCGGCGGCAAAGGCGTCCGCTTGCGCCGAGCGCAGCGCCTCCTGCCGCTGGCGCAAATCGTTCTCCACCGCGCTCAACGTCCGCTGCTTCTCCTCCAGGGCCAGGCGATGCCGCTGGAGCGCGCCCTCCGAGGCGGCCAGGCGTTCGCCCACCGATTGCGATTCGATGGACGCGGCGTGGCAACGCTCCTCGGCCTGGGTGATGTCCGCGAGCGCCTTGCTGTTCTGGTCGGCGAGCTCGCGCAGCCGTTCCGCGTTGAACTGAATCCGGCTTTCGTGCCGGTCGGTCTCGCCCTTCAACTCCAGGCTGCGCTGCTGTTGGGCGGCGACTTCGTGTTCGAGTTCCGTGAGCCGCTCGCGCAACTGCTTGATTTCATCCTCGCACCGCAACACGTCGGCCGACCCGGTTTCAACCTCGCCGCGCAGTTTTTCCGCGGCCGCCTGCTTCTCGGCGATTTCGGCCTGGAGCACGTCAAACTGGTGACGTGCGAGCTGGGTGTCGAGATGCTGGAGTTCCTGGGAAATCTGTTTGTACCGGCGGGCCTTGCCGGCCTGGCGCTGGAGCGATCCGATCTGCCGTTTCACCTCGCGGATGAGATCGGCGATGCGCAACAGGTTTTGCTCGGTGTATTCCAGTTTACGGAGCGCCTCGCGTTTCTGGCTCTTATATTTCGTGATGCCGGCGGCTTCCTCGAAAATCATCCGGCGATCTTCGGGTTTGCTGGAAAGGATCTGCGTGATATGACCCTGGGCGAGGATGCTGTAACTGGTCCGGCCCACGCCGGTGCCCATGAACAGCTGCTGGATGTCCTTGAGCCGGCACGGCGTGCGGTTGACGAAGTACTCGCTGTTGCCGTCGCGGAAAATCCGGCGGGTAATGGTCGCCTCGTTGTAAGTCACCTCCACGCCGGCGGCGCGCAGGTGATCTGCGTCCATGTCGCCGAGCGTCAGCGAGACTTCGGCCATGCCCATCGGCTTGCGGCCATCGGTGCCGGTGAAGATGACGTCGGCCATTTCGCCGCCGCGCAACGCCTTGGCGGACTGTTCGCCCAGCACCCAGCGGATGGCGTCCGAAACGTTGGATTTGCCGCAGCCATTGGGACCGACGATGGCGGTGACCCCGGGTTGAAAATTGAGCGCGGTCTTGTCCGCGAAGGACTTAAAGCCAAAAACCGTGAGATTCTTGAGATACATGACTTTTGTCTAGGCAACCAGAGTTGCCGGTTAAAGTAAAGTAAAAACCACAATATACAGCACACCGTCGCCCTTGTGGCACAACTAATTGGTGAGGAACCTAGATTTGCTTTGTGCCAACAACTGCAACACTTACTTAACTATCAAATCGTTTGGATTTATACGCTTCGCCCCAGAATCCGTCAACAGGTTTTTTGCCGACCAACCGAAGCACGGATCCCTCGAGCCAATTAAACATACCACCTTTGGCGCAACCACGCTGAGGGCCAAGCCACACATTTGGAAAGTCCGGAAGAAGGTGCTCGGCGTCGAGTGGTTTGGCGTTGCGGTCGCATTTTGGAATAAATCAGGTGCGGACGAATTCACTTTTGGTTGTGGGGGCTTTGCCTCTAGCATTTCGTCTTTCGTGGAATGAATGAACAAGAACAACCACTCGCCTGGATCACCGGCGCGAACGGGCTGATTGGCAATTATCTCGTGCAGACCGCGCCAAAGTTCGCCCCGCGCTGGCGGGTGCGTCCCCTGACGCGCGACCAGTTTGACCTGCTGGATTTTACCGCCGTGCGGCGCGCGTGGGCGAAGGACCAGCCGCAACTGGTCATCCATTGCGCCGCCGTTTGCACCATCGCCGAGGCCCAGGCCAGGCCAGAGCTGGCCCGGCGCGTCAACGTGGAGGCCACGCGCCTCCTCGCCGACCTGGCGGCGGACGCGCAGTTCCTCTTTTTTTCCACCGACCTGGTTTTTGACGGCCGCAAGGGAAATTATGCCGAGTCCGACGCGAAGAATCCGCTGCACGTGTATGGCCAGACCAAGGCGGACGCCGAGGAAATCGTGCTGCAGAATCCGCGGCACACGGTCGCGCGCACGTCGCTCAACGGCGGCGTATCGCGCACGGGCAATCGCGGCTTCAACGAGCAGCTGCGCCGGGCGTTGCAGACCACGGCGGGAATGAAACTCTTCACCGACGAATTCCGCTGTCCGATCCCGGCGGTCGAAACCGCGCGGGCCGTCTGGGAACTGGCGGATAAAAAAAGCGCCGGGCTGTTCCAGGTGGCCGGCGCGGAAAAATTGTCGCGCTGGCAGATCGGCCGTTTGCTCGTCCAGCGCTGGCCGGAAATCAAAACCCCCATCGAATCGGGCTCGGCCCGGGACGTCTCCGGGCCGCCGCGGGCGCTGGACACGTCAATGAGCATTGCCAAAATCCAAAAGGTGTTGTCCCGGCCGCTGCCCGGGTTGGGCGAATGGCTGGCGGCGAATCCGGAGGAGCCATTCTGAGACGCGAATTTCGGGAATGGGCGCGAATCGTTTCTGTGAATCCGCAATCTGCAATCCGCAATCCACAATATCGGGGCCGCCTGGCGCCGTCGCCGACGGGTTTGTTGCACCTCGGCCATGCGCGGACGTTCTGGGTGGCGCAGCAGCGCGCCCGCACGAACGGTGGCAAGTTGATTTTGCGCAACGAGGACATTGATGCGAGGCGCTTCAGGCTCGAGTTCGTCACGCAGATGCTGGAGGACCTGCGCTGGTTTGGATTCGAATGGCAAGAAGGACCGGATCGCGGCGGCCCCTGCGGCCCGTATTCGCAGAGCGAACGGCAATCTTTTTATCTCAACGCTTTGGAAAAGCTGCGAATCGCCGGCTTCCTGTATCCCTGCACCTGTTCGCGCAGCGACATCCGGAACGCCGCCCGCGCCCCGCATGGTGAGGACGACGAGGTGATTTACCCCGGGACCTGCCGAGGCAAACAGCTCTCAACCCTCAACTCTCAACCCTCAACCCGCTTCAACTGGCGCTTCCGCGTTTCCGACGGCGAAGTGGTTTCGTTCACGGACGGAAACTTCGGCCCGCAGCGGTTCGTGGCCGGAAGCGATTTCGGCGATTTCGTGGTCTGGCGTCATGACGATGTTCCGGCCTATCAACTGGCCTGTGTGGTGGACGACGCCGCCATGGGCATCACCGAAGTGGTGCGCGGGGCGGATTTGTTGTTGAGCACGGCGCGGCAGCTCCTGCTGTATCGCACCCTCAACCTGACCCCGCCGCGATTTTTCCATTGTGAGTTGATGCGGGACGAACAAGGGAAGCGGTTGGCCAAGCGCCATGACGCGTTGAGTCTGCGGGCCCTGCACGAGCAGGGGAATTCGCCGGAAATCCTGCGCGGCGGCTGGCCAGCAGGTTGAATCCCGCCGGCGTTGGACCAAGGTCCAATGTTCGCCCGGGCGCGATTTGGATAAGCTGAACTTGACAGGCGAGTGACCAAAAAGTGCTTGTGAACTTCTTCGCTCTGCGTCAAGCTTCTGCGCTCCGGACGCCCCGTCAGTTGGACCGGGGAGGGAGTGTCCGGAGGTGGTTCAGGAGTGATCGGTTTTTGCCGGTGTGAAGCAACTCAGAAAAATCATTTTTGTCTGCGCCGTTCTCGTCGGCCTGGCTGCCGCCGGGGCGGCGTCGGCTGCACCGGCATCCGCCGGTCACGCGGAAGCAGGCCGGCCGCTGGTTTCGGCGGATGCGCCGACGCTGTTCCACGTCGGACCCCTGCCGGTGACCAATGCCATGGTGTTCACCTGGATTGTCGGCGCGGTGATTTTCCTGATCATCCGGATCGGCACGCACCGCATGCAGGAGGTGCCGGCCGGCACGCAGAATTTTGTCGAGACCACGGTTGAAGGGTTGGAGGGCCTGGCGGCGGGAATCCTCGAACCGAAGGTAACCCGCTGGGCGTTCCCGCTGGTGGCGACGTATTTCATTTTCATTCTGGCCTCGAACCTGACGGGGCTGCTGCCCGGCGTCGGCAGCATTGGCTGGGGCCATCCCAGCGGGGCGCCCTTGGGCGTCGAGCACGCAGACATCCCGCTGCTCCGGCCGCCAACGGCGGACGCCAACACCACCGTGGCCATGGCCGCCATCTTTCTGGTGATGAATGTTTATTGGGCTATCCGCTACAACGGGCCGATGGGCTTCATCAAACATATCTTTGGCGTCAAGGTGGAGACCAACAAGTGGGCATTCCCGCCCTTGTTGCTGATATTCATCTTTATCGGGCTGACGGAACTGGTTTCCATCTTTTTCGTCCGGCCAGTGGCGCTGGCCATGCGGCTTTACGGCAACATCTACGGCGGGGAAAACGTTTTGACGATGATGCTGACGAACTCGCCGCTGGGACTGGCCGCCGTGCCGTTTTATTTTCTGGAATTGCTGGTGGCTATCGTGCAGGCGCTGGTGTTCACGGTGCTGAGCATCTCGTTCATCGGCATCCTCTGCTCGCACACGGAGGAGGAAGGCGCGGCCCCCGGCCATTAGAAATTTTACCACAGCGGCCGCGCGGGCGGCCGCCGGAAACACAACGAACCAAGTCAACATCAACTGAAATAAACATATGATGCTAGCACAAGCAGCCGTCGAACAATTGCACGGCAACATCGGAGTCGGCCTCGTCGGTATGGGCGCGTCCATTGGAATCGGTCTGGCCGGGCTGGGCGCGGCCGTCGCCATCGGGCGGAATCCCGGCACCTTTGGCAAGGTCTTCACCACCGCCCTGATCGCCATGGCGCTGTCCGAAGGTCTGGCCATCCTCGTGTTCTTCGTCGTCAACAAGTAATTCTACCGCGTCGTCCTATGGCAGAGACCCTGCAATCCATGGGCATCCAGTGGCCGAAACTGATCGCCCAGGCGATCAACTTTGGCATTGTCCTGTTCGTGCTGTGGCGCTGGGCCTACCGGCCCGTTTTCGCGATGCTGGACGCCCGCCGCGAAAAAATTGCCGAGGCCATGGCCAATGCTGACCAGATCAAGGCGGACCTCGCCAAAACCGAGGCGGAGCGCCGGGAAATCCTGGCCAAGGCCGGCGACCAGGCCAACCAAATGATCGAGGAAGCCCGCGCCGCCGCCGCCCGCGTGCGCGAGCAGGAAACCCAAAAGGCCGTCGCCGCCGCGGAACAAATCCTGGTCAAGGCGCGGGAAGCCGCCGTGCAGGACCACAACCGGATGCTGCAGGAACTGAAGCGGGAAGTCGGCCGGCTGGTGGTGCAAACCACGGCCACCGTCACCGGCAAGGTTCTCACGCCGGAGGACCAGCGGCGGCTGGCCGAAGAAACCGAAAAGCAACTGGCATCATAAAAGGCAGGGCGCGCAGCCCACTGCGCGCCGCGGCGGTGTGGAACACACCGCCCTGCCGAATGCAAGATGAAGATTTCCAAACAGGCGCAACGCAGTGCCCGGGAGCTGTTCCGCAGCTGCCAAGTGGATGGTCTGCTGGACGAAACCCGCGTCCGCCTGGCCGTCACGGAGGTGCTGGCGCAGAAACCGCGGCGTTACATCGAGATTTTAACCCGCTTCAGCCATCTGGTGGAGCTGGACGTCGAACGCCGCACCGCGCGCATCGAAAGCGCCGTGCCACTGGCGACCGACCTGCAAGCGAAAATCACAAGCCGGCTCCAGAAAATGTATGGCGCCGGCGTGGAAATCACGTTCGACCGGAACCCGGCGTTAATCGGCGGCCTGCGCATCAAGGTCGGCAGCGACCTCTACGATGGCAGCATCCGGACCCGGCTGCAAAAATTGGAACAGAGTTTTTAAACGGAGATTATGAGCAATCTACTGCAAGATATTGAAGCCCAGATCGCGGGCGCCAAGGCCGCGACGGCCAAACAAAATGTCGGCATCGTCCGGGAAATCGGCGATGGCGTGGCAAAAATCGAGGGCCTGACCGACGCGATGCTCAACGAGATGCTCGACTTCGGCAACGGCATCACCGGCCTGGCGTTGAACCTCGAGGAAACCGAAGTCGGCGCCATCATCCTCGGCGATTACACCGGCATCAAGGAGGGCGCCGAGGTCCGCACCACCGGCAAGCTGCTGCAGGTGCCCGTCGGCAAAGGGTTGCTGGGCCGGGTCGTCAACGCGCTCGGCCAGCCGCTCGACGGCAAGGGCCCGATCAAGAGCGACACCGCCTACCCGGTGGAGAAAATTGCGCCGGGCATCATCAAGCGCCGCTCGGTCAACCAGCCGGTGCAGACCGGCATCATGGCCATTGACGCGATGATTCCCATCGGCCGCGGCCAGCGCGAATTGATCATCGGCGACCGCTCGACCGGCAAGACAACCATCGGCATCGACGCTATCATCAACAACGCCCGCCTCAACAACGCGGCGCGCCAGTCGCAGAACGAGAATTACCGGCCGCTGTATTGCATTTATGTCGCCATCGGCCAGAAGCAGTCGGACGTGGCCCGCGTCGTGGCCGTGCTGGAAGAGGCCGGCGCGATGCCCTACACCATCGTGCTGGTGGCGGCGGCGTCGGACTCGGCCACCAACCAGTATCTCGCGCCGTTTGCCGGGTGCGCCATGGGTGAATGGTTCATGGATCAAGGCATGGACGCGCTCATCATTTACGATGATCTGTCCAAGCACGCCGTGGCGTATCGCCAGGTGTCCCTGGTGCTCAAACGGCCGTCCGGCCGCGAAGCGTATCCCGGTGACGTGTTTTACCTCCACAGCCGCCTCCTGGAACGCGCCGCGCGCCTCAGCGAGAAAAGCGGCAACGGCTCGCTCACCGCGTTGCCCATCATTGAAACCCAGGCGGGTGACGTCTCGGCCTACATCCCCACGAACGTCATTTCCATCACCGACGGCCAGATTTACCTGGAAACGGACCTGTTTTACCAGGGTGTGCGCCCGGCGATTTCCGTCGGCCTGTCGGTGTCACGCGTCGGCTCCGCGGCACAGGTGGAGGCGATGAAAAAGGTTGCCGGCCGCATCAAGGGCGACCTCGCCCAGTTCCGCGAGTTGGCGGCTTTCGCGCAATTCGGCTCCGATTTGGACGCGAAGACGCAGGCGCAACTGGAGCGCGGCAAGCGCATCGTGGAATTGTTCAAGCAGGTCCAGTACAACCCGATGCCCGTCGAGGTCCAGGTCGTGGTACTGTGGGCGGCGCAAAACGGGTTCATGGACGACGTGCCGCCGGACAAGATCAAGGATTTTCAGCACAAGCTGGTGGATTTCATGACCAGCCGGAAGCAGTCGTTGATGGCGCGGATCGAGAAGGAGAAGGCCTTGAAGGACGCGACGGTGACTGATTTGAAGGCCGCCATGACGGAGTTTAAACCGACGTACCACTGATTCAGTCCATGGTCAGCTACCAACCAAAAACCGCCCCGGCAAAACGCATTGAGGAAATGATCTACCTCATTCGCGGCCAACGGGTGATGCTGGATTTTGATCTGGCGCGGATTTACGGGGTAAGCACGATGCGGTTAAACGAGCAAATCAAGCGAAACGCCGGCAGGTTTCCACCGGATTTTGCATTTCAGCTTGTCCGACAGGAGTTTAGAAGCTTGATATCGCAAATGGCGATATCAAGTTTGCATGGTGGACGGCGTAAACTGCCGAGGGTTTTCACCGAGCATGGCGCGCTGATGTTGGCCAGCGTGCTGAAGAGTCCGATGGCCATTGAAGCGAGCGTCCGGGTCGTCCGCGCATTCGTGCTGATGCGCGAGCAACTGGCCGCGCATAAGGAACTGGCCGGAAAACTGGCGGATCTGGAACGGCGCGTCAGCGGCCATGACACCGCTATTCAAGACCTGTTCGAGGCCATCCGGCAATTGGTGGAACCGCCTTTGCCCGAAAACCGGCGGGAAATCGGTTTTCACGTCCGCGAAACCGCCCCGCTTTATCGCGTCGGGAGGCGCTGCCGGAGGTAATTTGCCATGGCCACCACCCGCGACATCCGCCGGCGCATCAAGTCGGTCAAGAGCACCTCTCAGATCACCAAAGCCATGCAAATGGTGGCGGCGGCCAAGATGCGCAAGGCCCAGCAGGCCGCGCTGGCTGGCCGGCCGTATGCCGCCCTGATGAACGACGTGCTGGCGGAAGCCGCGGCGCGCACGACCGGCTTCACGCATCCGGTCCTGGAAGCCCGGCCGGTGCAGGAACGCGCCGTCATCCTCGTCAGCACCGATCGCGGTTTGTGCGGCGCGCTCAACAGCACGCTGTTCCGGGAAGCGGTGAAATTTGACAAGGCCGCCACGACCTTCATCACCGCGGGACGCAAGGCGTCGCAGTTCATCGCCCGGACGCAGCGGAAGCTCGCCGCCGAGTTCACTTACAAGGACTCGCCGGAATTCGCCGAGGCGCGCGCCATTTCCAAATTTGCGCTGGACCTGTTTCTAAAGCGCGAGGTGGACGCGGTGGACATCCTGTTCACGAGCTTCATCAACACCCTGAACCAGAAGCCGCAGGTCGTGCCGTTCCTGCCGATCGCGAGAATTCAGACTGTCACCGCCGGGATCCACGATCACACGGCCGCCCACGAGTTGCCGGCCGGTTCGGACGTGCCGTTTTTGTTTGAGCCGGACGAGGAGACGGTGCTGGGCGCGTTGCTGCCGCACAGTTTGAATTTCAAGATTTACCAGATTCTGTTGGAGGCCAAAGCCAGCGAACAGAGCGCACGCATGGTGGCGATGAAGAATGCCACCGACAACGCGCACCAGCTCATCAAGGACCTGACGCTGCAATACAACAAGCTGCGCCAGTCGAACATTACGAAGGAACTGTTGGAGATCGCCACCGCGCAAATGGCGGCTGGCTAAGCAATCAAGCGTATGAACAAAGGCAAAGTCGTTCAAGTCATCGGACCGGTCGTGGACGTGGAGTTCCCCGGCCAACTGCCCGCCATCTACAGCGCGCTGACCATCGAATTCGACGTGCCCGGCGAGGGGCGCGCCAAGCGGACGCTCGAGGTGGAACAGCACCTCGGCGACAACTGGGTGCGCTGCGTCTGCATGGGCTCCACCGAGGGCATCAAGCGCGGATACGAAGTCGCGGACACCGGCAGCCCCATCTCCATGCCGGTCGGCGACGGCGTGCTGGGCCGCGTGTTCAACGTCGTGGGCGAGGCCGTGGACGAGCGCGGGCCGTTCACCGCGGACAAACGTTACCCCATTCACCGCGCCGCGCCCACCCTGGAGGACCAGTCCACCTCGCCGCAGGTGCTCATGACCGGCATCAAGGTCATCGACCTCATCTGCCCGTTCCTGAAGGGGGGCAAAGTCGGCGCGTTCGGCGGCGCCGGCGTCGGCAAGACGGTCGTCATCATGGAATTGATCAACAACATCGCCAAGCTGCACGGCGGCGTGTCAGTGTTCGCCGGCGTCGGCGAGCGCACCCGCGAGGGCAACGACCTTTACACCGAAATGTCCGAAGCCGGCGTCATCAACCAGAAAGATCCCGGCAAATCCAAAATCGCGCTGGTTTATGGCCAGATGAACGAGCCGCCCGGGGCACGCCTCCGCGTCGCGTTGTCGGGCCTGGCCATCACGGAATATTTCCGGGACGAGAAGAATCAGGACGTGCTCCTGTTCGTGGACAATATTTTCCGGTTCTCGCAGGCCGGCTCGGAAGTGTCCGCTTTGCTGGGGCGCACGCCGAGCGCCGTCGGTTATCAGCCGACGCTGGCCGCCGAAATGGGCGATTTGCAGGAACGCATCACCTCGACCAAGAAAGGCTCCATCACCTCGTTCCAAGCCGTGTACGTGCCCGCCGACGACCTGACCGATCCGGCCCCGGCCACCACGTTTGCGCACCTGGACGCGACCATCGTGCTGGAACGCGCCATTGCCGAACTCGGCATTTATCCCGCCGTGGAACCGCTGGCTTCCACCAGCCGCGCCCTCACGCCGGACATCGTCGGGCAGGAACACTACGAAACCGCCCGCGGCGTCCAACGCGTGTTGCAGCGGTACAAGGATCTGCAGGACATCATCGCGATTCTCGGCATGGATGAGCTTTCGCCCGAAGACAAGCTCACCGTGTACCGCGCCCGCAAGATTCAGCGGTTCCTCAGCCAGCCGTTCTCCGTGGCCGAAGTGTTCACCGGCCGGCCAGGCAAACAGGTGCCAGTGGCCGAAACCGTCCGCGGCTTCAAGGAAATTCTCGATGGCAAGCACGACAACGTGCCCGAACAGAATTTTTACATGAAGGGCGGCATTGACGAGGTGGAAAAGACGTAAAACAGGTTGGGCGCGCTGGGGACAGCGCGCCGCGCCGGTGTGAAAACACCCCGCCCCACCAGGAATGATCATGGCCTACTCGCTCAAATTGGAAATCGTCACGCCGGAGGCGAAGGTTTACTCCGACGATGTGGATATGGTCACGCTCACCGGCAGCGAAGGCGAGATGGGTATTCTGCCGAACCACGTGCCCTTGATGACGCAACTGGTCGCCGGCGAAATCGTCGCGCGCAAGGGCCAGGACACCGTTTTCCTGGCCGTGGGTGATGGTTTTGTCCAGATTACCGCCGACCGCGTGTCGGTGCTCACCGACATGGCCATTCAGGCCGACAACATTGACGAAGCCGCGGTGATTGAAGCCCAGAAGCGCGCCGAGGCCCGGCTGGCGGAAAAACTCAGCGACGAGGAGTCCGCCCGCGTTCACGCCGCCCTGATTCACGCCCACACCCAGCTCAAGGTCAAAGCCCGTCGGCGGAAGTAGATTTATCGTAGGAACCACAACGGCGCGGTCATTGCCGCGCCGTTTGCTTTGGGTAGGGACGCCGCGCTGCGGCGTCCGTGGTCGGCGCAGCGCGCCAACCCTACCTTCAGCTCTCGATCACGCTGATTTCCACCGGCTCGACGTTGACGCCCTGCTTCTCCATCCACGCAATGGCGGCTTTCACTTCTTCGCGCTTGCCGTCCAGTTCCAGGCACACGATGCCGATTTCGTCGGTGATGCTGGCCTGGCGGATGTTGGTGACCACCTTGAATTTCTGACCGAGCTTCCAAATCAGCGGCTCCTTGATGAGCTTGGGCGGGAACATCAGCCACAATCTCCGTTGATTCGGCGAACTCGGCGAGCTGCCGTGATTTTTTTTCAGTGCTTTGGCCATGATGAAAGAATTTATGATTTACGATTTATGATTGATGATTTGAATCTGCTTAGGTGGGGCGAGCGTACTCGCGAGCCGATTTCCCACCGATCACTTTTTAACCACCCGCGATAGCGGGGATGATGCTGATTTCATCGCCGTCTTTCAATGGCGTTTCGCGGTTTTTCAGGAAGCGGATGTCCTCCTCGTT
>DATJOW010000021.1:0-23860 GCA_035506715.1 Candidatus Acidiferrum sp. | reverse complement strand
GAAAATCATCAAGGAAAGCGACTTTGACGCGTGTTGGCGAACCGTGGACCCGGCCGCGACGGCCGCGGAGGTGACGCAACCGTTCATTCACTCCCTCGCACAGAAAAACATCCTGCCGGTGGAAAAATCCCTCAAGCTGCTGGCGGACCGGTCGCACACGGCCTTTTTGTCGCTGGAAAAATACGACGTGGACATTGATCTGACGCGCGGCTTTCCGGCCGAAGCCTGCCGGCGCTGGTGTGTCCTGCCCTTTGACCGGATGAGCAAATCCATTCTGGTGGCGACGGCCAATCCTTTCAATCAGCAAGCCGTGAAAGACCTCGCGGAAGCCACCAGCCACCGGCTGCTCTGGTATCTGGCGCCACCGGACGATTTGATGAACTACCTCCGCAAGGCCTTCCACTAACGCCATGGCCAAGGTCAAGTCATTCGGTGAACGCATCGCTGACGCCCTCGTCGAGGATGGTCTTCTGTCGGCCGGGCAGATCGAGGAGTTGCTGGAGCAGCAGAAAAAGGAGGGCTCCCGGCTCATCAAGCTCATCGTGGACAAGGCTTACGTGAGCGAACAGGACCTCGCGGTCTCCATGGGGCGCGTGCTCAACGTCCCACCTGTCAATCTGACCCGTGTCAATATTCTGCCAGAGGTCGTCGAACTGCTGCCGCGCGACACCGCGCATAATTACAAGGTGATCCCGGTTTCGCGCCTGGAAAGCAAGCTGTTCCTCGCGATGGCCGACCCGTTGAACGTCCTCGCCATCGACGACGTCAAGCGCATCACCAAGCTCGAAATCGCCCCGCTCATCGCGTCCGAAAAGGCGATCGTGGACAAACTGAACGCCTTCGATTCCGCCAAGAGCGGCTCGATGGAGGACATCATTCAGGATGCGCAAAAGCAGCAAAGCGAGGAAGAGGCCGCGGCCGAAACCGTCGAGGCGGTCAAGGAAGGAATCGAAGAAGTCAACCTCGACCAGCTCGCCGCCTCCAGCGGCGAAGCGCCGGTCATCAAGCTGGCCAACCTCATTATCGTCCAGGCCATCAAGGACCGGGCCAGCGACATACACCTGGAACCGTTCGAGAAATCCATGCGGCTGCGCTACCGCGTCGATGGCGTGCTGGTGGACGCCACGCCGCCGCCGAAGCAGATGCAACTGGCGCTTGCCTCCCGCTTCAAAATCATGAGCAGCCTGGATATCGCCGAACGCCGCCTGCCCCAGGATGGCCGCATGCGCGTCAAGGTCAGCGGCAAGGATTTCGATCTGCGTGTGTCCGTGCTTCCGACGGTTCACGGCGAGAAGATCGTGCTCCGCGTCCTCGACAAAACGAACCTCACCGCCAGCGTCGACAAGCTGGGGCTCGACCCGGACACCTTCAAGCAGGTCAAGAGCGCCATTGACGCGCCGCATGGGTTGATTCTGGTCACCGGCCCGACCGGCTCGGGCAAAACCACGACTCTTTACTCCGCGCTCAACGAGCTGAACAACCCGATCTACAACATCGTCACGGTCGAAGACCCGGTGGAATTTCAGGTGCCCGGCATCAATCAGGTGCCCACCAAGAAGGAAATCGGCCTCACCTTCGCCAACGCCCTC
This sequence comes from Candidatus Acidiferrum sp., assembly GCA_035506715.1. Classification (GTDB taxonomy): domain Bacteria; phylum Verrucomicrobiota; class Verrucomicrobiia; order Limisphaerales; family UBA11358; genus UBA11358. Next base: position 22,271 of record DATJOW010000021.1, on the reverse strand, counting down.
CGCTCCATCCTGCGCCAGGACCCGGACATCGTCATGATCGGGGAAATTCGCGACACCGAAACCGCTGAAATTGCCATTGAAGCCGCGCTGACCGGGCACCAGGTGCTGAGCACGATGCACTGTAACGACGCCCCCGGCGCGGTGGCGCGTCTGGATGACATGGGGATCGCGCCCTTTTTGATTTCCTCGTCCGTGATTCTGTCCTGCGCGCAGCGGCTCATGCGTCGCATCTGCTCGCACTGCAAGGAACCCGTGACCTATCCGCCTAAAATGTTTGAAGATCTCGGCATCGACCCGGCCACGTTCGACGGCGTGCAACTGTACCGGGGCCGCGGGTGTGATCGATGCAAAAATTCCGGCTATGCCGGCCGCATGGCCATCATTGAGGCGATGACCGTGACGGACCAGATTCGCAAGCTCATCATTGCCCGCGCCAATACCCGCGAAATTGGGAAGGTGGCCATCAGCCAGGGGATGCGAACGTTGCGCATGGTGGGGCTGGGTCGGGCTCGCGATGGCATTTCGACGCTGGAGCAGGTGCTGCTGATCACCTCATCCCATTAACTTCAGCCACCGGATCCCGGATCAAAATCGCCGCTGCGGGGCGGCGGGTGGAGCGGCCGGCGACAGCCAGGGTGCCGCCGGCGGTCCCCAGACGGCGGTGGGGGGAGACGACGTATAACTCAGGACCCAAGCTCCGGTCAATTTCGGCAGTCCGGTGGGCCGGCCAATCCCGCTCGTCAACGGTGCGAAGGACGCGCCCAGCCGGCTGGGTTGGGCTTGGGCCAGACCGGAGCCGAGCAACGCCTGCGGCAGCGAGGTCTTCAAACCACCCGAACCCGAAGCGGCCGCCGCAACCGCAGAGGCCGGGCTCGGATTGAGCAACTGTCGGAAGCGGTCCATATTGTCGTCCTGAGACAAGGTCGTTATCGGCGTCAACGCGGCCGGCGTAGTATCAAACAATCTGGACCAGGCGCTGTTTTCATTCGGCCGGTCCGGGGCAGGATTATTGGGGGCCGGTTTGAAGCGCCAACCGGTTTGCGCGTCCGGGATTTCCCGCGGACCCAAAAGGGGATTCGCTTCCTCCCGCTGAGCGCCGGGATAAGACCAGGCCGAAGGGGTATTGCCGACGGGCAGCGCGTTGGTTTTGGCCAGCAGCAGCAGGCGGTTCTGGCGGTCGGCGTAGCGCTCCAGGGCGGTTGAATACTTCGGCTGGCCGAAGGCGTCGCGCTCCGTAATGCCCAAAATTTGTTCCGGCGTTACGACGCCGATGATTTCGGCGGGCGTCAACAGCGCCCAATTCCGCCGGCGGTCTTCCTGGACCCGCTCCCGTTCGACGTCGCCCGGCAGCAGCATCGGCATGACGGACGGCAGCGGCGCGTTGTCCGGCAACCGGTTGAAGTTCATCGACAGCGGGGCTTGCGCCGCATCGCTGAGATCCAGCGACTCGGGCGGCTTGGGGGTGAGGGATGGCGTGTTGGACGCGACTGTGTCGCTCGCCGGCTCCGAAAACAAAATGGGCTGGCCCCCCCGAAACACCGAACGTTGCGCCTGAGCCGAATACACCGCCAGCCCGGCGGCGGCCGCCCAAGGCAGACCGCGCTTGAAGGATGCAAGGCTGAAACCCATCTCAAATTTTCAGGCTAATGGATTGGACACCCTGCGTCAAAAATGAATTCAAATTCAGGGCGGCATTAAACGGTTGAATCGCAGACTCCGTGCCGGGGACCCGATCGCGGTCCGGCATCGGTTTGGCCGTTTAACGCCTTACTGCTTTTCGTATTCTCCTTTGCTGACCCGTTTGAGCACGGTGAATCCGGCCTTTTTCGCGTCGGTGATGGACAGCGGCTTGAGTTTGGTGGGGGTGTTGAAGGCGGAAAGGACCTTGCGCACCGGCTTCTTGCAGGCCGGACACTGCGTCAATTCCGGCGCGCTCAGCGGCCGGCGCAAGGTGAACCTCCCGCCGCACACCTTGCACTCGCCTTCGCACAACTCGTATTCGTAGAGGGGCATGAAATAAATTTCAATTTGCAATTACGGACTGCCAACGGACTTTTGTGGCCTCCAATCACGGACATTTGTTAATGACAATTCCGATATTAACATTCTCCAAAAGATTACTTTGCTGCATCACCCAGCAAAACGGCTTGTGCGCATTGTCGGTGCCTTCCAGATAAAGGCCCCACCACCAGACGTTGCTTGGAATAGAGAACGACAAGTGTCCCGCGGAATTTGTTTGTGTAGGTGTATGCTTGTCACCATAGACCGGCCCCAGGCCCACATACGCCCAACAGGAATTTGTCATCCAATGGCCATCCACGTCTTTTATGTCCACGCTCAGAATGTAATTGGTTGATGCCGGTAAACTTTTAGTCGCCTGACAAGAACGCTGGCTACATTCAGTCGCGCAACCCGCCGGCAACCAAAGACAACCTATAACCAACGGAATCAGTAGAATGCGTTTCATCTGGAGAAGCCTTGTGCCTATCTCACAAAATCATTTCTTCAAAAACGCGCTGAACAAATCGATCGGCAGCGGCAGGAAGGTGGTCGTGTTGTGTTCGCTCGCCATCTCGCGCATGGTCTGGAGATAGCGCAGTTGCAGGGCGATCGGCTCCTTGGCGATCATGTTCGCTGCCTGCACCATCTTTTCAGCCGCCTGGTACTCGCCCTCGGCGTTCACGATCTTGGCCCGGCGCTCGCGCTCCGCCTCGGCCTGTTTGGCCATCGCCCGCTTCATGCTGTCGGGCAGCGCCACGTCGCGCACTTCCACGGCCGTCACCTTCACACCCCACGGCTCGGTCTGGCGGTCGATGATTTCCTGGAGCTTCTGGTTGATCGCGTCGCGCTGCGACAGCAGATCGTCCAGCGATGCGTTGCCCAGCACGCTGCGCAACGTCGTCTGCGCGATGAGCGAAGTGGCCTTCCAGAAATTTTCCACCTTCACCACGGCATCGGTCGGGTTGATGACGCGGAAGTACACCACCGCGTCCACGGTCACCGGCACATTGTCCTTGGTCATGATTTCCTGCTTGGAAACGTCAATGGTCACCACGCGCAGGTCCATTCGCACCATCTTGTCCACCACCGGAATCAGAATGATCAGCCCCGGCCCCTTGGCGCCGATCAGCTTGCCGAGCCGGAAGATGACCCCGCGCTCGTATTCGCGCAAAATGCGCAGCGCCTGCGGCAGCACGAACAGCGCCAGCACGATCAGAATGACCACGACCGGACCTAACGCGCCAAATAATCGAATCAGCAGACCGATGAGTTCGTTCATAATTTTGATTTTCTTCGTTATGGTTGTTTCGGTTTCACTTTCAACTGCAAGCCTTCAATGCCTGTAATTTCCACCGGCTGGCCGGCTTCCACCGGCGTTTCACTGACGGCGTTCCACGTTTCTCCCTCGACAAACACCTTGCCGCCCTGCGCGTCAATCCGCGACAGTGCGCCGACCGTCCGGCCCAGCAGGGTTTCCTTGCCGGCCTGAACCGGTCTAAACTGGGCGCGAATGCCTTTGCCGACAACAAACGCGAAAAACGCGGCGGTGACCAGCGTTGCCGGCACAATATAAGCAGGAGACAGTTTAAATCCGGGCCCCGCCTGGCTGAAGAGCATCATGGCGCCCAGAAAAAAGGCCACGATGCCGCCCACGGTTAACACCCCGTGCGTCGGCGCAAAAATATCCACAATGAACAACGTGATCGCCAGCCCGATCAGGACAATGCCGGTGACGCTGACGGGCAGGATGGAGGACATGTAGAGCACGAGCAACAGGGCGATGGCGCCGGCCACGCCCGGAAGAATGGCCCCCGGATGACTCAACTCGCCGATGAACCCGTAAATGACCACCAGCATCAGGAGGAACATCACCTCCGGCCGGAGAAAGAGTTGCGCAAATCGCTCCCACGCATTCATGGGAATTTCCTGCACCTTGGCATCCGCCGTGTGAAGCGATTTGCCGCCGGCCTCGCGTCCGTCGAGTTGTTTGAGCAGATCCGGCACATCTGCCGCAATCAAATCAATCACCCCGGTGTCCAGCGCCTTCTCTGCGGTCGTCGCCTTGCTTTCAACGACGGCGGACTTGGCCCATTCGACGTTGCGGTGGCGTTTGTCGGCGATGGTTTCGATGAAACTGGCGGCATAGTTCTCCAGTTTCTGTTTCATCACATCATCGGTTTTTTCCTGACTGCCGGTGGTGCCGATCTCGACCGGGTGGGCCGCGCCGATGCTGGTGTTGGGCGCCATGGCGGCCACGTCGGCTGCCAGCGTGATGAACACGCCCGCGCTGCCGGCGCTGGCGCCGGAGGGCGCAACGTAAACGACCGTCGGCACCTTGGCGGTGTAGAACGTCTGGACGATTTCCTTGGTGGATTCGAGCAGGCCCCCCGGGGTGTCGAGCTGGATGACGAGGCATTCATCGGTCTGTGCGGCTGCGGTCTCAACGGCGCGGGCGATGTAACTGGCGGTGGCCGGGCCGATAGCGCCATTGATTTTAATGAGGCCGACCTGGGCGGCGGGAACCGCCGCAGTGCCCGGAAGCAAAGCGGCCAATGCGATGAAAAGCCAGCGCTTCATAACTTTCCCCATCACGAGGGAACCTAGCAAAAAGCGTCCCGGCTGCAAATCATTTCGAGCGGTTGGCCTGTCATTCGGTTGCGACAGGAACGGGGAAAATCGACCCCCTGGCGGCAGGGGTGGGGACGAACGGGGCAAATGGCCCGGCGCCGTGCTACCAGACATTCACGGGGCGTTGGTCATTCCCGTCGTCTTGCCGGCCGAGTACAGCTTTAACAGTTTCTCGTCGGCGGAGACCAGGTCCTTTTGCCCGGTGACCAGGGCAAGCGTGCTGGCAACGCCGAGAGTTGCGCAGGCTTCCGAAAATTGGCCGGCTTCGGCTTGTGCGGCGGCCAGCGTTTCGATGACCCGCGGCAGCCGGCAATCGGTTAACGTCACGGCGCGGCGGGCCAGTTGCACCGCCGCTGGTCCGTTGCGCAACTCCGGCTGGCCGGCCGTCGCCAAAATCCAGGCCAGGTTGTTCAAAACCACCGGGTCGTTGGTATCCGCTGCCAGGGCCGCGCGATAGCATTGAACGGCTTCGGCAAGTTTTCCGTCCCGCTCTAGTTGGGTGGCCAGCCTGGCTTGGCGCATGGACTCCGGCTTTCCGCTAAGCAAGGGCTCCGCTTTGCACTCGTAAAAAATGTTGGTAAACGTGGGCGCGCCACCCGCCTCCACCGCGCGTGGATTAGCGGGCCGAGTTTGGTACTCGGTTTGGTAAACGACACTCACCACCGCGTAGTCCTGGTCAGGTAATGTTCCGAAGGCAAATGGTACTGGCCCCAGGTCAGCCCCGTAAAATCCGGCTGCGGTGGTTTCAGTGAAACCATATGGATTCATCCAAAAGCCCGGCCGGCATTGCAGTCCCTCAACCCAACCCACACCGCCGGGGGGAAGCTCGACTATGGCGTTATTGAACAGGGGTACGGCCACAACGTCTCCGGGCTCAAGCACGGTCCGCGCGACATCGATTCGATGGGCGCCCAGCTTTTCCATGTAGAATTGGAAGGCGCCATACCCGCCCGGAAACCACAGGTTGCGGCCCGGTTGTTGATATTTGGCGACAATATCTTGCGCCGCGGCGCGGGTAGAATTGGCCAGCCGGCAGTCGGCTGTGGCGACATTCAGGCTGACAGCCGCCGACAGGGCGAGGGGCCACGCGAGCCAGCCCTTGGCCAGCGAGCGGCCATGCCGGACCTCCAGTCGTCGGGCCAGGAGGATGGCCACCGCCGGAACGATGGGAAGTAAGCGCCGGGCACTCAAGTTATGGCTCAGGGCGGCCCAACAGAACAATTCGCTGAAAATCCAGAGAACGAGCAACCAGGAGACAGCATCCTGCCGTCGCCGGACCTCCGACGCCGCGAAGAGAAGCAAATGGACTCCGGCTGCGGACAAGATTCCCACTTGGAGCAGAAAGCTCCCACACGTCAAGGGCTGCCCGCCCCAGGCATGAACCAGTGCCAGTTTGCCGCCAAAACGTACCATTCCCAAGGATAGTCCAAGGACGATACCACCGATGACCCACAGCATCCGCCTCCGCCACAGCCAGGGCGCAAAGAACGCGAGGGGCAGCAGGCTGCCGCCCGCGAAGGCCAGGCTGATGATTCCCAGCGCCTTCCAGCCGCCGGGAAACGCGATCCCGCCAGTTTCGACCTTGCCGGCGTCGAAAAACAACAATCCGCGCCCGTACATCTTGGCGGTAAGCCATTCATAGCCGGCTGCCATGATCAGCGGCACCCCCAATCCCAGCAACCAACCTGCCGAAAGGCGGCCCCGAAGCAGGCTCAGGACTGGCAACAACGGCAACAAAAACAAAGCGTTGTATTTGGTCAGCACGGCCAAACCCGCGAGAAAACCGGCCACGACAAATCGCCACCACCGGGGCTGGTCGCGGATCAGGGCCTGATCCCAGAGAACCAGAGACCAAACCCAGAAGCCCAGCATCAGGACATCACACATCAGCGTTGTGCTCGAAACCAGGAAAGCCGGGGTAAAGATGGCTACCAGGGTGGCCAGCAGCGGCCGTCCGCACCATCTTTGCGCCAGGGCATAAATCCCCAAGGCGGTCAGCCATGCGACCGCCAGGCCGGCTAGGTGCAGGGCCGTTTCGTGCCAGCCCAAAAGCGAGGCCGCGCCCGCCAGAAAGTAGGACATCAACGGCGGGTTGAAATTGACCGTCCACATGGGGGTGGCGGACCCATACAGATTGACCTGGGAACCATAGAAGTCGGCGGGATGATTCTGAATCCATTTTGCGGCCTCAACGAAGAGCAGGTCATCCACATGAATGGCCTTGTTGAGGAAGGGCCCCAGGCTGGCGAGCAAGACCATCCCAATCACCATTCGGGGATGCCTTGAAATCCAGGAGAAATTCAAATTCACAGATTGCGCTGGTCGTCCTTCCACCGTTGATAAGGGTAGTGGAACCGGGGCGCCCGCACAACTATCCCGAACCGACCAAGCCAGGCATTTATTCCAGAGCTTACGGACGGTGACGCGCCGGTGACGGAATGGTGAACTCGGTGAAAATGTGAATAATTTTTGCAGGAAGTGCTTGCCAGCGGGCGGAATCCGTGCGAAAAAACATTGAATAGCCATGGAGGTGGCAAGCGGATGGTTGAGTGAAACGCGGAAGTGAAGGTCGGATTTGTGTTGGTCAGTTGTATGATGCAGGAAAACTTGAAAAGCGGTCGTGCAGTTCACGCAGAGTCTTTTTCGGACACGGACACCCGTTCGCCCCAATGGAAATTTGCCCTGGCCGCACCGGGCTTCGCCGCCGTCCGGCCGCATATGAATCTCAAACAACAACAACAAGCAAGCAACAACCTATGAAAAACAAGATCGCAACCCTCCTGCTGGCGCTCGCCGGCTTCAGCATCCCGCTGGCCTCTCGTGCCGACGTCATCTGGTACGAAGGTTTCAACTACAATCCGCCCGTGAGTGGCAGCTATAACCTGACCAACGTTTCTGGTGGTATCTGGACCAATTTTAGCGGCAGTGGGCTCCATGACATGTATCTTCCTTCCAACAGCCACTTGGAGGTTGCCACCACCACGGCCCCCAATGGCATAGATCGCAAGGATGACGACTGCCGCTTTTTGTCGTTGACCAACAACAGCCAATTCACCAACACCACGCCCAACCCGCCGGTTTTGTACGCCAGCTTCACCGTCATCTGCACCAACTTGCCGAACGCCATCGGCAGTTATTTTGCCAGCTTTTACAACACCACCAGGGGTTTTGCCGGCCGGGTGCAGGCGTTCACCAGCACCGCCGTGCTTCCCAACACATGGCGCCTCGGAGTGACCGCGGCCACCTTGTCAACCAATCCCATCGCCAGCGGTGGGTTCCCGGTGGACTTGGCACTCAACACACCTTATCAAGTGGTCGAAGAATTGGACCCGACGCCGTCTGGGCTGCAGGCGGCAACTATCTGGGTAAACCCCATTGATCCGAACGATACCGGGACGAGTTCCACCGACCCGAAGTACACCTCGAACGACAGCTTGGGCTATGCGCTCACGACCTTCGTTAACGCCTACGCGTTCCGGCAGGCGGGCAGTTTCGGCAACGGCTTCTGGGTCGTTACCAATCTGGTGTTGGCCAACACTTTTGGCGATGCGCTGACCAACTGTTTCCCCACCAACGCGTACCCGCCGACGATTGTTTATCAGCCAGGCAATGTCACCAATTTCACCGGTTCCTCGTTCAACCTCTCTGCCGTGGCCAATGGCCAGGGCTTGGGCAACCTGACCTATCAATGGCGGCAGAACAGCAACAACTTCGCCAATCCAAACGGCAACTCCAACATTTTGCCTTTTTCGAGCGTCGCCGCCGGCACCAATTATTACGATTTGGTCGTGACCACCCCCTTCGGTCTGTCCGTCACCAGTGCCGAGGCCAGGGTGGCCATCAGCGCGGCGCCGGTGCCGCCGACCTTCATTACTCAGCCCGTCAGCCAGTCGGTTTACCGGGGGCAGACCGTTATCCTGACAGCCTCGGTGGCCAGTCCGGGCAACGTCACCTTTACGTGGTATTCCAACAATGTGGTCGTAACGGCAGGTGTTAATAGCTCAGGCGACTCTTCCTCCCTGCAGCTCGACAATGTGACGACCAATTTTTCGGCAAGTTACAAAGTGGCCGCGACGAATGACGTCGTGGTCAACGGCGTGGTCAGCACCAACGCCGTGCTGACGGTTCAAAATCCGGCGCACGTTTCAGTCGCCTACCTGCGTACGCTGGTGGATCCCGTCACGTATCAACCGACCAACGTGCCGCCCTCGATTCCGTATGAAGTGACCGGAACCGTTACCACGTACACCAACATTACGACCGGCAATACGGCCTCGTATTACCTGCAGGACGGCACGGGGGGTATCAATATCTTTGCCACATTGGCCTCGACCTTCCGTCCGGCCCAGGGTGCAGTCGTCACCTTCGTCGGTGTGTTGTCCAGTTTCACCAGCGGGATCGAGTTGTACGCCGATCCCTCGGGTAATTATCCCTACACCTCCTACACCGACACCGGAAACACAGCGCCCTTGCCGGCGCCGATTGCCATTCCCTACACCATATTGAGCAATCCGAACTACGCGAATTATGTCGCCGGTGGTTCGCTGGTGCAGATCACCAATGCCTATTTCGGCGCGCGGGCCGGGACCGCTACGTCCACCACCGCCAACGACTTTGTGGGCGTCACCAATACCGCCGGGGAGAAATTTACCCTGTTCTTCCCGTATCTCGACTTGGATGTTGCAGGTCAGACGCTGCCCAGTTTCGCTTACACCGTCACCGGCGTGCTGTATTCCTACGGCGGCATTGTCACCAACGAAATGGTCGTGACCCGGTGGTCGGACGTGGTAACGACGCTTCCCACGCCCATCCCGCTGAACGCCACCTTCTCGAGTGGCAGTGCGACGTTCACGTGGAGTGACGCTTCGTTCCTGTTGCAGGATTCAACCAACGTGCTCGGCCCGTATAACACCATCATCGGCGCGACGAGCCCCTTCACGACCAACACGACGTCGCACCCGACGCTGTTCTTCCGCCTGTATCATCCGTAACCGGATTTTCTTCAGCATTCAGGGGCGGCCAGCAATGGCCGCCCTTTTTGCTTGACGGCCAAAGAAATTCCCATTGGCGCCGCCACTGGGGAAACAGGCGGTCCAGCCATGCCAGTCGCAGTTTGAAATTGAATGATTGTCCAGAAGTGGGGCGCGCACTCCGTGCGCGCCGATCTGAGCGGCGGCCAGCTGCGTTGTGCCGTAGTGTCGCTTTGGCGCCGCGAAGGCAGAAGGACCGTCCATCCTGCCCAATGGTGCAGCTTCAAAGTGAAACGGGTATCACTCGTTTCCGAATGGCCAGTTTCGGCCACGCGTTCACGGCTCCCGCCAGGGCTGAGACTTTTGAAACTGGTCGATCATGAGCCGGCACTGATTGGAAAGCGCTGCTTGTTGGGAGTTGGCTGCCAAATCCATCGCTGTTCGCACGGTACTGATCGCCTGGGCAAACCCACCCGCTTCCGCATAAGCCGCCGCCAGGGTTTTCATTTTGTTCGCGGCTTTGCGACCAGTCAATTCGCAGGCTCGTTCGGACATCCGGACCGCCTCCGTTCCATTGCGATAATCCGCATTGGGCGCGGTGGCCAGAATCCAGGACAGCCCGTCCAAGGCATCCGGGAAATCGGGTTGGAGCAGCAGCGCGGCGGCGTATTGGCCCATCGCCTCGCGGGTTTTGTGCTCGTGGGCCAGCGCCACGGCATATTCGTAATGGGCCTTGGGATCCGGCCAATCCTTGCGCAGCGACTTCGAAAAGAGCTGCGCCGCTTCGGCCCATTGTTCCTGTTGATTCAGGGCCTGGGCCAGGTTCAACCTCGTCTCCGAATTGGTCGGATTCAACCGCAACGCCTCGCGCAACTGGCTGGTGCCGCCGCTGAGGTTCCCCTGTTGGAGCAGCAGGATGCCCAGGTTATTGTGCGCCAGGGCCAGTTTGGGGTCGATTTCTAGGGCCGCCTGGTAGTGTTCAATGGCGTCGTCGGGCCGGCCCAGCGTGTGATAGAGCCGGGCCAGATTGTTGTGCGCCACCGCGGCCTCGGGATTGAGCGCCAGCGCAGCCTGGTAATGGGCGATGGCGGCATCGTATTTCTTCTGCTTGGCCAGAGCCATGGCCATGAAGATGTGGGTCTGTTCCTGGGTTGGCCGGAACCAGAGCGCTTGTTGATATTCGGCGATCGCTTCGTCCAGCTTTCCCTGCTCGTCCAATGCATTGCCTAGGAAGAAATGCGCCTCGGGAAACGTGGGTTTGCAACGCAGCGCCGTTTGATAGTATTCGATGGCTTCGTTCAGTTTGCCTTCCTTTGCCAGCTCGCTGCCCAGCAGCGTGACGGCCAGGTAATTCTCCGGCGTGGCCTGATTGGCGTGTTCAAACAGCGCTCGTGTACTTTTCCAATACCTGAGTTGAATCGTAGTGGCTGTCAAAAGCGCCCCGGCCACCCCAACCGAGACCAGCGTCAGAGCAATCCGCGAGCGGCAGATTTCGGACACTCCCCACACGAGCATAATGAACGGACCGATCAGCGGGAGATAGGTGTAACGGTCGGCCCAGGCTTGATCTCCCACTTGCACCAACCCGATGACGGGTACCAGGGTGACCAGATACCAAGACCATCCGACTCCCAAGTAGGGCCGGCGGCGCAGATTTTTGATGGCCAGAAACGAAATCGCCCCCAGCACCAAGCCGGCCGACCAGAAGACCGTCGCCGGAAGATCGATCTGATATGGATAATAAACTGCCAGATGCCGGGGAATCAGCGTCGCTGCCAGGTAGTGCTGATACGCCGCCAGGGCGTGGAGCAGGCGTTCGGGGAGCGGCAGCCCGGCGGTGGAAACGATGGCGAGTTGTTGCGCGCACAGCGTCAACGCACACGCCGCTGCGGAAAGAATCAGGAACGGGATCTTCTCTCGCAGCAATCGCAAAATCGCAAATCGTAAATCGCAAATCGTAAATCGCTTCAGCGGCCAGTAATCCAGCAGCAACAAGACGCACGGCAAGGTCACCCCCATCGGCTTCGACATCAGGCAGAGGGCAAATGATCCGAGGGTGGACAGATAACGAGCGACCGAGGGGCGGGTTGCATACCGCGCGTAGAGGCAGAGTGTAAGCATCCAGAAGAAGGCACAGAGCACATCCTTCCGTTCCGCGACCCAGGCCACGGACTCGACATGCAGCGGGTGCCAGGCAAACAGCGCGGCGACGGCGGCACTGCACCAGTGAGCGCCAGTCATCCGGTTTAGCGCGGAAAACAACAGCAGGGTGCTGGCTACATGTAAAAGCAAGCTGGTCAGGTGGTGGCCCCCGGCCCAGGCCCCGTAAAGCTGACAATCCGCCATGTGCGACAGCCACGCCAGCGGATGCCAGTTGCCGGCGTGAAAGCCAAAGGCCCAGACCAACCCTTTCCACGTCAGCCCAGCCTGCACACGCGGGTTGTCTGTCACATATTGCTGGTCGTCGTAATCCACGAAACCGTAATGCCACAGCGGCAGGTAAGTCGCTAATGTAACCAGCGTTAGAACCGCATAAATCCCGGAATGGACCAGGATTCGTTGGCTTCGGGCCTTCATTCTGCAGGCATGATGGGCGGCTCGCCCGCTTTTTCAATGGCAAATCGATTACGGCAGAGAACGACCCGCCCAGTCGTTCGCGGGCCTCGCAAAAAGGAACCCTCTACCCTTGTATCCAACCCGAAACAAGGTTACAGTTTGGTTAAGACTGTGAACCTGTGAATAATTTTCGCAGGAAGTGCTTGTCAGCGGCTGCATTCTATGCCAAAACCTTGAGATAAATGGGGATGGTCGGAGGGGAGTGGCTGAAAATGCAGAGACAGAAGGTCGCTGAGATTGAGACCGTTGTATGATGAAGGCAAATTTTAAAAGTCGCGAAACCGTGCGCGTAACGAGCTCCCCGAACACAGAATACTGTTCACTGCAGGGGGCATTCACCCTGATCGAGCTGTTGGTCGTTATCGCCATCATTGCCATCTTGGCGGCACTTCTCCTGCCAGTGCTCGCCGGCGCCAGAAAAAAGGCGGAAGCCATGGGCTCCTTGAACAATCAGCGCCAGTGGGGATTGGCACTGCAGATCTACGCTTCCGATCATAGTGATTACATTCCCCGGGATGGTACCAGCGCCGCAGGATCGTATGCCAGTTATGGCGTCCCCACCGATGCCCCCGCAGGCACCCCAGACGATCCCAATGCGTGGTTCAACGTCCTGCCGCCGGCGGTCGGAGAATTGCCCCTATCCTACTACTACCACCTGCCCGGAGGGAATGGGCCCAAGAAATTTCCATTCCCGGGCAACGGAAAGGGAAAAATCTGGCTTTGCCCGTCGGCGGTGGTGGCGCCCCAGGATTTGGATCCCACGTCGGCCAGCCCGTTTCTGGCAAACGGGACTTATGGGTTTTTCTGTTATGTGATGGATTTGGACCTCAAGCTGTGGTCCAGTGTCAACAATGGCGTCATTGGCAACAGCTACAAATACCCGGACATGCCCAAACTCACCACCATCAAACGCCCCGACGCCCAGGTCTTTCTGACCGAATTCAGTTTCAGCCCGACCTTGGAAAACTGGACACAAGCCAGCAGCCCCCAAATGGGCTGCTTCCCGGCATCGCGCTGGACGTACTTCCCGCAGCGGCACAGCAAGGGAGGCGACATCTCCTTCGTGGATGGCCACTCCGCCATGTACAAATGGTCTTACATTGTAAACCCGGCTGGCGGCCGCGAAGAACTGTTCAACAGCGACGTCATTTGGAACCCGAATCGCGACAAGAAGTGACGCGGGCAGCGGGATTTTGAAGGCGCTTCGGCCACACCCGGAGCGCCCTTTTGTTTGCCGGCGGCTAGTGTGAACACTCGTGATGGCCGGGCGCAACCGCGTCAGCCGCCACCGCTTTCAGTTTGGTGAGTTTGACTCGGACTTCGTCCGGCTGTTGTACCAAATATTCCCACGCGAAAGCGCCCGGCCACCAGGCGGCCATCTCCTCGCGCAAATGCGCCGGATCGCGGCCGTTGAGCAAAATGAAGTGACTGCCCACCGGCAACTCCGCGCAGGTCCGCAGAATCAACCCGTGCTTGATGGAGCACGGAATTTCACGGACGTCCATGACGCGGTCCGGCCCGATGAGGTTCTCAGTAGAGGTGCTGTTGCTTGTGTTGTGCATGTCTGAGGGTTCGGTTTTGGTTAAAAATTTCTAGCCGCCATGTCGGAACATCGGGCATGCGGCGCTTTGCGGAAGCCGTCCAGCCAGTGCCGCAGGCTCATCACCGGATGCCGCCAGAGCATGCGGGGCCCGGCATAGCGCATCACCACCTGCATCTGCTCGCGCCGGTCGCGCTGATAACAATGCACCGGACAGTTCGCGCAGGTGGGTTTTTCGGCGCCAAATCGGCAGCGCTCCAGCCGCAGCGTCGTGTAGTCCAACAGTCCCTGGCATTCCGCGCAAAGTTCCGCCGCTGCGCCGTGGCAGTCCTGACAATAACACCGGACCATTGCGGCCGCCGTTTTCCATTCCCGCGTCAGGCGCTGGCTCGCGGCGATGGCCGGAGGCAGTGGCGGCCGGGGAGGGCGCGTCACTCCGTGCGCGCCGCGATCAGCGTGCGGCCGAACGGCGCTTTGGCCCGCCGCGAAGGCGGAAGGACTGCCCGCCCTACCAAGATCGGTTCCGGTCATCATTTAACAATGGCAGCGGTCACGTTTTGTCCGCTTGCTCCGGCTGGAACAACGTGAGCAACATCGAAAACTCCCGGGTGGCCTTGACGGCGTGCGCCAGGTTCGGCGGCATGTAAAGGAAATCGCCGGTCTTCAGTGCTCGCGGCTCGCCGGCCAGGGAGAACTCACATTCGCCCGACAGGATCTGAATCAACGCGTGCTGGGTGGAAGTGTGTTCGCTCAGTTCCTGGCCCTCGGCAAATCCGAACAACACCACCCGCGTCCGGACGGTGCGCAGCAGGGTACGGCTCACGATGCCGTTGGGCGCGAACCGGGTTTCCCCGGCCAGCGACACGATCTGCGGGCGGTCCAAGGCAATGACAGGTCTTTCACTCACAGCAGAAGCGTCGCACAAACCGGGCCGGGGAGATTTGACTTAAATCAAACAAAAAGGCCGAGTACAGGGGTGAAACGGCAGGAGACGGCTTGAGGAGTCGCAGGTTTGGCTTCCAAAACGCTGAAATTTTGGGCTCGTTACCTCATCTCCAGCCGGAAGCAGTTGTTCCTGCGCGGCCTATTCTCCCAGGTTGCGCCGCAGCAACGCGCTTAAGCGGGCGGGGGAAAGGACGGTGACGAACCGGCCTTTGACGGCGACAAGTTTTTGCTCGCGGAATTTGGCCAGCGTGCGCGAGAAGGTTTCGCTCACCGTGCCTAATTCCGAGGCCAGCACGCGCTTGGTCATGGTCAGCTCGATTTTAACCGGCGCCGCGCTGGCAAGGTTTGGGCAGCGCTTGACCAGCCAGTTGGCCAAGCGCGTCTCGACGTCCTTGAGTGTCAGGTCTTCGAGTTGACCCACGAGCACGCGCAGGTGACTGCTCATGGACCCGAGCATCCGCAGCGCGAGCTCCGGCTGCCGTTTAAGCAAGGCCACAATCCCGTCCTTCTGCACCAGCAATACCTGCGTCGGTTCCAAGGCGCGTGCATCGGCGGGATAACCCTCCGGCGTTGCCAGCGCGGCTTCCGCAAATGAATCGCCGGCCCGAAAGACGTGAATGACCTGTTCCTTGCCGGCCGCGTTGACGCGGTGCACGTTCACCGCGCCGCGCTGGATCACATAAAACCCGTGCGCCGGGTCGCCTTCACGAAACAGATAATCCCCCTTGTCCAGGGATTTCGTGAGGACGACAGCCGCGATTTTTTCCAGGTCCGGTGCCGGCAAGCCGGCGAACAGCTGACAGCCGCGCAACGAATTGACGAGGGCAACCTGCCTGAATTCTGCGAGTGGCGAGGACATGGGATCACTCACCGATGATTTTAACCAGCACGCGCTTGCGGCGGCGGCGGTCGAATTCGCCGTCGAAAATCTGTTCCCCCGGACCGAAGTCCAGCCGGCCCCGGGTGATGGCCACGACGACCGCGCGTCTCATGACCGGGCGCTTCCGGTGGGCGTCGGCGTTGTCTTCTCCAGTGCGGTTGTGCCGGTATTGCGAGGTCAGCGCCGGCGGAGCGAGTTCTTCCAGCCACACTTCGTAGTCATGCCGTAGGCCGTCTTCGGCGTCGTTGATGAATACCAACGCGGTGTCATGCGTTGCCATTTTGGCACCTGCAAATAAAGGTCTTACGTAATCCATATCCCCATTGCTGGAAGTGCACGCAAAAGGTACCGCTACAGCCAAAGAACCTCGGCGAGCACATCAAAAAAGCTAGGCTAGCCCGGCACCGGCTTCAAGCCGATATCGCCCGGCAGTTGGGGATTGACCGGGCCATGATCCAAAACCGGGGGCGTGGAGCAACGGCACCTGCCCTTAAGCTCATTTCCCGAAATGGTCGGTTTTTTTGAGATACGACCCCACGCCGGCACCTCCGGCATTGGCGCAAAGGGTCACCTTCGCCCGACGCGGGCCGGGATTCACTTTCCGAAGATTTTTACGAGGGCATGCTTTCGCCAACGGCGGTCAGCACCGTGCCTCCGGGCGACGATCCGGAATGCGCCGCGGGAACGGGCGCGCCGTTGACCGGTGGCGTCTCAGCCAACAAACAATGCACGACGTCCGCCGCCGTGTACGTGTCGCCGCCGATTGGGAGAAATTGCGCGATGTTCGCAACGTCGTCGCCGGCCGTCATCAAGGCCAGTTCCGGCTCCCCGTCCGCCCGGAGCTGAGGGAGGCCGACGTTGGCCACCAGTCCGTTACAAAGACATTTGCGACCCTGCGTGTCGGCGACCGGTCCGCCCTTTTTGACGAAATTGTCCACCGGTTCAGCCGGGCAGCGGTACCCCGGGGTGCCGTCGGCTTTGCGATAGAGATGCCGGAGATAACCCAGGTCGCAGACGCGGGTCCGGGCCGCATAAGGTCCGGCATGAGACAGCGTGCCTTCCAGTTGGACCACCTTGAATGGGAAGCCGGTGGGCGAAGCCACCGGGTCGGTGAAAACGCGCGCGGCACCCAGCCGGCTCATTTGCAGAATCTGTTTTTTCAACTCCGGGCGCAGGCCGGATTCCTCACAAAAGGCGAACGCTGTTCCCACCTGGATGCCCGTGGCGCCGAGGCGCAACGCTTCGGCCAGCCGGCCTGGCCGGCCATAGGAGCCTGCCAGCCAGAATGGCCGGCCCAGCTCGCGGATTTTTTCCAGGTCAACGATATCGCGCTCGCCATAGATCGGTTCGCCGATGGCATTGAGCTGCAGCGGGCCGCGCGGGGGAGCATTGTGCCCGCCGGCGGTGTCGCCCTCGATCACGAAACCGTCCACCCGGCCGCTCGCTTTTTTGGCCAGGGTCAGGGCGAGGATGTTGGAGGCAACGATCCCGATGAATTGCGGTCGCTTCAGGGCGGGCGGTTCGCCGCCGCCCAGGGCGCGCGGGTCGAAGGTGGAAAGAAACTCCTCGCCCGGCAGCGCGCCGGCGACATCAATTTTCAGTTGCGTCGGCTCGCCGACAGCCAAGTGGTCCAGCGCGCCCGGGATGGCGCGCGGAATGCCGGCACCCATGAGCACATAATCCACACGGGCGAGCATCGCGCCGTAGAGCGAGGGCAGCGTGGGCAGTTGGATCTTCTCGAGATAATTGATCCCAACCAGTCCGTTGTGACCCTCCTTGGCCAGAAACACTTCCACGAAATTGGCCGCCACGGTCAATTCCACGAACGCCGGACCGGGTTTGAGCGTCGGCATGGGCACGGGTTTAAACGGCGTCGCGGGAGATTTTCCGCCGGGGACAAAGTATTGCGTCAGTACACGGGTGGCGATGGCAGGGAGGGGAAACTGCTGCAGGGCATGGCGCATTTGCCCATCGAGGTCGCCCAGTTGGAGCTTGCGCGCCAGCAGGATGGCCAGACCGGTGCCGGAAACGACGCCGAGCTGGCCCAATCGTGAAACCGCGCGCGCCAGCGTCCATCCGGAAACGGCCACCCCCATTCCGCCTTGGATTATTTTTGGTTGTGACATAATGATCATTCCATTTCATCGCTCCGCTCCCCGGCGGAGAAAAGCTCGCGACAGAAAATCAGGAATCCAGAAAGGTGTTCCGGCAACACCGGGCGGGAGTCCGTCGGAAACCGACGCTGGCGACAGGGTAAGCCAAGGGCCGGCCAGTGGGAAGCAATGTTTTGAACTAATTCGGGTGACCGGGCGATGGTCCTCCCCCGGGAAAGAATTGCGCGATTTATCGTGGCGCTGCGGTGGAATCTGTTAAGCTGCCCGGAGATGAACATCTTGATTGAAAATCCCGAAACGCTTGAATATCTGAATCCGACAGGCAACTGGACGAAAAATCCGCGCGAGGGAAAATCTTTCCCGGCAACGGAGGTCGCGTTCCGGGCGGCCCGGGGTGAAGCCATTGGCCGTTTCACCATCGTGTGTCACATCCCCCAAACGAATCAGTTTATCAACCTGAATCACGGGCGGGGCCAGGGGGCACCGGAAACCGGCGAAGCCCGGGCCGCTTAGATTCGGGCGCGGGCACAAGCGGGCGCAAGGGGCGCGGACGCTCCACCGGTCATTCGCCGCGGCTCACCGCAATCTCCAGGTGATACGCGCCTTGTCCAGATCGTAGGGAGACATTTGCATTTTGACCCGGTCACCGACGGTCAGGCGGACAAAGCGTTTGCGCATTTTGCCGGAAATCGTGGCCAGTACCAGATGCTTGTTGTCGAGTTCGACCCGGAACATGGTGCCGGGGAGAACGACTTTCACGGACCCCTCCACTTCAATGTGTTGTTCTTTCATAACGGAAGGAAATGAAACAACGGAGTCCGGTTCACCCGAACCCCGCCGTTCAAGTTGACGTGAGGGTCAGTACCGGCTGCGATTGCCGCCGCGATAACCGCCCCCGCCGCTGAATTCGCGCCGGCCACTGCCACCCGGTCGCTCTTCCCGGGGCCGGGCGATATTGACCGTAAGAGTGCGCCCGCGCAGCTCCTTCCCGTTCAGGCTCTCGATGGCTTTCTGCGCCTCATCTGGCGTGCTCATGGTCACAAAACCAAAGCCGCGCGAGCGGCCGGTCGCGCGATCCATCATCAGGTTGGTTTCCGCGACCGCACCGAACGCGGCAAACGCGTCCTGCAGGTCGTTTTCAGTGGTTTCGAAGGAGAGATTTCCGACGAACAGTTTATTGCTCATGTGATGTTTAATTGTCTTGGACTGAACTTTGCTTTTACCAGACTGTTTCCGTTCATCGGATTTCAAATCATCACTGAACCAGGTTCACTTGAAGATTTACCATGCCTTGAAAGAGACAAGCAATCTACCAGACCCCGTCACGTTGGCAGGTTCCCCCGGAATAGCAATAACTATCTGAAAAAATCAGAGCCGGTCTATTCGCCGATGATTTTGACCAGCACGCGCTTGCGGCGGCGCCCGTCGAACTCGCCGTAAAAAATCTGTTCCCACGGGCCGAAATCGAGCTGGCCTTTGGTGATCGCCACGACGACTTCGCGGCCCATGACCTGGCGCTTGAGATGGGCGTCGGCATTGTCTTCGCCGGTGCGGTTGTGCTGGTACTGCGAGGTCGGCGCGTGAGGGGCCAGCTTCTCCAGCCACACTTCGTAATCATGTAACAGGCCATCTTCAGCGTCATTGATGAAGACTGACGCTGTGATGTGCATGGCGTTCACCAGGCAGAGTCCTTCCTTGACACCGCTTTTTCGCACCAGGTCCGCAACGGTCCCGGTGATGTTGACGAATCCCCGGCGGTTCGGAATCTCGAACCAAAGCTGTTCGGTCAGCGATTTCATGGGCCTGATATGTCATTAACTTTCATGCCTGGCAATCACATCCTGCTGGCCGCGACGCTGGCTGGCCCCCGTCTCCCCGATGGTGGAGCACAAACAGACGACGGTGCCCGGGGTTGACGGATTTCCCGCGTCGGCTAAACTACTGTTCAAAATCCGAACATTTAATGCCGTTGCCGGTCCAATGGTAAAAAGGAGCGTGACCTTATGAAATCCCATCGTCTCAGCCGCCGCCAGTTTATTGAACGTTCCGCCGTTGCCGCCGGTGCAATGGCGTTGCTGCCGGACGCGCTGCTCGGGGCTCCCGCCGCCAAACGCACGGCCACCGACCAGGTAATTCTGGGAAAGAGCGTGGTCAAAACCAGCCGCCTCATCATGGGCACGGGCAGCAACAACGGCCATGTGCAAACCGACCTGGGCCGCGACGGCTTCAACAAGCTGGTCCGTTACGCCTACGACCAGGGGATCACCGGCATTGACTGCGCCGCCGCCTACGCGACGTTTGATTGGATCGCCGACGCCATCAAGGGCCTGCCGCGCGAGAAACTCTTCCTCCAGTCCAAAGTGGACGGCCGGCCGGAGGACGCGCTCGCGGCCGTTGACCGCCATCGCAAGGTCTTCAACACCGATTACGTGGACAGTCTGCTGGTGCATTGCATGTACAAGGGTGATTGGACCGACAACTGGAAACGCATCATGGATGCTTTCAATGAGGCGCAGCAAAAACAATGGATCCGGGCGAAGGGAGTCTCCTGCCACAGCCTCCCGGCCCTGCGCGCGGCGGTGGCGCTGGACTGGACGCAAGTGCACCTGGTGCGGGTGAATCCCCAAGGCCGGCACGTGGACGGGCCGGAACAATCCGTCTGGAGCAATCAAGACGAGGATGTGAATCCCGTGGTGGCTGAAATGAAACAGATGCGCGCCAAAGGCCGGGGTGTCATCGGAATGAAAATCATCGGCAACGGCGAATTTGTTAATCCGGAAGACCGCGAAAAATCCATCCGCTTCGCCATGGCCCGGCCCGAACTCGACGCCGTCGTCATCGGCTTCAAAAGCCCGGCGGAAATTGACGAGGCGATCCAGCGGATGAACCGGGCGCTGGCCGAGGCAGCTTGAAGAGGGAGCGCAGAGCATGGCGCTGCGGGTAATGACGGTTTCAGGCTCTCGCGGAGCAATGCTCCGCGCTCCGTCCATCCAACTTAAGACACCACCCGCCAGGCACGGCCCATTGCCTTTACGCGCAGACAACGTTAGCTTTTTCCCATCATGTCCTCCCGTTCTCTTACCCGCCGGACATTTTTGAAAACTAGCGCCGCCGCGACAGTCACTTTGGCAGCCGCCCCGACGCCGGGGTTGTTTGCCGCGGACGGTTACGGTGGAAATAAAATTCCCATCGCTGTTCAGCTCTATTCCGTGCGCAAGGAATGCGCCGCCGACCTGCCCGGCACGCTGGCCGCGTTGGCGAAGATGGGCTACCGCGGGGTTGAGTTCGCCGATTATTTCAAGCGCGAAGCCAAAACCTTGCGCCAGATGCTGGCGGACAACGGCCTCCAGTGTGTCGGCTCGCACATCCGCCCGTACGAGAGCCTGACCGGCGATCAACTGGAGCAGACCATCGAGTTCAATCACGAACTCGGGAACTCACGCCTCATCGTGCCCAGCCTGCCGGCCAAATACACCCGGAGCATTACCGGCTGGCAACAGGCGGCGGATGAATTCAATGCCTTGGCCGATCGGCTCAAGCCGCACGGGATGCGGACCGGCTACCACAACGAAGGACCGGAATTCAAATCCCTCGACGGCCAGGTGCCGTGGCACGTTTTCATGAACCGGACGAAAGAGGCTGTCATCGTCCAGTTGGACACAACCCACGCCGCCGCCTTCGGCGCGGATCCGGTTGCCTGTCTTAAAAAACATCCCGGCCGTTGCGCCAGTATTCACCTGCAGCCGTTCTCCCAGACCAAGCCAAGCGCGATTATCGGCGACGATGACTTGGCCTGGAAAGGAATCTTCGCTGTTTGCGAGACGACCGGCGGCACCGAGTGGTACATCATCGAGTACGAAGGCGATCTTTATCCCCCGCTGACCGCCGTGGAAAAATCACTGGCCGTCCTGCGGCGCTGGGGCAAGTGCTGAATTGCATGAGCCGACTTGAGGAGGCTCAGAGCGTGTCTGAAAGTGCGAAACTGGCGGCAGGATGCCGCCCAAACCCGCAGGCTGGAAGCCTGCGCTACGCGGTCGCGCGGCCATCTTGGCTGCGGGTTCACGGGCCTTCCCAGCTCCGTGTGCCGGAATTGCAAAAAGTTCAATGTTTTCTGACCGGCAACCGGCGCCTCAAACCGCCGCCGCCACTAGGTCGCCCACTTCGCGGGTGCCGTAACCCATCTTGCCGGCCGCCAGCGACTGGATCTTGGTGTTGATGATTTTCACCACAGCCGCCTCGATCGCGGCACCGGCCTTCGCCTCGCCGAGGAAGTCGAGCATCATCCCGGCGGCGTTGATGGCCGCGAGCGGATTGATGACGTTCTGGCCGGTGTATTTCGGCGCGCTGCCGCCCATCGGCTCGAACATACTCGTGCCTTCGGGATTGATATTGCCGCCGGCCGCCACGCCCAGACCGCCCTGAATCATCGCCGCCAAATCGGTGATGATGTCGCCGAACATGTTGTCGGTGACAATCACGTCGAACCATTCCGGGTTTTTGACGAACCACATGACGGTGGCGTCCACGTGGGCATAGTCGCGTTTCACCGCCGGATATTTTGCGCCGAGTTCGTGGAA
>DATJOW010000020.1:0-39486 GCA_035506715.1 Candidatus Acidiferrum sp. | reverse complement strand
TGGTACAGCACATCGCGATCAAACCGATTCACCCCGGCCGGACCGTTTCCGCCGAAAACGGCATTGGCGCCGATCCCCATGTTCAGGACGCCGACGCCGGCCGTGGGCGCATTGGTGGCGAGCCGCGCCGCAAAAAAGTCCGGCCAGCGGTTGTTGACATTGTCGGCCGGCCCGCGTCCATCCGTAATCGAATCGCCGAGCGTCACGACCGCGCGGGCGGAACTGTCCGCCAGCACCTCAACGCCGGTGATGATGTACCAGTGCAAGGTCGTGGCCGCCGATGGCAGGCTCACCGCGCTGACAACATTGCCGCTTTGAATATATGAGGTGGTTCGCGAGCCGGGATGTCCATTGATGGTCGTGGCCGAGATATTTCCGAAGTAAATGCTGACCGCCAGGTTGGTCAAGGTCGGCAGAGTGAAATCGCACGGATCCGAAAGCACCACTTCCCCCGGCGGAAGGGTGACCGACGTCCCGCCATGAAAAGTCAGCGTCTTATCGGTGGTTGGGTCGATGGCGCCCGTGAGGTTGGTCAGCGGGCCTCCGGCCAAAGCCACATGGGCTGATTGAATGACGACGGCGTTGGTGCCATAGGCATTGGAAAATCGGACCCGCAAATGCTGTCCGCCAATGGTCGTGTGAACGAACTGGCGCAGCGTGCTATAGGCCAGGGGCGCGGGCGGCAGGTTGCCGGGCTCGGTCAACTGCGGACCGCAACCCCACGTGCCCACCCAGTGGCCACTTGCCGCGATGGTTCCCGGCTGCGCCAGGCAAAGAACCGCCACGACCGGCCAACTGCTTCGCCGCAGCGCCGCACGAAATTCAGGAAATTTTTTCATAAATGGCCAGTCGATTTACCGGGAATAGGAACGATAGAATTGAATCGGGATTTGGCCCGCCGCCGGATCCGTGAAATTCCAAATGCCGGTTATCGGGTCCGCCGTGTTGGTGGATACGTTCTGCCATGCGGCGGGTATCAAATTGGTCGTTGATTGTATGACATTCGTGGAGTTGGGACTGCCGAGAAAGGACAACGTAACGCTGCCGTTTGGATTATGAACGATCTGAGTGATCATGGCGGGTGGAAGCGGAAGCGCCAGGCTGAACACCGTTCCTGCTCCGCCGGGCCCGCCGCCAAACGTCGTGCCGTACAAGGAACTTCCCAGCGGCAGCACGCCGACCACCGGCAGCGCGCCGTCCCGGTTGGTGCCGGTGGTCGGATCCATCGCGGTGAAAGCGTAGAGGGTTTGGAATTGCGCGCCATTGGTGTTGACGGAGAAGACGGTCCCACTGGCGTTGGCGCCGCCGGCGGATGCGGTTCCGTAAAGATTGCTGCCCGACAGCGCCAGGGAGGCACAAGGCGAAGCGCCGTCCAAATTGGTCCTCAGCAACGGATCGGTTGCGGAAAAGTGGTGCAGGATCGCAAATCCGGTTCCATCGGCGCCCATGGAAAAAACGACGCCTTGGCCGCCGGTTCCGCCGGCGATGGTGGTTCCGTAGAGGGTGCCGTTGGACAGGACCAGTCCGCTGCCGGGATACGCGCCGTCGGTGTTGGTGGCCGCCAGCGGGTCTAACGGCGTGAAGTGATGCAGCACCGTGAAATTGTTGCCGCTGGTGTTGACGGCGAACACAACGCCGGCGCCGCCGGAACCGCCGCCGGAAGCGGTTCCGTAAAGGGCGCTGCCGGAGAGAATCAAACCACCGTATGGCAGGGCGCCGTCGGTGTTGGTGCCGGTGTTCGAGTCCAGCGCGCTGAAATCATGCAGGACGGCGAGGGCGGAGCCATTGGTGGACAATGAGAACACCGTGCCGTTGGCGGCGGCACCGCCGGCGGTGGTTGTTCCATAAAGCGTGTTGCCGGACAACGCCAGGAGCCCGGACGGACTGGCCCCGCCCGAATTCGTGGCCTCATCCGCGGAGACAACGGCAAAACTCCGAATAAGCGAATTGCCGCCATTCGTGCTGCCAAGAAAGATCGAGCCCACGCCGCTGCTTCCGCCACCCCGGCTCGTTCCGAAAAACCCGCTGCCGGCAACCGCCAGGTCGCCCTGCGGATTCCCGGCATCCAGTGCGTTGGTAAAGGACCGAAAGGCGTTGAAACTCGTGCCGTCCAGGCTCACATAAAAGACCGTGCCATTCCCCTGCAAGCCGCCGTTAAGCGTGGTGCCCAGCAAAATGCCGCCGGAGTACACGAGGCCCGCCGCGGGATTCGCGCCGTCCAGATTGAGACCGTTGTAAAGCGGATTAAACCGGTGGATGGCCATTCCATCCGGCCCCGGGAAATAATTGGTCAGGGTGAGGGAAGCCGGCAGAGTTCCGGTATCGAGGTTCGACACGGTGAAAGAAGCCCCCGACGTGCCGAACGCGAACTTGTCCATATCAAAGCCGTCCTCGCGTCCACCGATCTGGAACGTCTGGGTGAGATTTCCCGCCGTCACCGTGAAGCTGATCGGCGCGGCCCCGCCGTTGAACTGCGAAATGTCAATCCATTTCCAGGCCCCAGTCTGGACGATGCCTCCACCGGTCACGATGTCCCCGGCGTTCGTGAACCCGATGCTCCAGACATTATTGCACAGAATCCAATCGGTGCTGGTAGCAGGCGATTTCGCGCCAAAACCGTTGCCATAAAAAAAACTGTCGTCGTTCGCCGCCCCGGCGCCGACGCGGACGCGTGCGTAGAGGTCGTAAGTGCCGGCGTTGGGAAAGGTCACGGTGTAACTGGCAACCCGCCCGGGAATGCCCGGGACCGTCGTGCTGGTATTGTTATTCGTGTTGCTGATGTAGAACGTGCCGCTGCTGTTGCCAATAAGGAAGTTCGTGCCCAGCGATGCCGCCGATTCGGCTTGAACGATCACCAGGTCGGCGGCCGCGGCATTCTCTCCCGCCCTCAGGCTGACGACCATGGCGGCGACAAGGAAAACTGCCCAGCGATGTAGTTTCATGGGTTCGAATCGTGCGCTAGCCGGTAAAATGCCACTTCAATGACAGCTGTTGGTTTCGCATACCTTGTACCCGTCAGGGTCCAATTTGGACGTGATAAAAGCGGCGCGGATATGCCGGGTAATTGCTATCGACCAAGGTTATTGGATTCGTGGGCGAATAGTTGGTGTACAGCGCCTGCCAATCCGCCAGGTTGGTCGAGGCCCACAAGGTATAATCCGGTCCCAGGGAGCCGGTCACCCCGAGGCTGAACTGCCCATTCGTGATGCCCAGAGAGTCAACCACCACCGGGATCAGCGGATTGACCACAATCGAGAACGTGTTGGTGGCGCTCAAGGCCGGGACTCCGCTGTCGCCCACTTTCACCGACACCACATTGGTCGTATCGGCCTGGCTCACCAGCGGCCGCCAGTTCAACACGGCGTTGGTGCCATTGCTGAGCGGGGTGAGCGCGGCGCCGGCCGGCGCCGTCAGCAACGTGTAGGTCAGGGATTGCGCCGGCAGGTTGGTGTCCGTCGCTGTGTTGGTCACCATCAAGGCGAACCCCGCGTTGATGGTTTGGTCCGCGACCGGTGCCAGGGTTGGCGGGGTGTTGGTGACGGCCTGCCCCACGAACGTGACGATGCTCATGACGGGCAGGACGCAGGTAAAGGAGGAATTGGTCACCCCCACCGCCGGTTGGCTGACGAGGGAAAGGTCGCTCGTGGTCATCCACGGCGTGACGCTGGCGACGCCGCTGACGTGGGTGAGATTGAACACCTGGGTAACGATCATCGAAGAGTTGTTGATCGCAACGATGGCGAAGCCCGGCGACGTGGAGTCCTTGTAAGCGCTGATCTGCGCCGGGCCGGAACTGGTCGGAACACCGATACGGTAAAAATTCGGGCGCACAAACCGCGCGAACTGGCCGAGCGCGTACATGCGCTTGGCGGTATTGCCGCTGTTATCCATGAGGCCCTGGTTGCCGGAAGCCACGAGCCACCAGTAGTGCCACGCATTGACCTGGGCGGCCGTCAGAAACAGATGGATGCGCCCCGCCCAGTACAGCGCGTTGTTGATGCTGCTGTCGCTGCCGGAAAGCAGCGCCACCTCCGTTTCCCAGCAGGTCTTGCCGGAAGTGTTGAGCGCCGCCGGCGTGGTCTGGTCACCGACACTATTGTCGGCGACATAATTGTGGTTGGCGATGATGCTGACGGCGGCCGCGGCGTTGGGATCGCCGAGAGTCGGGCCCATCAGATTATGCGGATCGGTCCAGTTCTCGCTTTCCGGCAGGATGATTTTGGTCGAACCGAAGCCCTTGGCGGTCAGCGCCGCAGAGAGGTTGGTGGCAAAATCCCGGATTTGGGGGCCGGTCCACTGGCAGGCTTCATAGGTGTTGATGCTGGCATCCGGCTCGTTCTGCACGGAAACGGCGTAAATGTTCACGCCGTAGCTGTTCTTCATGCTGGCAACATAATTGGCCAGTTGGCTGGCGTAAGCCAGGTTGGTGGCGTTGTTACCGCTGCCCAAATAAGTGCCGCCAAAGACCGCGTTGGTGATTGGCTTGGAATCATAGATATCGTTGGTGTTCTTGAAGCCGGTCGCCGGCGTCCACGGCGCGCTCCAGATCCGCGCGCCGCGCGCCTGGGCCATCTGCATAATGCTGGTTTCAGCCGTTGTCGGGGTGTCGGTCGGCGCGGACGAACCGGCATAGGTGATATGATTGCGCAGCAACGAAAGGCCGACGCCGGTATTGGTCGAAAAGAGCAGGTCGGCTTGCGCGGTCGTCCAACTGCCGTCCCAGGCCGAGGACGCGCCAAAGCCGTCAATGCGTTGGAAGACGTTCGTCCAATCCACGGTGCATTGCGCATTGGTCGTGGGGCTGGGAGCGGCGTTGGTTTGCAGCACGAGCAGGTCGTCGATATAATAGGCCCCGGTTGCGCTGTTCGGAAGTTCCGCGTAGAGGATCAGCGAACTGAGCGTGCCGGAATAATTGAAGGCGTAGGGTATCACCGACAACTGCGTCCAACCACTCGCTGAAACGGAATTAGTGGCGACTTGAGTGTAAGAGGTGCCGTTGCCATCTATCTTTTGGATGGTCAAATAAGCAGTCTGGCTGGCACCTCCGACCAGCCGTACCGACGCCGAAATACTGTAGGTTTGCCCCGCCTGAAGCACCCCCGACAACGACTGTGATATGCCCATGTAAGTGGCGGTGCGGTTCGTCACCAGCGCGGCGTAACTGCCGGAATGAACTTGCAGGGTCTCGGCCGATATGGCGCTGGCGGGCAGGCCGCCGAAAGTCGACCAGCCTGTCGTGTTGCCGGTTTCGAAGCCGGGATTCGTCGCCAGATTTTGCGCGGCGGCCAATCCCGCCTGAAGGACAAGACCGCAGACGAGCGCTTTCGACACGCCGCGCCAGGCGCTTTGCCATGGTTTGCTCTCAGCTAACTCGAAAGGCGCCAGGTGTCCGACAAACAGTGGCTTGGCCATAGATTTCATAAATTTCATCAATTCGCCAGATTTCAAAGCGTGGCCCAGCCCTGGTCATGCCCTTGGCCACAGAATGACATCCAAGTGAATTTGCATCACGGTGAGGACCCATTGATAATATGAATGCAACATGGAGAATGGTTTAATGCGCTTGGCTAGAAGGTAGCATGGGTTTTGGCCGATAGCGAATATTGTGACATAATTCATCGTTCTAGAAATTCTCATTCCGGCATTTCCGGTCATTCAGCCCAACCCTGCCTCGTTTAGGAGGGCCTCTTCCAGACAATCCAGCGTTACCACCAGAAGGTCACGAATTGGCAATTGGATCGTGCATCCATGTCGTCGAATTTGCGCCAGGCCACGTGGCCGTCCTTGAAGCCGATATTTCCGCCCGCCGGGACCGCACCTTTCAGATGCGGGCTGATGTGGGGCTTGTAAAAACCGCCCGCCACGTTCACGTAGTTGTAGCCGGAACTGTAGCGTTGGACGTAAGAGGCGCCGGAGGGAGAGCAAAGGGTGGTATCGGCCACGAGGACCCGCTCGGCATTGATCGGGGTGGCCGGATAAAAGTAATTGAGATTGGAGAACAACCTTTGCCGCTCGGGCTGCAGCGTCGTGTTTTGATTGGAAGCAACCAGCAGACAAAGCGTCCCGGAAAACGCGAACAAGTATCCCGTGATGTGGAATCCATCCGAGGGGTTGCCGCCCGTGCTGTTGCCCCAGTCCCACAAATTCTTTGGCTTCCCGCTCGAGTCCTTGCCCTTGTCTTCGAAGTTTTCCGTGTCGGTAAAGCGCGGCGCTGTTCCCGGGCAATAAAACGCCTTTTTGGTGCCGCCCACCGCCGTCAACATGGTCTCCGCCGCGTTATACGGCATATCCCACGCCCAGGTTGCGCCACCGGGAGCTTCCAGCACCGGGAGTTTGTCACCCCAATCCCCGCCATAGGCATGGAGGGCAATCTCCATTTGGTGCAGATTCCCAATACATTGAATCCGGATCCCGCGCTCCTTCGCCTTGGCCAGCGCCGGCAACAAGAGCGCGGCCAGGACGGCAATAATGGCGATGACCACCAGCAATTCAATCAGGGTGAAGGCACCTTTGTTCGATTGTTTCATCACAAAAGTATTATGACATCAGGCATTTCTGCTCCTTGCCAAGATACCTTGTGAGGCGGGGACAAATAAATGAGTAGCTTTACTCAGACGTGCCAGCCCCGGGCCAACCCAGCCATGGCCCAAAAATTTTTGGGTGGCACCCGCCCGATCCTTGCGGACCGGGAAAGGTGCCACCCATGTCTCATTACCCCCATCAGTCTAAGCGCGTTTTACGGCGCCAGACGATAGAACACAGTCGGTTTCGTCTTGTCGATTGTGGTGACGTAACTGTTGCTGGCGTCCGTTCCCGGGATGGTGACCCAATTCGAACTCAGACCGACGCTGATCGAGTTGGTCTGGCTCTGCACATGCAGGCCCGTCCAGGAAGCCGGCCACGACAGGGTCAAGGTCGTCCCACCCGCGCCCGAGGTCGCGAACGAGAGTGCTGGCGGCGGCAAAACGGTCGCCACCGAAACTGACCCGTCGGAAGCCAGGTTGTTGTTGAACGTGTAACCCAACCCAGACACCGTCATGGTGGCTCCGCCGGCGACCGCGTTGGTGAAGACATAGAACTTGTCTCCCGCCACGAGGCTCGAGCCGAGGTTGACCAGCTTCAGCGTCCCGCCGCTGGCCGTAGCAGT
Source organism: Candidatus Acidiferrum sp. (assembly GCA_035506715.1). GTDB lineage: Bacteria > Verrucomicrobiota > Verrucomicrobiia > Limisphaerales > UBA11358 > UBA11358. The sequence continues at coordinate 32,339 of DATJOW010000020.1, read as the reverse complement.
GCCTGCGACGGCGTAGATGGTGTTCGACGGCGACAAGGACTTGTTCAGGTTGACCGTAACGGTCCCCGCTGAAATGTTCATGTTGCTCGCCACATTCAACGTGCTGACCGAGGCCGCACTGCCCGCAATCAGCTTGCCGCCGCGCACGTCGAGTTCGCCGCCGACATTCTGCACGGCGATCACCAGCGTGCCGTTGCTGACCACGGTGCTGCCGGTGAGGGTGTTTCCGCCGCTCAGTGTCAACGTGCCGGAGCCCACCTGGGCGACCAGGCCCGTTCCCGTGATGCCGCCGGAGAACGTCACAGCGTCCGAGCGGTTGAAGAGGAGCGAGCCCTGGACGTTGGCGGTATTGGTGCCGATGGCACCGGTGGTGCCACCGTTACCGACCACCAGCACGCCGTTGCTGACGATGGTGCCGCCGGAATAGGTGTTGTTGGCCGTCAGCGTCACCTTGTTGGTGTTCCATTTAACCACTGCGCCCTGGTTGGCAGCAGGTGATGCGCCGGCGCCCGTAACAAGGGTTGGAGCCGACGCGAGCACGTTGGTGAACGTGAAGTCATCGGGACGGTTGAATCCGAACGACCTGAACGTATCGAAGGGAGTCGTGGTGTTAGTAAACAACACGCTGCCCACGATGGAACCGGCACCAGCCGTGCCGCCGTCACCGAGCATGATCGAGCCGCCGGCGATGTACGTGCCACCGGCATAGGTATTCTGGCCCAGGAACCCTACATCACCGTCGTTCGGGTTGTTGACGTCTTTATACACGCTGCCCGAGCCGAGGATGTTGTTGGTGATAAAGAAGACACCGTAGTCCTGGCGAACCAGCTTGAGGATCCCGTTGTTGGTGATGACGGAGGTTGACGTATTGCCCTGGTTGCCTTCGCAAAGCTGCAGGGTCGCTCCGGGACTGATGGACGTCCAGCCGCTGTAGCTGTTGTTGCCGATGAGCTTCACCAGACCGGAACCGACGTCACTCACGTTGCCCGATCCAACAATCGTAGCGAAGAACCCAACATAAGATTGGGCAGCGCTGCTGTTGAAGACCAACGTGCCGTTGTCAACAATGCCGCTGGCACTGTCCAACCGGCCGGAACCGCCGCCATTGCCCAGTTGCAGCGTGGCGCCGTTGGTGATGACGGTGGTGGAGGCCTGGGCGGCAACACTGGACAGGGTGTTGTTGCCGGTCAGAATGACCGTGCCGTTCGTGACCGTGAGGGTGCCGGTGCCGCTGATGACGCCGCTGACGGTCAGGCTGTTGTTACGGTTGAAGATGAGGCTGCCGTTGTCAACGATGTTGCCACTGCCGGCAGAACCGGTCGAACCACCCGCGCCGATCTGCAGCACGCCGTTGTTAATCGTGGTCACGCCGGAGTAAGTATTGTTTCCGGTCAAAACCCAACTGCCGGAGCCGTTCTTGGTCAGCGCGCTCGCGCCGCCATTGTTCGCGTACACTGAGGCGAGCGTGTTGGTGTCTGCCAGGGTGCCGGTCAGAATGAGCGTGCGCGGGCCGTTGCCGCCGTAGGCGAGCGCCCCGGTGTTGTTAAAGGCCAGCGGGCCGGTACCCGAGGCGTCGATCGTGCCGCTACCGGTAGTGACCGTGAACAAGCGATCAATGGTCGCAGCCGCGCCGCTATACTGCAGCGTGCCGCCGTCAAGCACCAGGTTGGCCGCCGCGCTGGCCGCCTGGCCGATGTCACTGGCCGAACCGCCGTTGGCCAGCACGCCGACGCTCACCGTGCCGCCGCTGAGGGTCGTGGCGCCGGTGTAGGTATTGGCGCCGCCGGACAGCGTCAGTGTGCCGCTGCCTTGCTTCTTCAAGGGCGTGCTGCCGCCGATGTTGTTTCCACCGCTGGAGGTGAAGCTATAAGCGTTGGCGCTGTTGTTAACCGTCATGAGCGTCGAGGTAACCGCGGAGTTGAGGGTGATGCTGAAGTTCCCGGCCGCCGTGTCGTCAAACAAGGCCGGCCCCGGACCGTTGGCGCCATAAACCACCGGACCGCTGTTTTGGATCCAGTTGTTCGCCGTGGTCGTGTCCCAATTGGCGTTGTTCGAGCCGCTCCACTTGTAGGCCGTCGCTGTGATATTCAGTTTAATCGAGCTTCCATTGGTCGTGAGATTGCCAATGAACCCGTTCAAAATCCCCAGGCTGGTTCCCGGCGCGGTGCCGCTGGTCCAGGAGAGCAACGGATAACTGCTGCCCGGGGCGAGTGTGCCGCTGTTGATGTTGATGGTCTGGGTGCCGGCGGAGGCAATATTGACCGGCGCCAGCGGCGCGGTGGTCGTGCTGCTCACGTTGTTGAATTCGAGGATCGCGCCAGAGCTGCTGCCCAGCGTGAGGGTGTTCGGTGCCAGTTGCGTGGCCGTGCTGTACACGCCGAGCGCCGCGCCATCGGCCACCGTGATGTTGCCGGTGCCGGACATCGGGCCCTCGAAGACCAGTTTGCCGGCGCTGACCGTGCTCGCTCCGCTATAGCTGTTGGTCCCGGCCAGGGTGAGGGTGCCGTTGCCAAGCTTGGTGACGGTGCCGCCGCTGCTGGTCAGGTTGTTGGTAAACGCCACGCTTTGCCCGCCGGAGTCAATCTTATACTGCTGGCCGGCTGAGGAGTCGAAGCGCGGTGAGTAATCGTACACGTTGTTCACGCTGAATTGCAGCGTGCCACCGGTGAAAGTAATCGAGTTCGGGGTGACCGGCTCACCGAGCGGGCCGGACGTGCCCGGGTTCTCGGCGGCGTTGACGATCAGCACGCCACCGCTGAGGATGTTGGTGCCGTAATAGGTGTTCTGGCCGCCCAGGGTGAGCGTGCCGTTGGCCACCTCCAGCGCGCCGGAGCCGGAAATGGCACCGTTCAGGGTCTGCGCCTGCGAAGTTGCATCGAATTTCAGCAGATCGCCGACGTTTTGGATGGCGTCGTTGTTGATTAGGATGTTATTCCACTGGAGAACCACTTTGCCGCCGCCGAAGGTAAGCGGGCTGTTGATGGTGCTGTTGGGTTGCAGGGCATTGCCCGGGGTGGTCGGGCCGTTCCAATACCAGGTGCCGGTGCCCAATTTGGCCAGTTGGATGCCGGTGTTGTTGGCGTTCGCCAGGGTGTTGGTGACGCGCCAATCCCCGCTGCCGTCAAAGACAATCGTATAGACGGCGCCGCCGCCGGCTTGCATCCCCATATTGGGATAGATGATGGCAGGGTTGGTTGAATTGTTGATCCAATCGTGGGTGCCGCCGGCCGGCCGGCCGATAAGAGCCCACACATTGCCCGGAACGCCGCCCCCGATGGCAATCTGTCCACCAGGCCCGTTGACGGTGATGTTGTTGAGGCCGACGTTGTTGGCTTGCGCGGCATAAGAGATGAGCTGCACCTTGTTGGTTTGATTGGCCGTGAGGACCAAATTGATTCCCGATGTGCCGAAGCCGGTGCCGGGCAAGGTGGGTTCGGCCCCGGTGCCGGAGTAACTTATCACCAGATCAACGTTGGTGGTGTTATCCCACTGGGCGGTGTCTTGCGAGGCCCCGTTGGGGAGGCTCACAGCGGGTGTAGTGCCATTGGTGGTCCAATTGGCGGCGGTGGCCAGGTTGGTTCCATTGGCATTGCCCAGCAGCGGATTCCACACGTATAACGTCTGGCCAAAGGCAGCCGTCGTGGCGAAGGCGCCGCAGAGGACGACAAGGAGGAGTTCGATGATTCTGAGTTTGGGTTTCATGGTTTTTAAGGATTGGCTTCCCAACGCCGTGGCCGGCGCCAGGCGTGGGATTTGTACCGGTTTGGGGTTTGGGGTTTTCATTTGGTTTGCTTTAGTTTTGGGTTAGTTACGGGTAGCGACTCAAATTTTCTCAGTAGAACCAGAAGGGATCGCCCTGGCTGTAGCCACAGACCATTTGTGATTTGCTGTGCTGTTCGACGTGACCATCGGCATATGCCGCATTCACGCCCTTCAAAACGCCGTTGTAAAAATGGGCTGTGTTGTTGGCGATATCATTGACACTCATTTTCGCCGATGTGCCGCTCGCGGGCGGGTTAAGTCCAGCGCCCTTTGAGCTGGCACCGGCCTTGCAACTGATGAATGGCACCATATTCCATGACTCGCTCTTGCTGGCCTTTTTGGGTGTGCCGTATTCGCCCAAGGGAGTGCCCCTCGCCCACAAATTCAGAGTCAGAAACAGCGGTTCGCTATCCTTGTCTTTCGGGAAAATAGAACCGGAAGTAGCCGGAAGGGAACCGCTTCGCTGCACCCACCAATTGTGTTGGATGATGCCCTCCGTGAAATTATTAATGTTAAAACTGGCCTCAAGATCTTCAAGGCTGGCCATTTCACGACCGTATTTATCCTTAAATTTCTTGGCCACGGCGTCATATTCATCCTGGCGCACGGGATCAAACCACATCGGAATGGTTAATCCATAAGGCCCAAGCGAAGTTACCATATTGGTGGCGACGTCCCAGCAATAACTGCCGCCACCGCCGGCCCAATCGAATCGCGGCAACCGGCCCTGGGGGTCATCGTTGGCGTACACGTTCACCATCGTGCACCAGTTCTTGAAGTTCGACATGCAGTTGAGGGTCTTGGCCCGGAACTTCGCCTGGGCCAGCGCCGGCAACAGCAACGCCGCCAGGATGGCGATGATGGCGATGACGACCAGCAATTCAATCAGGGTAAAGCCGCCGGTCCGGAGGCTCCGCCGTTTCCAGTTTGTTGGTTGGCTGTGCATATTGATCAATTCATTAGTTGTCGTTTAAACATTTTTTGGGTTGCGGTCGTTTTTCACTCCATCTCGGTAGCTGGCCAGCGTCACCACCGGGCCCCCGCGCAGGCTTCGGTCTTCCGCCCCGGCCAACGGGCCGAAGCCGTTGCTTTCCATGCCGGTCCCGAATTCGCGGACGGGAGACAAACACAGGGCGATGCCGCAACTCCGGACCGCCTCCTTGGCTCCGTTTTTCATCAGCCGGTATTCGCTCGGGGCGACGCGGTTGACGGATTTGAAAATGCGCGAAAAATAAAACGGGTCGTCGTACCCCAGCGCCGCGGCGACCTCTTTCACGCTCAACCGGGTTTCGTCCAGAAGCCGGCAAGCCTGCTGCATGCGCAGCCGGATGAAATAATCAATCGGCGCGTAGCCGATCTGGCGTTTGAACAGCGCGAAGAAGTGCGAAGGGGACAGGCTGGCCCGGGCCGCCAGCGTGGCCACGCGCAGGGTTCCGTCCAAGTGCTGCTTCATGTACGCTATGCTCTCCTGGATTTTCCGGACCGGCTCCGACTCATTAAAGCCCACCCGCTCCGCGCCATTTTGAATAGCCGGTCGTGATAATCCAATCTCGACTGTTTTCATCCGGATTTTAACCAAAAATCAACTTTCGCCCCGGGCGGCATTCCCGCCCCGGGGGAAACCGGTCGTTTGGACCATTCGATTCATGCAATCAAGGGGGCGGCAAAATGTTTCTGTAACACCAGCACGATGGTGCCCCGCAACCGGGGTTGGGCTTCGGGGTCGGTCGGCAAAATCCGCGTGACGGCATGAGTTAACGACCGTTGTTTGACGACCTCCTCGACCGCCGGCCCCACCATTTCCCACGCCCGCGTCACCTCGCCGACCACCACCAGAACGTCGGGGGCCAAACCGGTCACCAGCATGGCAATGCCGGCGCCCAGGTGATGCGCCATCTGCTGCAACGCCTGGGTCGCGTGGGCGTCGCCCTGTTCCGCCAAACGCAGAATGTCGCCGAAAGTGGGTCGGGCCTTGCCGTTCCGGGACGCCGCCTCGCCGTTGCGGGGGGAAGCCGCCTCCAAATAATAACGGACGGCGGCCGCGTTGGAGGCCAGCGCTTCCCAGCAACCGGTGTTGCCACACCGGCAGAGGGGACCCTCTGGAACCAGCGTGACATGACCGAATTCGCCCGCCACACCCCGTGAGCCGCGCACCATCTGACCGTTCATCATCATGCCCACGCCGATGCCGTCTGACACGGTCACCGCCACCAAGTCGCGCACGCCGTCTCCATGCCGTCCCGACCACAGTTCGGCCAGGGCGCAAGCGTTGGCGGCGTTCTCCAATTCCACTGGCAACCCGAGGCTCTGTTCCAGATGCTCTTTTAGATCAAACTCGCCCCAGTTCAGGCGGGGAGCAAAAATGAGCTGTTGGGAGGTCGCATCAATTCGACCCGGGAGGCTGACGCCGACGCCCTCGAAAGCATCCTGCGGATAGGCTTGAATCAGGTTCTTGATCCGACGGCTCAACTCGGCGACGAATTCGAGCGGGTCCATTTGCGTGGGCATGGATTCCTGAGCCACGATCTGGCTGTCGATGCTGGCCACCGCCAAGGTGGTCGTCGCCGGCTGAATGTCCACCCCCACGACCCCGCAACGTTCGGTGTTCAGGTGCAGGAAAGTCGGTTTGCGCCCGCGCGGCAGATTGCCCACCGCCCCTTCCTTCAACCAGCGTTCGGCGATGAGCTGTTCGGCGATGGCCGACACCGTGCTGCGCTGCAGTCCCGAATAGCGCATCAAATCCGCGCGGGATACCGGCTGGTGTTTGCGGACCAGGTTCAACATGATGCGACTGTTGATGTCGCGAACTGTTTCACTGGTTGCCACCTGAAAATTGTTCAAATCAATTTTGCGCACAACACACCGCATGCTTTTTAAGCATTGCTTAACGGGATTAGTTCGTACCTCGAACTTTATCTGGTTCCAAAGCGGAGTCAAGGAGAAAGTACGAGGCTCAAACAAATTGGTGATTACCAATGATTTCCGGCCTGGCGTAACCGTCCTGAAATCAAATTATTAGCGTTAAACCTGTTCCCGACCAGAGTAGATATACTCACCAGCAGTGCGTATGATGAATGCCGTGCGACCCGCACTTGAAAAACGCCGATTTTTGCTTGTCCACCACAGGCCGCGCGCCAACATCGGAACATTCTCCATGCGAAACGTATGATTATCCATTCCATAACCATCGCAAATGGCTTAAGTGAGCGCATGGGCGCAACTGGAGAAATGGCCGGTCGCATGAATCATCGTCGAATAGCCGGGGACCACGCCCTGAAACGGGCCTGCGTTGCCTGGCTTGGTTCCCTGGCGCTGATGGGATTGCCCGAAGCGGCTTCATTCGCCGGCCCTCTGGCGGCTCCGCCCCGCCAGCCCGGCCAGGCGGTTGTCGACGGGACCGGAGCCTTTGCCACCGGCCGCTACCGCAATCTGTTTGCCGAAGCCGGTTATTCGCCGGCGGCCATCTCCAACAAAATCAGCCGCGCGTTCCAACAGTTGTTCCACGGCGATTCTGACACCCAGACGGTTTATTACGAAGCGGGCACCAACGCGAACGGCCCCCTCGCCTTTGTCACCGATATCAAGCACCGCGATGTGCGCACTGAAGGATTGTCGTATGGCATGATGATCGCGGTGCAACTGAACCGGAAAGCCGAGTTCGACGCCCTTTGGAACTGGTCGATGACCTATCTCTACCACGATTCGCCGACGCACCCCAGCTACGGTTTTTTTTCGTGGCAGGCTCGAACCAACGGCACGGTCATGAGCCAATTCGTGGCCCCGGACGGAGAGGAATATTATGTCATGGCGCTTTACTTCGCCGCCCATCGCTGGGGCAACGGCACCGGCATTTACAACTACCAGGCCGAAGCCGACCGGCTGCTGACCAACCTGCGGCACCGCGCGCTGATCAAGGGAACGTTGTCCCTGACGTGGGGCAAAACGAACCGGGTGCTGGAAGTGACCGCCGGGCCGCTGGTCAATGAGGAACACAAAATGATCTTGTTCTCGCCGAGCACCGAGCGCCCGCCCTTCACCGACCCGTCGTACCATCTCCCCGCGTTTTACGAGCTCTGGTCGCGCTGGGGGCCGCTCGAGGACCGCGACTTCTGGGCCGGGGCCGCCGCGGCAAGCCGCGATTTCTTCGTACGGGTGACCCATCCAATGACCGGCCTGGCGCCGGACTACGCCAATTTTGACGGCTCGGTGGTGACCAATGGCTGGAACCGGGGAGCAGCCAATTTCCAGTACGACGCCTTTCGTACCGCCGGCAACTGGTCGGTGGACTGGTCCTGGTGGGGCAAGGATACCCGGGAGCGGGATTTGAGCGACCGGTTGCAGGCGTTCTTTGAATCCAAAGGGATGACCAACTATGGCTGCCGGTTCACGCTCGATGGCCTGCAGTTGGAAGATCGACACGCCCAGGGCCTCGTGGCCGTGAATGCCGTGGCCAGCCTTGCCGCAACGAACCCGCGCTCGAAAGAATTCGTCGAGGCGCTTTGGAACACTCCCGTCCCGGACGGCCTGGAGCGGTATTACGAGGGCCTGCTCTACATGATGGCGCTGCTTTATGGCAGCGCCGAGTTCCGCATCTGGACTCCGCAGTAGAAATCACTACGCCGGTTGCCCCCGAGCCGCCCCGCCCTTTCACGGCCAGGACACCCGATAAAATGCGGTGTTGCCGCCGGGATTGTCGGTATAACTGGTGGTGAAGCCGGCGGCCGGCAAGTTCGACACCAAGATGGTCCAATGGGGATCGTTCAGGGCGTTCTTTCTCCACACCGTGTAACTGGGGATGGTGAGTGAATCCTGCGTCAGCGGCGAATTCCATGCAATCGTCACCGCCGTCGGCGCATTACTGACGGAGGTAATCTGGAAGGGACTCACTTTCGCGTAGCTGATGCCGTCATACCAGGTCCGGTTTGTGCTGCCGCCGAGGGTCGTTCCATTGCCGCCGGTATTGATCGCATTGCCTCCGACGAGAACGGTGAGGGTGTTGCTGACGGAGGCAACGGCACGACCGACATAAGCCTGGTAGAGATAATTGGTGGGCGTGCTGGTGTTGGTCAGGACCAGGCTGGTGTCCTGGGTGGCGGCCTGGACCTGTTCACATTTCTCCGCCCGGTAGGTCTGCAGCGCGGCCGGATTAATCCCCGCCAGGATGCGCCAATCGGCGTTGGTCGTGCCGGTTCCCCAGAAGTTCACCCACAAGTCGTAAGTGCCGGGCCCGGGCACCGTCACCGTGGTCATAATCATGGGCGGCGTTTCGCCGATGGCATCGGCCGAACTGAGGATGGTTGAATTATTCCCGACCCCCGCTTGCGAATGCCATTGGTTCGCCCCGGAACTCAGGACCAGCGTCGAGCCGTTCGTCAACAGGGTGTTGCCGCCGGCCCCGGCCGTCGCATCCACGTAGTGCCTCGGCCCGACCACTTCCGTGCGATGCTCGACAATGCCCACCGGGGCCGCATCGTAGTTCTGCGCCGCATTCGCAGCATTGTAAGTTCCGCGGAACCAGATCAACGCGGTGTTATTGGCATCCCACTTCGGAACAATCGGGCGCAGGTTGTCGCGAACGGAATTCTGCGTGATCGGCCGCCAGGCAAAGCTTGCCCCGTGATTGGTGGTAAAGCCCTGCCAGATTTCACGATTCGTCGAATACGGCGGATTGGTGTCGGTCACCCCCGGCGTGACCGCGCGCGGATCGTACTTCGTGGAAAGGTAAATGGTGTTCGGGTCGTTCGGGCTGAGCGCGCCCAGGCCCACGTAGTCCGCCTCGGCGGAATACAACTTGTAACCGGCCTGGCAGAGATACGTCGAAGTCCATTTCGTGCCGTCCCAACGGCAGAAAAAGAACGCATGATTGGGGTCCTCCGTGTCGGGGTAACCGGGGGGGTGGTTGGACTGATTGATGCGCGCGTGGATGATGGCCTCGATGGTCTGGTCGGCGTACCATTGCACGTCGGAGTTCCAGCAGCGATAGTTGGTTTGTCCCGGCGGCATCACCGTGCCATTGGAAAACACCAGCATGAAGTTGGAGGAGAGCGGCGCGTTGGTGTCGTTCAGGTTGCCGTCCACCAGGGTGCCGTCGGTTTTGAAACTCATGCCGTTGCTGATGTACCCGTGATACATGCTGGTGAGCGTGTCCCGCGGATGCGATTCGGTGCAGATAAAGTCAATTCGATCCACGCCGTTATCGCAGAACTTGTAGTAGCCGGGGTTGTACCCGGAGCCCGGATAACTGCGGTTCAACTTTCCATAGTAGGTCCACGTGTCGCCGTAGTTGGTCGAAAGCAGGATGTTCATGCTCTTGATGTCCAGGGATCGAACGAAGGTGTAGGTCCGGTTTTCGGCCGGCAGATAGTGCGGGTTCGAATAGCTGGCCATTTCGCTGCTCGTGGCGCCGAGGGGTTGCCAGTCAAAAGTGTTGGTTGGCCCCCAGGCGCTGCCGTTGAAAATTCTGAAATAGCTCAAATAATTGTTGTTATGGCCGGTCCACTGCGACAGGTATTCGCCGTCCGGTCGCAGCATGAACGCCGGCGCATTGTGATCATCGCACCCCAGCGGCGCACCTAGGAACAGAGTGAATCTCTGGGAGGTGCCGCTCTGAAGATCGAACAGGGCGGCTTCCACACCTCCGTTGCGAGGCGAGCCGCCCAGACCGCTGCCGCTGGCATCCGAACCAACGACCAGCTTGCCACCCGTCGGATCAACAATGGCCCGCTCGTCCGAATACCAGGTCCAGGCGCCGTTGTCATTGAACTGAATCAGGTTGCCGTTGACCAGGTCCCGGGTTTGCGCCGGCCCAGCCACCGGCACGAGCGACGCGGCAATTACCGCAAACCAAAAAGGCGCGATCGACAACGAAAAAAACCGGCGCAATGTCTTCATAGCTTAACCATGCAAGATGATTTGAAATCGACCTTGAGCGTCATTTACTGGCAACTACCGGCGGTGACGACTTTCAGCCGCTTATTGTTCTGTAATGCCGCGTGGAATTGATTTCAAGAATGAAGTGACAAAACCCGTCAGAAACATAGAATCGTCCATTCCCCGGTGAGCTAATATTGCCCCATCGCACCAAACGCGTGATGGAAAGTCGTGCGAAGCGATGAAAAAAATTTCATGAAATCGTCGGTGAAACTGGCCTCCCTGGTTGGCCTCGGCTTGCTGGCTTTTGTCAGGCATGGGTTCGCCCTCGGCCAGGCTCAATACGTGGAATTGGTTGCCGGTCCCGGCGCGTTTGCCATCGTCCAAAATCACGCCGCCGCGACTCTCCTGGTGGACAGCAACGATTTCGCCGGCGTTGTGCGCGCCGCCGGCGACCTGCGGCAGGACATCGCCCGCGTCACCAGCGTGACCCCAGAATTGGTTTACGACCCGGACCGCGCCGACATCCGCTTCATCATCATCGGCACGATCGGCCAGAACGAACTCATTGACCGACTCATTCGCGAAGGGAAAATTGACGTTGCGCCGATCACGAACAAGTGGGAATCGTTCCTGATTCAGGTCGTGCCGAATCCGTGGCCTGGCGTGGCCGGCGTTTTGGTCATCGCCGGCAGCGACAAGCGCGGGACCATCTACGGCATTTACGATCTGTCAGAGCAAATCGGCGTGTCGCCGTGGTATTGGTGGGCGGATGTCACGCCCGAACACCGTGACGCGTTGTTCGCGAAACCGGGCAAGTCCGTCCAAGGCCCACCGGCCGTCAAATACCGCGGCATCTTCCTGAACGACGAGGCGCCCGACTTGAGCAACTGGATCACCAACAAATTCGGCACCATTCCTGTCAGCACCAACCCGCCCATCCCGCCGGGCGTCGCGAACTACGGCCGCGGGTTTTACACGAACCTGTTCGAACTCATCCTGCGGCTCAAGGGCAACTATCTCTGGCCGGCCATGTGGAACAACGCCTTCAACGAGGACGATCCGGAAAATCCCCGCCTCGCTGACGAATACGGCGTCGTCATGGGGACGTCGCACCAGGAACCGATGCTCCGCGCGCAAAAGGAATGGGATCGCGGCCTGGGCCACCAATACGGCAACTGGAATTACAACAATACCAATCAGCAGCCCGTCCTCCAGCAGTTCTGGCGCGACGGCATCCATCGCAACCGCGACTACGAGAACATCATCACGCTCGGCTTGCGCGCCGAAAACGACAGCGGCCTGCCCATCGGCAAGGAGTTGACCGAGCAAATCGTCAACGTCCAGCGCCAGATTCTCACCGACGAATTCACCAACCTCGCCGGCGTCCCGCAGCTGTGGTGCCTCTACAAGGAAGTCCAGGGCTTTTACAGCGACGGCCTGCGCGTGCCTGACGACGTCACGCTCCTCTGGGCCGAGGACAACTGGGGCAACGTCCGCCGTCTGCCCACCGCCGACGAACGCCAGCGCCCCGGCGGCGCGGGCGTCTATTACCACTTCGATTACCACGGCGGCCCGCGCAGTTACCAATGGCTCAACACCAGCCCCATCCCCAAGGTCTGGGAGCAGCTCTCGCTCGCCAAGCAATACGGCGCCGACCGCATCTGGATCGTCAACGTGGGCCACTTCAAGGGTTACGAGTTCCCGATCGAATACTTCATGCACCTGGGCTGGAACACCGACCGCTGGGGCAATACCAACTTCGACGAATTCACCCGCCTCTGGGCCGCGCGCGAATTCGGTCCCGCGCACGCCGACGACATCGCCGACATCGTCGCCAAATACACCAAGTACAATGGCCGCCGCAAACCCGAGCTGCTCGCGCCCGACACCTACAGCCTTGTCAATTACCAGGAAGCCGAAAACGTCGTGAACGATTTCAGGACCATCGCCGCCCGCGCTGAGGAGATTTACCGCCAGTTGCCGGCCCACAAACGCGACGCCTTTTACGAGCTCGTCCTGTTCCCCACCAAGGTCTGCGCGCTGTTGAACGAACTGTATCTCGCCGCCGGCAAGAACGCGCTTTATGCCCGCCAGGGCCGCGCCAGCGCCAACGATTGGGCCGATGAAACCCGCGCCCTGTTCCAGGCCGACACGAATCTGATGAATTACTTCAACCAGACCTTCGCCGGCGGCAAATGGAACCATTTCATGGATCAGCCGGTTATCGGCTACACCAGTTGGCGCGACCCGGCCCACAACAATCTCGACGCCATCAAGCTCACCCAGCTCGACGTACCCCCCGCCGCCGCGATGGGCGTGGCCGTCGAAGGTTCCGAAGCCGCCTGGCCCGGTGCCACCAACTTAGCCGTTCTTCCCACCTTCGACGTCTTCAATCGGCAGATCCGTTTCATTGACGTGTTCAACAAAGGCAAAACGCCGTTCGACTTCAAAGCCAAGGCCAACAAATCCTGGATCGCCCTCGGCGAAACTAAAGGCACGGTCGAAAAGGACAAACGCCTGTGGGTCGGTATCAACTGGGACAAAGTCCCCAAAGGCAAAGCCAGCGGAACGGTCACCATCACCGGCGCCGGCACTAACGTCACCGTCATCGTGAACACCTTCAATCCCAAGACACCCACCCGCGCCACACTCGACGGTTTTGTGGAAGGCGAAGGCTGCGTCTCCATCGAACCCGAGCATTACACCGCGAAGGTTGATGTTGGCGCCCGGCGCTGGATGAAGATTGACGATTACGGCCGCACCCTGTCCGGCATGCGGGCCGAGGCGCCCGTGGATTTGCCGTCCGTCACGCCCGGCAGCGATTCGCCCACGCTCGAATACCGCCTGTACCTCTTCAGCACGAACCCGCCGGCCGTCACCGCCATCACCGCGCCCACCCTGAACTTCGTTGCCGGTCGCGGCCTGCGCTACGCTGTGTCATTCGACGACGAACCGCCGCAAACCGTCACGCTCGTGCCCGAAAATTACACCGCGCAGAACGGCAACGCCGATTGGGAACAATCCGTCAAGGACAACGCGCGCTTTGGTCACAGCACGCATCCGCCACTGAAGCCCGGCGATCACACCCTGAAACTCTGGATGGTGGACCCGGGCGTGGTGCTGCAGAAAATTGTGGTGGACCTTGGCGGCGTGCGGCCCAGCTACCTCGGCCCGCCCGAAAGCTATCGCGCCGGGCCGTAGCCGCCGAGGTCACGAGGCGCTCCGGTGGGGCGAGACTCCGTCGAGCCAGTCTTGTGTAGCGTCGAGCCTGTGGCTCGACTCCCTCAACTCTCAACAGAACGGTAACCACGGATGAACACGGATGGTTTGACGCGAATTTCGCTAATTAACGCGAAGACGCCAAGAACGCGGAGAAATAAAGGTCAAGTAAAGTCAGTCCCGCATATGGATGAATTCGTAGATTGACAACCAGGGCGGTAAGCGGATGATTTGGTACAATTCGTTGCACCGGTGATGAGAAAGGACAATGGCGAATATGCGGGACTGAACCCATACAATCTGCGTCATGAGCAACCCAGCACCTTTTCCTCGTAAAGGCCAGATTTGGGAGGTCACTGATGGCTGCGACGCGCAGATTCAGTATCTGTTTAGCGCGCCCATCACCTTGAGCGGCTCTGGCAGACTGACCGCGGGTGAGCGAGTTTGTATTCTGACCGAGACCACCAACCCACAGCCAATGATTGTGAGTTTTCTGCCGGTTCGCTATGATGAGTTACATGAAAGTCTCGTTCCCCCCGACATTCGCGACACGCCACGCTACAAGCAATACACGCTCGCGGTGGAGACAGGATACTTCTATGAGCATTTTAGGCTTTTTGCGGATGTGGCCTGACGAATCGCCGCAGGCAACTCAGATACATCGCGAGCGGGCAGGCGAGTTCAAGTTGGTGAGTTTATGAGTATGCCACCTAGCAAATTGCTGCGGGCACCCCGATACACGGCATTGGGATGCCTGGGGCCATAGGCCGCCAAGCGCACCGTGACATTTAAGCCACATGTTCTCGCAGAGGTTCGGCTGCTAAAGACCACCGAAGGTGGCCGCGAGCAACCAACGGCGCCTGATTTTTTTGAGTGTTCAATTGGCGGTGGTGGCGAGTATTTCGGGATGCGCATGGATTTGCGTGGTAGCGGCGGCTTGTCACCCGGCTCGACCGCACAAGTGCCGATTCAGTTTTTGCGGCCAGAGTATGTTCTGCCGTTTATGGGGGTGGGCGCCATGTTCTCGATCAGAGACATGGGGACGGTTGGAGATGGCAAAGTGATTGGTTCCGGCAAAGTCCTTGAAATTTTGTGACCGTTTGGCGGCCTGACCAATGCGGGCAGGCGCTGCGCCTTCGGTTTTGGACGGCCTGGGAGAGATTGCTCTGAACACCTACGGCTCGAGCCAAAGCGCGGAGGTGATGATTCTTGGGTAAAACCGGCTGCCGTGCGCTTTGCCGCTGACGAGCTGGTCGGAGCATGCCCAGTAGCCGCTGCCGTCGGTCTGCCACTTCACATGGGCCGCATCGGCCGCGGCGAAGAGTTGTTTCACCTTCTCATCCTGGTCCAGCCCGAACACGCGCCGCGCCACGTGCATGACGAGGCAGATTTTGCTCATCCAGGAATTGTTTGAAGTGGAGGAGAGCTTGAGGCCGCCGTCGGCAAACAGGTTGCGCCGTTGCGGGTCCAGCAGCAGCACCCGGGTGTGTTGCTTGAGCACGTCCTGCAAGGGCGAACGCTCGCGCACCCCCCAAACCAGCGGATAAATCAGGCCTTCGCAGGCGGGCAGAATGCGCGAGACGTAGCCGGGATTGTCCGCTTCAAAGACGGCGGGGAAGACGCCCTCGGCATTCACGCGCCGCTGCAGATCCTGCTCAATCCGGCCCATTTCGTCCCGCGCGGTTTTGGCGCTGGGGACCTGGAGTTGTTCGAGCACCAGCGCCAGGCCGAGATAGCTGGCCCAGCACTTAACGGCCATGTATACGTTGTTGCGGGTCTGGGCCAGGGAATTGTCCAAGGAATCGTAGGTGGTGATTTCGGCGCCCTTGTCACAGCGGGATGAATCGTAGTGAACGTAGCCGGTCTCGCCGCCGCGGTTCACGAGGCTGCTCACACAGGCGGCCAGCACGTGCTGGTTCAGCCGCGCCCAAGGCAGGTCGCCGGTCTTCAGCACATAGGTGGCGGCCAGGAGACTCCAGTTGCAGAGTTGCTCGGCCGTCATGTAGCTGAAACAGCCGGTGAGGTTTTCCAGCTCATAACTGCTGGTGCCGGGAGGCGAGAAGTTGTTGTGGACGCCCATGTCGTGGGTGAAGCTGATTCCGCCGGGCGCGTGGCGCGAATTACCGCTTCGATCTCGCTTCACTTCATCAATGTAGCTGTAATGGCGGACGAAATTGTCCAGCAGGTTCCGCACCGCCCACGGGTTCTGCTTCAGTTCCCAGAACATGTGATCCACACTCAGGTCCAGCGTGTTCATCATGCAATACTCGCCTTCGTTGACGATGAAGAACGGCTCCCCGCCGACTTCGAGCAACTGCGTGCTGCCGTAGTAACTGCGGGTGGCATGAGCGATGATGAACTGCTGGTCCGCGGTAAGTCCGGAGGCCAGCAATTCCTCGTCGCGCGCCTCGGCGGCGGCGCGCAGCTCGTCCGCCCGGTCCAGCGCCTCCGCCAGGACTTCACCCAGGCTGCCGAAATAATGCCCGTAAAGATACTTTCCTTCCAGGCCCGTCGTGACGACGCGATCCAGGTAGCAGCCGATGGCGATGACCAGCTCGTACGATTTGCCCGCCGGCACTTCAAACCCGATGCCGACGGCGCTGGCCAGCATGTGAACCGGATTGACGTCGCGCAGGCCGCCATCCACGGTCCACTGCTGAAAGAGAAACGGCTTGCCCCCGGCAATGGCCCCGGTGCCGGCTTCGCGCAATTCCGCAGCGACGCCAAAATCCCGCCGGTGCGCGAACGCGAGCCGGAAGCGCGCGCTGGAGCCGAGGTCCAGCGGCCGCGCGCCGGGCTCATGGAAATGCAGCGCAAAAAACGCCGTTTTCGTGCCCTGGCCTTTTCGGTTGTCCAGCGTCAGCCGGCCCGTGATGGCCGGCAGCAGCGCATCGCGCAGGTGCTCCGGCGTGGCGATTTGCGGATCGGGAATGCCGCCGAACGGCGTGTGGAGGCAGAACTCCAGCTCGTCCGTCTGCCACCGGTCGGTCGCCCAGCCATAAAAGCGCCGAATCTGTTCGGCGCGGTATGCTTGCACCTTGTCCGGAACATTTTGCTGCTCGGGCCCGGCCTGTTCGACGAGAAACGCGCTGGCGCCCTCGCCCGACTTGCCCTGGTAAAACGGCAGGCATCGCGGCGGCGCGTCGCTCCGGCGGTCGCCGTCTTTGACGCCGATGTAAACATCCTGGTTTCCCGGCTGGCCGATCTGCAACCCGACACCGCCGCGCGTCCCGAAGTTGCCGCAGGTGAAACTCATGAACGCGCCCATCGGCGAATGCTGGGCGTTAAAACTGATGTTGCCGGGAAAGGGTTGAAGTTTTTGGCTCATACACGTCGCGACGCGCTAAAATGATTGCTTATTAATTTGTTTCCCTGTTTTTATGCGCGCCTTTTTTAGGGAATGGCGGCAGCAAGGACAAGGCCAAAATCATGTCCGGCGACGCGGCCGGCGGTCGGACAACGCCGAATGACGCCGGCACGATCATCGGCGGCATACGCCTCCAACAGCACAGGGGCGGTTGGAATGCAACCGGCAAACCAAATCAGACCGTTGCGAATTCAGCGGTCGAAAGCTCGTTCGCACAATCAAATCCGTTTTCGCCAGCGACAAATTTGACACGAGCCGGAGGATTCTCCATGCGAATCGGAACATCGTCTATTGACACTTAAAGAGCCCAAACCCAGAATCAAAGTAATTTATAACCGAGCCGGAGCCTTTCGAGGACGGGCGGTGAATGTTCTTCTCGTTACCCGAACTCCGAGCCGGGCCTGGCGGCCGCGAATGGCACGGCCGGCCGAAAGCATAAGACAACCATCATCACAGTTAAAATTCACAGGAGATACGCATGTCAAAAAAACGAGACGATTTTGTGGCCGCGAAACTGGCCAAGATGAGCCTGCTGGAAAAATGCGGGCAGGTGCTCACGTTCACCTGGCGCGGGGCTTACCTGACACCTTCGGGCTTTGAACAGATCACCAAACTGCACGCGGGCGGCCTGTGCCTGGAGCCGTATGCCCTGGAAACCTGCAAGAATCTCTATTGGGGTCGTTCCCAGGTGGATCCCAATTTCAAAAAGCCAAAGGACTATTTCGACATTGCGCATACGTGGTTCGACGATCGCAGCTTCGGCGTCAGCGTAGCTCCGGAAGAACTGACGGCCGCCTTGAACCAGCTGCAGGAAATTGCCATGAACCGGCCGGCCGGCATCCCCCTGCACGTGACGATCGACATGGAAGGCGACTTCAAGAATGACTACACGGCCGGCCGGGTGCTGCAATTCCCGCCGCCCATGGGGATGACCGCAATCGGGGACCTCGACATCGCCTACAAAGTCGCCAACGTGATGGGCCAGCAGATGGCCGCCATCGGCGTGACCCAGTTCTATCACCCGGTCTGCGACGTCAATATCAATCCATTGAATCCCGAAATCGGCGTGCGCTCCTTCGGCGATGACCCGAAGAAGTGCGCGAAGTTCGTCGAAGCGACCGTGCGTGGCTACCAGGACGCGAACATCGTTGCCACCATCAAACACTTCGCGGGCCGGGGCGATTCCGCAACCGACGCGCACGACGTGCTGGACGTTTGCCGGGGCGATCTGAAACGGATGAAAGAGGTCGAACTGGTCACGTTCCAGGCGGGGGTTGACGCCGGCGCCAAAGCCCTGATGACCGCCCACACCATCTTCCCGGCCTATGACAAGGAATATCCCGCCACCCTGTCCAAGAAGATCCTTACCGACCTGCTGCGAAAGGAAATGCGATTCGACGGCGTCATCGTCTCGGACGCCATCGGCATGGCCGCCATTTTGAAGAAGTGGCCGTTGCCGCAGGCCTGCGCGCTGGCGATCAAAGCCGGGGTGGACACCATCCTGCTCAAGGCGGACGACGAATCTCGCGCCCAATGCCTGTTTGGCATCAAGAGCGCCGTCGAGCGTGGCGAGCTGTCCGAAGAGCGGCTCAACGACGCGGTCCGCCGGCTGCTGTGCATGAAGTACGACCAGGGCCTGTTTGAAAAAGCCGGCAAAATGGATCCGAAGCAGACGACGGCCATTGTCCGGAGCAAGGAAAACATAGACTTCTCGTGGGAAGTGGCGCGCAAGGCCCTGCTGGTCGTGCGGGATGACAAGAAGCTGCTTCCGCTGAAGAAGGACAAAAAGATTTTGGTGATCGAACAGGCCATTCCGTATTCCTTCCTGGGCAAGGACCTGTACAGCCATCCGCACATGTTCTGCGAGCAGATGGCCAAGCATTCCATGAATCTGATCCTGGACGACACCGCCTTCCACTCCAGCGACGAGGAGGTGGCCGAGGCCCTAAAGCTGGCCAAGGACGCGGACCTGGTCGTCATGACGAACTATTACGCGCGGATCGAGAAGCGGGGCAACAACCAGCACCTCGTGAAGGCGTTGAAGGACGCCGGCCATACCGTGGTGGTCGTGACCAACTTCCCGTATCTCAAAGGCACGACGAAGTGGGCCGACGCCGTGGTGTGCAATTTCTCCGGCTCTCCAGATTCGATCCGGTCCGCCGCCGATCTTTTGTTCGGAGCCATCAAGGCTTGTCCGACGACGAAGATGCCGATTGACCTGAGCGCGGAACAGAACCTGGCCGAGCCGGAACCCGTGGCTGCCCCGAAAAAGCCCGTCAAGAAGCCGGCCAAAACGGGCAACCCGTGGGGAGGCAAGTGTTGAGGTCAGGCGCCTTCCCTGATAACGAGCATCGACCCGGGGCCCGCGACGAACCTGAGATTCCGAGCTGGCACCCGGTGGTCCCATTTGAGGAGAGAGCGGAGCAAGTCCTGCCTGGCAGGCATAACACGAACGACCAACGAGCGAGAGTCATATGCCAAAATCCACACCCTTCGACGTGCGCGATATTTACACCATCGCCGGCCCCCAAATCGCCACCATTTACGAACAGAACAAAATGGCGGTGCATTTCCAGGGCATGTCCAAAACCCTGCAGTTTCCGCAGACGGTGGCCTTGCAGGGCGCGCCCACCTGTTCGATCGGCATTTCTCCCTACGGTCTCTATAACCGCCTGAATGACGCCGGCCGGCTCATCATGCTGAACCAAAAGGCGGTCCAATTCGGCTCCGCACCGTTCGCGCGCATCGGCGATAAATTCACCATGCTGACGCAGGCGAAGCCCGGGATTTCCGAACTGCCCGATGACATCCCGGCCGTTGGCAATTACTACCATCCTTCCATCGATGAAAAGAATGTATCGCTTACCATTGCCACGCCGTCGCTGGAGATGGCCTTCAAAATCGGAAAGGTCAATATCCTGCGCCGGCTCATCTCGCCGCTGCTTTCGGGCAACGAGCAGACGCTGATGCCTCTCGGCGTGGAAGAGTACGAGATCGAAAACACATCGAAAGAGGCCCAGAAGATCACGCTGGTCGTTCCCCGGCCGTCGCTGGTTAATCTCCAGGAAAAGGAACTCAAACCGACGGACCAGGACAGCGTGTATGTCGCAACCGCCGCCGTCCACGGCCAGGTGCACGAGGCCTTCGAGTCCGACGGCGTTCGCGGCATCGTCATGGGCAGCACCGAGACTCCCAACCGCATGGTGCTGGCCGTGGCCGAAACGGCCGGCGTGTCCATCGATACGCAGCCCTATTTCTGCCTGAACCGGCTCAAGCAGGATTTGCTGCTCAACGACGACGGCAGTTTTTATGAAAAACGGCCGCCCGTCCTCCGCAGCGACTATGGCTCCGCCATCGGCCTCACCTTCACCATCGAACCGAAAGCAAGGCAGAAGGTCGCCATTGCCATCGCGCTGGATTTTCCCGAGCAGGTTTACATTGACGGTGCGAAATTTCCGCGCAAGTACGTCAGAAGTTTCCAGAACGAGGAGTCGCGGGCGGTGGACCTGGCCAAGACCGCCCTGGAAAACTATCCGCGATGGTGGAACCGCACCGTCACGATTCAGAAGCGGATCTTCGATTCCATTCAATCCAGCGCGTCCTATAAAGGCGATCGGGCCGGCGCCCTGCGTCTGACCCGCCTAATCCTGAACGAGCTCCATTTCCCGCTGTCCAACGCCATCGTGTGGGTCGAAGACGAAAAGGGCGAGCGCGCCCGCTTCCTGGAATGTTTCGACTACGCGTACATTGATCCGTCGGACGTGGATTGGTATTCGATGGTGCTGTTGATGCTCTTCCCGCGCGTGGAAAAAGACCTGTGCCAGGGGTTCATCGACTCGATTCTGGCCGAGGATGCGACGCCGCGCTTTTACCATCACCACGCTTCGTTCACGGAAGCCCGGAAACATTTCCAGGAACACCCCGAGGAATACCAGGACGTGTCGTTGACGCAGATCCGCGATGCGTTCAAGACCAAGGGCAGCGTCGCGCACGACCTGGGCGCGATGCCCAAGGGCCATCCGCTGCGCAACGTGAGCGATTACGCCTGGTATAACAACAATTACTGGGTGGACCTGTTCCCCAAATTGATGATGCGGATATTGCGCAATGTGAAGTTTACCGGTGATATCGAATTCCTGAAAAAGAATTGGCAGACGCTCAAATTCGGTCTGGAGGCCCTGCTGAAACTCGACTTCGACGGTGACGGCCTTCCCGAGGGGTATCCTGACGATGTGAAAAACACGTTCGACAACCTGGTACTGTTCGGTGCCGATGCCTATGATGCCACGCAATTCTTGGGCGGCTGCCAGGCCATGATCAAGATGGCCCAACTGCTCAAGGACAAAGAGGGCGAGGCGCACATCCGGAAGATATTCGACAAGGGTTGGAACAGTCTCGAAAAACTGTGGCGGGAAGGGAAGAACAGGAAAGGCCAGAAACTGGAGTATTACATCACCTGTTTCGATCCCGAAACCGGGAACAAAAACACCGACGTCTGGACCAACCAGCTCGACGCCTTGTGGTATCTGATCTCCATTGGCGAAGAGCCGTTCATCCCTGAAGACCGCGCCAGGAAGATCCTCAAGACGATCTACGAAGCCAACCGCTCCTTCATGGGCTGGGCCATGTGCAAAACCGAGAATGGCGAGCCGGTGGAATCAGACCAGGGGAAGGACGTCTATACGACTTCCAATTACGTCTTCGCGCAGTTGCTGGATTACTACGGCATGGTCCAGGAAAGCAAAGAGGTTTACCAGCACATGGACCGGGTCGTCTTCGACTACGGCAACTCGATGGTCACGCCGGACAACCTCCGGGCCGAACTGGAACAGGAAGCGGGTGAATCCAAGCCCGGACCGCATTACATCGTCGCCGCTTATCCCCGGCCGGGAGCCGTCTGGACGCACCTGGTTTTGAACCATGTCAAGGAACTGCAAGCCAGGACCAAGTCCCGGACCGTTGAGTCGAAAGACTTGATCCCGTTCTTCCCCGCTTTGCTGGCCGGTCCGGAATAAGGGGATCGACAGGAACAAGAGGTTTTAGAAAACGATCAACCAGAAAACCAATCGTTATGACGAAGAAGTACGACATCACATTTGTGGGGCACATGTGCTACGACGAAATTATTCCCTTCGGAGGCAAACCTCACGTTGCTCCGGGAAGCGCTGTTTTATGCGGCGCTATGGTCGCCCCCCGCGTCGGTAAAAAGGTCGCCGCCGTCGTGAAGATGGCCAAAAAGGATGAAGACATCCTCCAGCCGATGAAGGAGGCCGGCGTGGACACCTACCTCATCCCGAGCGAGGAGACGACCTATTCGCGCGTCTTCCACTATTCCGCCAACGTTGACGAACGCAAGTTGACCCTCGTCAAATCCGCCGGGTTCATTTCCATCAACGACGTTCCGAAACTGGACTCGACGTGCGTCCATCTGGCCGGGATTTCGGACACCGAATTCGACCTGCCGCTCATGCAGGGTTTGAAAGCCCGGGGTTACAGCCTTTCCGCTGACATGCAAAGTTTTGTCCGCCACGTGACACCGGTGACCAAGGACATCGAATACAGCGACGTCGCGAACAAGAAAGAAATCGCCGCCATGATGGACAAGCTCAAGCTGGACATCGTGGAAGCCAGGATTCTGACCGGCACCGATGACCTGGAAAAGGCCGCCATCCGGGTCGAATCCTGGGGTTGCCCCGAGACGATGATCACACACGCCGAGGGCGTGTTGGCCCGCGTGAAGGGAAAGACCTACTACGAAAAATTCTCCAACACCAACAGCTCAGGCCGAACCGGCCGCGGCGACACGACCTTCTCCGCCTATTTATCCTGGCGTTTGGATCACGAGGTGAATGAGTCTCTGAAGTTCGCCGCCGCGCTGGTTTCCATCAAAATGGAAACGCCCGGTCCTTTCAAGGGCACGCTGCCGGAGGTCTTGAAGCGAATCAAGGAAAAGCATTCCTCGTAATGGCGGGTCGGTGGGCTTCAGTTTCTGCCTTGTGCCGCTTTCAGGATGGCGTTCAAGGCGGGCTTGGGCCGGCACTGGCGGTCAAACAGCAGGGGATATTCGGCCCGGCCCCCAATCGGCAGGTAGCTGCGCCAGGTTTGCGCGTCATGCACACCCCAGAACGTGACGCGGCTGAACTTGTCCCGGTGCTTCAGAAAAAGTGAAAATAAATCGGCATACCGTCTCGCCTGCGCTTTCGAAACCGCTTCCGGCAGGCCGCTGGGATAGGGGTTCAATTTCTTCTGCGTTTCGGCATCGAACGCCGAGAGATCCTTTTTGGGCGTGTCCAGATGACAGAACGGCAATACGCCAATGTCCAACTCGGTGATCATCAGCTTTACCTTCACCTCGGCGAGCTTCAGGATGTAGGCTTCCAGCTCGTCGATGCGCGGAAAGTCCAGAAACCAGTGGCCCTGAATGCCGACCCCGTCCACCCGGGCGCCTTTGGCCTGCAGATTTTTTACGAGCCGGATGACTCCCTCACACTTGGGGCGATATTCATAATCGTACTCGTTGTAATAGAGTTCGGCTTGAGGATCAGCCTGGCGGGCAAATTCAAACGCCTTGAGCACGTAGTCCTCGCCAATGATCTCCAGCCATTTCGATTTCCGCCACGAGCCATCGGCCATGATGGCTTCGTTGACGACGTCCCAGGCGTGTATTCGTCCCCGGTAACGGCCCATCACCGTGAAAATGTGGTCCTTCATCCGTTGCAGCAGCGCCTCACGGCTCAGGGGCTTGCCGGCAGCATCCTGAAACACCCAGTCCGGCGTCTGCCAATGCCAGACCAGCGTGTGACCGATGATCTGCATCTGGTGCGCCTCACCAAAAGCCACGTACTGGTCCGGCGCGTCGAAATTGTATCGGTGCGGTTCCGGATGAACCTCCTCCCATTTCAGGATGTTTTCCGGCGTGATGCTGCTGCAATGTTTCGTCACCTGCGCGATGGCGTCGGGTTCCTTGCCGGTGATCTGCTCCACGCTGAGAGCCGCTCCGATGTGAAAAGCGTCCTTAAAGGCACCCTTCAAAGCGGGCTGGCCGGCGGAGGCAACGGGGTCTTTCGCCAGGGTTTGGTGTGGCACATTCATTTCTTTTTTTTGCGTAATCACTCACCGCCGGTTGGCGCCGGCTTGGTCCGGATAGCGTCTTTCCCGTCTGCCGGCGCCGTCCGGCGGTTTTTGTGCGCGACCCTTTCTATGGAAAAAGGGGGGACGAGGACAAGGCAAATGATAAATCAAGACCTCTGAAAAACGTGTAGCGTCGAGGCTGTGCCTCGATCCAGCGCCCTGCAAACCCCGCATTTCCAGGCACAGGCCGGACTCGATATCGCGCACGAAGTCGGTTTTTCAGCGGTCTCATTTTAATGTTCTTTTGCCTGCACCGCGCGGTGGCGAGCGGCAGTGGATGATTGTCCATTACTTCACAATTGACACTGCCGGCCACAGCGGGCATTTACCACTTTTCACAACGCTCACATGAACGCTGTTTCAGAACCAGGCCAATTTGAAACCATGGCCGGCCATTCCTTGCCCGAGGCCGGCTCGCTGGAAACGGTTTTGACGTTGCCGCAGTGAACCAATAACCCGCACCAACCATGGCTGAATTCCACCAACAACTCTCCTTCCGGGAAAAAGCCGGCTACGCCGTCGGCGACATCGCCACCAACTTCTTCTTCCAATCGATGATCCTTTACCAAAACCGCTTCTATACGGACACGGTGGGGCTCTCGCCCGCGATCGTCGGATGGATTTTCCTGCTGGCGCGATGGGGTGATGCGGTGATCGACCCGGCGATCGGCGCGCTGGCCGACCGAACGAACACCCGCTGGGGCAAGTTCCGCCCGTGGATCCTGGCGACGGCGATTCCCTTCGGGCTGATCTTCTGGCTGGTCTATGTGACGCCCAACTGGGGGCCCAGCGGCAAGCTCATTTACGCCATTGTCACTTACGTCCTGGTGATGATTGCCTATTCCGCGAACAATACGCCGTATTCGGCATTGATGGGAGTCATGACGGCTGATGTGAACGAACGCACGAATATCGCGCGTTTCCGGTTCGTGGCCGCGCTCTTCGGGCAATTCATCATTCAAGCGCTCGCCCTTCCGCTCGTGGACAAATTCGGCATGGGCAACAGCGCGAAAGGCTGGGCCATCACCATGGCGATCTTCGGCTCCATCATGATCGTCTGCAATTTCATCGTCTTCTTCAACACGAAGGAACGCGTGATGCCGAGTCCCGAGCAGAAACCATCACTCAAAGCCGACATCCGGAACGTCTTCACGTGCGGTCCGTGGCTGGCGCTGTTCATCATGACGCTCCTGATCTTTACGACGCTCGTGCTGCGCGGCAGTTCGCTGAATTATCTGTTCAACTACTACATGGATCCGGCCGCAGTGGCCGCGTTCCTGGACAAGGTCGGCCTCGGACCGGCCGGCAACGGACAGGCGACCGGCGGCAAGGCCGTGCTGGATGCTTTCGGGTTGCTGGTCAAACCGGACTATTCCAACGCCGCGTCGGTGGGGCTGAGCTTCTTCTTCGTGCTCGGCTCGGTGATTCAGATTCTCGGTATTCTGGTCTCCAAACCGCTGGCCGACCGTTTTGGCAAGAAGGCCGTCTTCATCACCGGCCTGGCCGTCACCACCCTCGCCACCGCGGCCGTCTTCCTCGTCGGGCCGAAAGACATGAACCAGATGTTTTTCTGGAGTGTCGTCTGGCCCATCGGCTGGGGTCCCACGGTGCCGTTGCTCTGGGTGATGATCGCCGACGTGGCGGATTATTCGGAATGGAAAACGTCGCGCCGCGCGACCGGGTTCATGTTTGCCGGCATCCTGTTCGCGCTGAAGGCCGGCCTCGGCCTCGGCGGCGCGCTCGCCAGCTGGATCATCGGCGCTTACGGCTACGTCGCGAATGCCGTGCAGACGCCGCAGGCGCTCCTCGGCATTCGCCTGAGTGCGACGATTTACTCGGCCATCCCGTTCGGCCTGTGCCTCATTTGCCTCGCCCTTTACCCAATCACCAAGGCGCTCAATCTGCAAATCCAGAACGAACTCCTTGAACGACGGAAACATTTTACCAAGACCTGAATATGTTCATGCAGATTCAACACCGGCGGTTGCCCGCGGCGATCGGAGTGGCGGGAGTTTTCCTGGCCGCCACCGGTTTCGCCCAAACCACTCTCAAAGACGCCTTCAAGAACGATTTTTTGGTCGGGGTCGCCATCAACCAAAAACAAATCTCCGGTGAAGACCGGCGCGGCGACCCGATCATCAAGACCCAGTTCAACAGCATCAGCCCGGAGAACGTCCTGAAATGGGATTCCGTTCATCCCCAGCCCGATCAATACAATTTCACCAACGCAGACAAATACGTTGCCTTCGGCGAGTCAAACCATATGTACATCGTCGGCCACACGCTGATCTGGCACAGCCAGACGCCACGGTGGGTGTTCCGGGATGCGAACGGCAAGGACCTGACCCGCGAGGCACTGCTTGAGCGAATGCGGGATCATATCCATGCCGTCGTCGGCCGCTACCAGGGCCGGATCCAGTGCTGGGATGTGGTGAATGAGGCATTGGCCGAGGACGGCACCCTGCGCAAGTCGGCGTGGCTGCGCATCATTGGCGAGGATTACATTGCCAAGGCGTTCCAATATGCGCACGAGGCCGATCCGAACGCTGTGTTGCGCTACAATGATTATTCCCTCGAGGACGAACCCAAACGCAAAGGCGCGATCGCCTTGATCAAGAAACTCAAGGCGGAGGGCGTGCCCGTCACCGCCATCGGCTTGCAGGATCACGCGAAGCTCGACTGGCCCACGGCAGAACAGGAGGACGCCACCATCACCGACCTCGCCGGCCTGGGCCTGAAGGTGATGATCACCGAGTTGGACGTCGACACGGCCAGGGCGACGCAACAAAACCGGAGCGCCGATATCAATCTTAATGGACAAGGGGGATCCAATTCTCCCGCCGCCGCCCCGTCGGCCGGCATGAATCAGAATACCAACCGATCGTCGGATTCAGTGGAGCAGCTTCTGGCCAAACGTTACGTCGATCTTTTTGGCGTGTTCGTCAAACACCGCGACGTTGTCTCCCTGGTCACTTTTTGGGGGGTGACGGACGGCGATTCCTGGCTGAACTGGGGGCGCGTAAATCATCCGCTGTTGTTCGATCGTGATGGCCGACCCAAACCGGCGTTCGACGCGGTCATCCAGACCGCAAAATCACCGTGACCACTTTAGGCGGCGTTGGCGTTGCATCCCGGCTGAAGTCGAAACTTGGAGTCGCAGCACCCTTTCAAGTGTTTTCCCGACGAACACTTATACGGTCGGTCCCCTTCGGAGTGCAGAACTAACAACAAATGGATAGAATCAGGTTAAAGCTGCTGATTTTTCTACCTGTCTCATAATGTTACACTCGAATACAACTTGGGACACTCCCCCAAAAGCCAATGGAAAACCAATCGGATCATGGGAAATGATTGGCCTGAAGTGAACCTTGTTTGGGTAAAGTGACAACCGACCGGGTGGATGGATCGGTCTTCGCGCCGGTTTTCCCCGTTGCCATTGGCACCGCGATTGCTAAGCTAAAATAAGAAACGGTTGCAGCAGGCAATTAGTGAACAAATGTAATCATTGTAACCCGCCTGTTGTCATGTTCACGCCGAAAGAACTAAGGAAACAAAAATGAAGAATACGAAGAACCTCCGCAAGGCGGGTTTTACGCTGGTGGAAATCATGATTGTTGTCGCCATCATCGGCCTCTTGGCGGCGATCGCTATTCCCAACTTCGTCAAAGCCCGTGCTACCTCCCAGCAGAATGCCTGCATCAACAATCTGCGTCAGATTGATGCCGCAGCCCAGGAATTCGCCCTGGAAAAGGGCAAAAAGACTGGTGATGCCATCAGCTATCCCACAGATTTGACGCCTTACATCAAGCTGAATGCGAACAGCAGCATTCCGCCGTGCCCGGCTGGCGGCAACTACAGTTGCGCCACGGTGGGTAATAACCCGACCTGCACCTTGAGCTCGTTGGGCAATTACCCCCATATCATGCCGTAATTCATCGATCTTAGGATCGTTTCGAAGGCCCGAAGCACGCGCTTCGGGCCTTTTTTGTTTGAAAATGTTAATTTTGAACTTTTTCCGGCCGGTGATACGCCCCCAAAGATTGGCACCAAGGGTGCTTATTATCTGACATGTTGCGGTTGCAGCAGGCAATCAAGTGAGCGAAAACGTAATCATTGTAACCCGCCTGCTGATCTGCTCACGCCGCAAAAAGGAAAGTTAAGCAGTATATGAAAAACATGAAGAACCTCCGCAAGGCAGGTTTTACGCTGGTGGAAATCATGATTGTCGTGGCCATTATCGGCCTCTTGGCGGCAATTGCCATTCCCAACTTCGTCAAAGCCCGTGCCACGTCCCAGCAAAATGCCTGCATCAACAATCTGCGCCAGATTGATGCTGCGGCCCAGCAGTTTGCCTTGGAAGCACATAAAAAGACCGGTGATGCCATCACGTATCCCGATGACTTGACGCCTTACATCAAATTGAACGCGAGCAGCAGCATTCCGCCGTGTCCGGCGGGTGGCACTTACTCGCTCTCCACGGTGGGTAATGCGCCCACGTGCGACCTGAGCACTCTGACCTCGGCGCCGCACATTCTGCCGTAATCAGCGTCTAAGTTGAAACGGTTTCAACGGCCGGAAGCGAAAGTTTCCGGCCGTTTTGTTTGCAATATTCCTTGAGCGAAATGGCAGCCGCAGCGATTGACTTCCCTACCGGTTTAAAGTAGGAAAAATGCCGCCGTTTCCAAGTCATACCAACCAGGCATGAGCGTCATCTTGAAAACCGATCAACTGCGGGTGGAATTCACCAGCCGCGAGTTCCGGCGCTCCACCAAAGTCGCCTTGAACCGCCTGGATTTGGAGGTAAAAGTCGGCGAAGTCTTCGGTTTCCTCGGGCCGAACGGCGCAGGCAAAACCACCACCATTAATGTCCTGCTCGGTTTCGTGCCGCCCACGTCCGGCAGCGCGTCATTGTTCGGCATCGACGTGCGGCAGCCCATCGCGCGCCAGCGCATCGGCTATCTGCCCGAGATGACCTATTACTACAAATTCCTGACCGCCGAGGAATTGCTCCGGCTTTACGCCCGCATCTTCGGCTTGAACCGGGCGGAGGCGGACAGACGGATTGATCAGTTGCTCCGGCTTGTGGAGCTGGAATCGGCGCGCAAGCGGCTCATCAAATCCTATTCCAAAGGGATGCAACAGCGCGTCGGCCTCGCCCAGGCGCTGATCAACAATCCGGACCTGTTGATCCTGGATGAACCGACCAGCGGCCTGGATCCGCTGGGCCGCATGAAAGTCCGGGAGATCATCCAGCGGCTCAAGAGCGAGGGTAAGACGGTGTTCTTTTCCTCGCATGAACTGGGCGAAGTGGAAACGGTCTGCGACCGCGTCGCCATCATCAACCAGGGCGAACTCAAGGCGGAGGGTCGGGTCGGCGATCTCGTTGCCCAGCATCAGGCCAGCTTGGAGCAGGTCTTCCTCAATATCATCGGTTACTCCCCCTCCCCGACATGAACACGATTTGGGCCCTGACCGGTGTGGTCATCAAGGAATTGTATCGCCGCAAGGACTTTTACGTCCTGTTCGTGCTCACGGCCCTCATCACCGTGGCGACCGGCATGGTCAATTTCTTCCATGACCCGAAAATCGTGCGGTACGTCAAGGACGTTTGCCTCTTGCTGATCTGGATTTCGGCGCTGCTGATCGCCATCGTGACCGCGGCCCGCCAGATCCCGGCCGAGCGCGAAAGCCGCACCATCTTCCCCCTGCTCGCCAAACCCGTCACGCGCTGGCAGGTCATCCTGGGAAAGTTCTTCGGCTGCTGGCTCGCCACCGGCATCGCCCTGATCGTATTCTATCTCTTTTTTGCCGTGGTCTCCGGCTCGCGCGAACAGCACTGGCCCTGGCTCGCCTGCCTGCAGGCCCTCTGGCTCCAATGGGCCATGCTGGCCATTGTCATCGCCCTGTCACTCCTGGGCTCCATCGTCAGCGCCGCGCCCTCGTCCACCACCACCATTTGCTTCATCGTGGTCGCCGGCATCCTGATGTTGGGCGGACATCTGAACACCGTGGCAATTCAC
The DNA here is from genome assembly GCA_035506715.1 of Candidatus Acidiferrum sp. Taxonomy (GTDB): domain Bacteria; phylum Verrucomicrobiota; class Verrucomicrobiia; order Limisphaerales; family UBA11358; genus UBA11358. The sequence continues at coordinate 1,967 of DATJOW010000020.1, read as the reverse complement.
GAAGCCCAGCCCCTGCAAACCATTCTGTACACGATTTATTTCCTGATCCCCCATTTGGAATGGTTCGATATCCGGGACCGGGTCATTTACGACTGGGGTTTGGTGAGCGGGGTGGATTGCGTGCTGGCCACGCTCTATGCCGCGGCGTACACCGCTTTGCTCCTGCTCCTCACCTGGCTCGGCTTCCGCCGCCAAAGTTTGAATACCTGATGAAGGCTTCCCCCTGCCTGCTCCTGGCCTTGTTGCTGACGGTGTGTTTTACGCTGGCAACCAGTCTGGCCTCCCGCCCCCTCGCCGGAAACGACCGCGCCCGAGCCCATAACCTCTTCAGCGTGCTTTTCGGCGACGGTCGCCGGATGTTCGCCAGTCAGTTTTTCACCATGGCCGACGTTTATTTCCATAGCGGATATTACCCCTCCATTTTCGACCTGCGCGAGGAGGGCACCAAGGCCATTGTCAGCGCCAGTCATGGCGAGGCGGAAACCGAAGAGGACGAAAAGCACGAAGACTTCCTCGGCAAACCGAAGGATTGGATTGACCGGTTCGGCCGTCATTTCCGGATTACCGAACACACCCACCTGGAACACAGCCAGGAACGCGAAATCCTCCCCTGGCTCCGGCTGGCGGCAGATACCGATCCGCAAATGATCCAGACCTACACGGTGGGCGCCTATTTCCTGTGCCAGCACCTGAACCGGCCGCAGGATGCTGAGGCCTTCCTCCGCGAAGGGCTGCGCAACAATCCGGGCAGCTACGAAATCCTGTTCGGGTTGGGCCGGATTTATTTTCAGAATTATCACGACGTCAACCGCGCCCGCAATGTCTGGCAGCTCGCCCTGAATAACTGGTTCAAACAAAGTCCCCAGGACCAGAAGGAAAACAAACGAAACCTCGATGAAATCGCCGCCAACCTCGCCAATCTGGAGCGGGAAGCCGGCAATTATGCCGACGCCATCCGGTGGTTTCAGCTCGCCCAGAAAGTCTCTCCCGCGCCTGATGCTCTGCAACTGCAGATCGACGAGCTCAAGGCGAAAATGGTTTCCACCACGAACGCGCCGGCCGCCCCACCCCGCTGACCGCGCGATTGCGCTTGGTTTCTCCCGCCGCAGTTTGTTTTAATGCCGCCATGAAAGCCCGGCAGGCCAGCATTGCCCGCAACACCAAAGAAACCCGCATCGCCGTCCGCCTCAACCTCGACGGCCGGGGCAAATCTTCCGTCCAGACCGGCATCCCGTTCTTCGACCACATGCTCACCCTGTTCGCCAAGCATGCGACGATGGATTTGCAGTTGCGCTGTCGGGGCGACCTCGACGTGGATGCTCACCACACCGTCGAGGATTGCGGCATCGCGCTAGGCCAGGCCTTCGCGCTGGCGCTGGGCGACAAAAAAGGCATCCGCCGCTACGGGACGGGATTTCATCCGAAGAATCCGTTCACCGGCGAGGCTTTTGTACCCATGGATGAGTCCCTCGCCCGCTGCGTCATTGATTTTGGCGGCCGGCCGCACCTCGTCTGGCGAGGGTTGAACACCTTTGCCCAAAAGCGTTTGGCCAAATCCGAAAAGGCGCAGGACATGTCGAGCGCGTTCCGGTTCGGTCTGGCGCGTGAATTCTTCCAGGGCTTCACCAATGAAGCCCGCTGCAACCTGCACCTGGAACTGCTTTACGGCGACGAACCGCACCACATTGTCGAGGCGCTGTTCAAGGCATTTGCCCGTGCCACCGACGCCGCCTGCCGGCGCGACCCGCGCATCGCCGGCCAGTTGCCCAGCACCAAAGGGAAACTTTGATTCTCAGCCTTTGCTGGCTGGACAGTTGTTCCAAACAGGATGCCATGCCTTGCTGGACAGCTCATTGAGTTCGGCTTACAGTTTGTTTATGAAAAAGGATAGGCTGTAGAAAGAGCCGTCCACTATCTGTTAGGTATCGAATGCGGTACGGAACTAAAATCTGTCTAGGATACAGTAT
>DATJOW010000019.1:0-37520 GCA_035506715.1 Candidatus Acidiferrum sp. | reverse complement strand
GTTTCGCACGAGTTGAAGACGCCGCTCACGTCCATCCGGATGTTTTCCGAACTGCTGGCCGAGGGCCGGGTGGCCGACCCGGCCAAGCAGCATTCCTATTTGAACATCATCACCGCCGAAGCCGCGCGCCTGACCCGCCTCATCAACAACGTCCTCGATTTCGCGCGCCTGGAACGCGGCGAGAAGAAATACAATTTCCAGCAATGCGACCTGGGCGAGATCGTCCGCGGCGTCGCCCAGACGTTTCGCCCGCATCTGGAAGCCGCCGGCTTCAAGTTTGATTGCGTGCTGCCGGCCCTGGCGCTGGCGGTGCCCGTGCACGGCGACGCCGACGCCCTGGCGCAAGTCATCGTCAACCTGCTCTCCAACGCCGAAAAATATTCCGCCGACCGCAAGGAGATCCTGGTGCGGCTGGAGCGGCGCGCTTCACCGTTGCCGCATGCGGAGGTGCAGGTGCTCGATCGCGGCTTGGGGGTGCCGCGCGGCAGCGGCGAGAAAATCTTCGAGAAATTTTACCGGGCCCACGATGCGTTGAACAGCGGGGTCCAGGGCTCCGGGCTGGGATTGACCCTGGCCCGGCAGATTGCGCGCGCCCACGGCGGCGACGTGGTCTATGAACCGCGCGAAGGCGGGGGGAGCTGCTTCATTCTGCGTCTGCCGCTGAAGCAAATGGAAACCACGGATCAACCCGCATGAACCCGGATTTTTCAAATTTTTCCGGCGGGGAACGTCATTCCGGGCGCGCCGCCTTTCACGATTACGAGTTCGGCGGGCAGAGGACGACCCGCCCTACCTGGCATTGGTGTCCATCCGGGTTCATTCGTGGTTGAGCGCATGAAAACTAAAATTCTGATCGTCGAGGACGACCCGCACATCCTGCTCGGACTGGAGGAGGTGCTGAAGAGCGAAGGCTACGACGTGGCGAGTTGCAATCGCGGCGACCAGGCGTTGGATGCCGTGGCCAGGCACCAGCCAGGGCTCGTGGTGCTGGACGTCATGTTGCCCGGGATGAACGGTTACGACATCTGCAAGCAGCTCCGCGCCCGCAAGGTCGCCGTCCCCATCCTCATGCTTACCGCCAAAGGCCAGGAAATTGACAAGGTCATCGGCCTCGATCTGGGCGCGGACGATTACATGACCAAGCCCTTCGGGGTGCGCGAACTGCTGGCGCGCCTACAGGCACTGCTCCGCCGTGGCGGCAATGCCCGGGCGCCCAAGGCCGACGAAACGGCGTTCCAAATCGGTTCCGCCACGATCGACCCGAAGACATTCCAGATCCGGCGTGGCAAAAACATCGAGGAGCTCACGGCCAAGGAACTGAAACTGTTGCAGTTCTTCCACGCGCACCCCGGCGAGGTCTTGTCGCGGGACCGATTGCTTAACGAAGTCTGGGGCTACAACTATTATGGCACCACGCGCACGCTCGACCAGGTCATCGTGCAACTCCGCAAGAAACTCGGCGACCACGGCAGCGAACCCCGGCATCTGCACACCATCCACGGTGTCGGCTACAAATTGATGATGTAAACGCGATGGTCGCTCGGCAAGGGGATTGATGGGGGTTGGTCGATTTGCTGGATTTCCCACTCTGCCATCCCGGCCGGCGCCGTTACCAACATGGCGCTCTTCGTCGCCTGCAGTTTGCCCCTCGCCTGGAGCAGTTCACCCCGGTAACCCGGCAGAACGTCCCTGAATGGTTTCATTTTGGACCTTTTGTATTAAAATGAGGCAAACTGAAATCGGCGCGAGCAATTGGCGGATTAAAACTCATCATTAATACCGTCATGCGTCGCATTTCAAGCAGGCATGAAATTAGCAAAGAGATTAACTTGAAATGAGAAGTGCTAAGTCCATCCGTGAGGCCGGTTTCACTTTGGTGGAAATCCTGATTGTGCTGGCCATCATCGGCATGCTGGCAGCGGTCGCGATTCCCAATTATGTGAAGGCGCGGGCCACCTCTCAGGCCAATGCTTGCATCAACAACCTCCGGCAGATTGATGCCGCCGCCAACCAGTTCGCGCTGGAGCAGCACAAGCGGACCGGCCAGCCCATTGATTATCCCACCGACCTGACACCCTACATCCGGCTGAACGCGCAGAGCAGCATTCCTTCCTGCCCGGCCGGCGGCAATTACTCGTGCAACACCGTCGGCAATGCCCCCACCTGTGACTTGAGCAACAGCACGACGCCGCCGCATGTACTGGAATAGCGGCCGGGGACGTCTCCCCATCACGACTTGTCCTTATCCTCATTCACAGCGGTCGGATTCGACTGAACCCTGCGGGTTGGGACAACTCGCACCCGGCGTTCTCCGCTGGAAATTCAAATTAAGCTTCTGCCCAGACCTGACAGCGGCGGTTAATCGTGGCAGATTGAGCGTGAATGCGTTTCTTGCGCGGAACATTGGCGATCTTGATTGCCGCAACGAGGCTGGCAATGCCGGGCGGAGGGGCGCCGGTGCCGGCAACGGACGGTGCCAGTGACCCGGCGTTTGCGCCGGGGCTCGCGCTTCTGAAGCAAATGACCGGCATCACGGAAAGCCGGGCGGAGGAGCTGCAAACCGACTGGCGCCCGAACCTGCAATTGCTGATCGGTGTCAAGGCCATCGAAGGGGCAAAGGCTACGGTCGGCTTCGTTGAACTGACCACCCTGCAACCGCCGCCAACCAACGCGGCTGGCCGGCCGTGGAGCCCGGGGCGGCAAACCAATTCGTTCACCTGGTCCAACACCAATGAGACGCCGGCGGTCAGCCACGCCGCAACGTACATTTCGCGCCTGTATCCGGTGCGCGTGCGCGTGTTCGACGAGGCCGGGCGCAAGCTCAAGGAGGGCCAGACCATGTTGCCTTGGGGCTTGCTGACAAACGGCCTGGCGGACATGTGCCGGCTCAGCCTGGAATTTTCCGTCCATAAAAACCGGTCCGCCACCAACGGGCCGCCCGGTGCCAAATCCTACAAGGTTAAGACCGATGAGAACACCGTCCATCCCGAAGACCTCGACAAGCTGGCGGAATCGCTGGGTGGCGGATTTATCTGGCTGATGACGCTGTTGCAGCAGATCCAGACGGTGCCGGCGGTGCATGATCTGTGGAAGAAAGCCCATTGCGCGTTTCGCCTGCCGGAACTGAAGACCATGGCCATCAGCGTAGTCACGGGCGACTTTGCCTTGTCAGTCGAACCCCGGCTCGAAGAAGTGTCGCTGGCACCGAGCCGTGCGGCCGGACCGGCTGTGCCGGAGCAATACCGGTTGCCGGTGGATTTGACCAGTGGCAGCCGGAACCTGACCCGGGCCGAGCTGGTCGTGGGCCCGGCGACCGGCGCAGAGATTCTGCTGGGCGGCATCCGGTCCGTCCGGGCAACCCACCCGCTTAAACCGCAGCAGCAATTCCTCGTTCAGGTCCTGGCGTCCGGCACCGAGCGCGGGGCGCCGTGATGGCGGTTTTCAAACCGAAGAGGTGTAGCGCAGTCAACCAGCAATCGGCGCGGCTTAAAGCCGATTTTTCAAATGCGGAGCCGGCGGTTCCTCAAAACTGCAGGCTGACTTCCGCCCTCAACTCAGGTCTTTAAACCGTCGCTAAACTGCGGCCGGCGGTTTAACCGGGGCGTCGTGGAATTCCACCTTCTGAAACGACGACAAGCGCGGGAAGGAATGACGAGGACGATTGCCAAGTTACGGCAAATCGGTTGAGCCCATCAAATATCGGTCGCACTCGCGGGCGGCGCCGCGGCCTTCGTTGAACGCCCACACGACCAGGCTCTGGCCCCGGCGGCAGTCGCCGCAGGCGAAAACGCCCTTGATGTTCGTCGAGTATTTTTCGAACTCGGCCTTCACGTTGGTCCGCGGGTCGCGGTCCAGCTTGAGCGCGTCCAGCAGCGGCTGTTCCGGCCCGAGAAAACCCATCGCCAGCAGCACGAGCTGTGCGGGCAGCACTTTCTCCGTGCCGGGAACTTCCTTCGGCACGAACTGGCCTTTGTCGTTCCGCTCCCATTGGACCTGCACGGTGAGCGCTTCCTTCACCTGGCCGTGGGCGTCGCCGTTGAATTTCTTGACCGTGGTCAGGTAAACGCGCGGGTCGGCGCCGAATTTCGCCGCGGCTTCCTGCTGGCCGTAGTCCATGAGGTAAATCTTCGGCCACTCGGGCCACGGATTGTCCGCCGCGCGCTGCAACGGCGGCTGGGGCAGAATCTCCACCTGCACCAGGCTCTTGCAGCCCTGGCGCAACGACGTGCCCACGCAGTCCGTGCCGGTGTCGCCGCCGCCGATGACGACGACGTCCTTGCCCGCCGCATCAATGAAATTGCCGTTCTTGTGCCGGTCGAGCAGGGCGCGGGTGTTGGCGGTCAGAAATTCCATCGCGAAGTGGACGCCTTTCAGGTTCCGGCCTTCCACCGGCAGGTCGCGCGGCTGGGTCGCGCCGGTCGCGAGAATCACGGCGTCAAATTCCTTCAACATTTTGTCGGCAGGATAAATTTGTTTGGTAGGGCGCGTCACTCCGTGCGCGCCGTTGTCCGCATCCGCGGCGGGCAGAGGATTGCCCGCCCTGCCTGATGCGTGTCCCACTTCGGTTTTGCATACAAACCGGACGCCTTCGGCCTCCATCTGCTGGATGCGGCGCAGGACGACCTGCTCCTTGTCCAGCTTCATGTTGGGGATGCCGTACATGAGCAGGCCACCGGGGCGGTCTTCGCGTTCGAACACGGTGACGGTGTGGCCCGCCTTGTTCAATTGCGCGGCGGCGCACAGGCCGGCGGGGCCGGACCCGACGACGGCCACTTTCTTGCCCGTCCGCTGTTTGGGCGGCTCGGGCACAATCCAGCCGTTGTCCCAGCCGTGGTCGGCGATGGAGCATTCGATGTTTTTGATGGTGACGGGCGGGGCATTGATGCCGAGCACGCACGAGCCTTCGCAGGGAGCGGGGCACACGCGGCCGGTAAAATCGGGGAAATTATTCGTCTTGTGCAACCGCTCGAGCGCTTCCTTCCAGAGGCCGCGATAGACAAGGTCGTTCCACTCGGGAATGAGGTTGTGGATGGGGCAGCCGGAGGCCAGGCCGTTGAGGAGCTGGCCGGTGTGGCAGAAGGGGATGCCGCAATCCATGCAGCGCGCGCCCTGCTGGCGGAGCTTCGCCTCCTCCATGTGGAAGTGGAACTCGTTCCAGTCGCGAATGCGCTCGACCGCCGACCGGTCGGCCGGCAGCTCGCGCACATAATCAAGAAATCCTTCCGGTTTGCCCATCTTAGTTCGTTGGTTCGGCCAGCTTACAGTTGATATGCCGGGAAGTATAGGACATACAGGACCTATGGCTTGTCGGCGGCCGCCTAGCCGCCGCCGACGCGGGCGACGTCGCGGACGTTGGCTTCGAACGCGGCCATAATCGCTTCATCGCCGCTCAGGCCCTGTTCCTTCACCTTCTTCAATTGCTCCAGCACGCGCTTGTAATCGTGCGGGACAATTTTGACGAATTTCGGGACCAGGCCGTTCCAATTGGCCAGCACCTTCGCGGCGCGTTCGCTCTTCGTGTAGGTCTGGTGACGCTGAACCAGCTTCCAGACCATCTCGATCTCGTCCGGGTCGGCCAGCTTTTCCAGCCCGACCATCTGTGGGTTCACGCGGCCGGGGAAATCACCGGCTTCGTCCAGCACATACGCGATGCCCCCCGACATGCCTGCGGCAAAGTTGCGGCCCGTTCGGCCCAGCACGATGACGTTGCCGCCGGTCATGTATTCGCAGCCGTGGTCGCCGATGGCCTCGACGACAGCGTTGACGCCGGAGTTGCGGACGCCGAACCGTTCGCCCGCCATGCCCCGCACGAACACTTCGCCGCCGGTTGCACCGTAGAGCGCCACGTTGCCGATGATGATGTTGTCCTCGGGCACGAACGTGGACCCGGCCGGCGGATAGACAATGATGCGCCCGCCGCTGAGGCCCTTGCCAAAATAATCATTGGCGTCGCCCTCGAGCTCAATCGTCATGCCGCGCGGCATGAACGCACCCAGGCTCTGGCCGGCGCTGCCGGTGAACTTGAGATGGATGGTGTCATCGGGCAGGCCGTTTGGACCGTGCTTCCGGGTGACCTCGGCGCCGGTGATGGTGCCGACGACGCGGTTGACGTTGCGGATGGGGAGGTCGGCATGAACGCGTTCGCCGCGTTCGATGGCCGGCTCGCAAATCTTGAGCAGCTTCGTCACGTCGAGCGATTTCTCGAGGCCGTGGTCCTGGTCAATCTGGCGGTAGCGGCCTACGTCGGGGCCGGCTTCCGGCTGATGCAGAATGGGCGTGAGGTCGAGGCCTTTGGCTTTCCAATGCTCGATGGCCTTCCAAGGCACCAGTTTGTCGGTGCGGCCGATCATCTCGTTCAGTGTGCGGAAGCCGAGCCGGGCCATGATTTCGCGGAGTTCCTGAGCCACCAAGCGCATGAAATTGACCACGTGACCCGGGTCGCCGGCGAACCGTTCACGCAACTTGGGGTTTTGCGTGGCCACGCCCACCGGGCAGGTGTTGAGATGGCAGACCCGCATCATGATGCAGCCCAGCACGACAAGCGGCGCGGTGGCAAACCCGAACTCCTCGGCGCCGAGCAACGCGGCCACGGCGACGTCGCGCCCGGTCTTCATCTGGCCGTCAGCCTCGACATAGATACGGCTGCGAAGATTGTTGAGCACGAGCGTCTGGTGGGTCTCGGCCAGCCCGAGCTCCCATGGCGCGCCCGCGTGCTTGATGGAGGACAGCGGGGAGGCGCCGGTGCCGCCATCGAACCCGCTGATGAGCACCACGTCGGCATGCGCCTTGGCGACGCCGGCGGCCACGGTACCCACGCCGACTTCGGCTACCAGCTTGACGCTGATGCGCGCGCCGCGGTTGGCATTTTTCAGGTCATGAATCAATTCCGCGAGATCTTCGATGGAATAAATGTCATGGTGCGGCGGTGGGGAAATGAGGCCGACGCCCGGCGTGGTGAACCGGGTCTTGGCAACCCACGGATATACCTTTTTGCCGGGCAACTCACCGCCCTCGCCCGGCTTGGCGCCCTGCGCCATCTTGATTTGCAGCTCGCGCGCGTTGACGAGGTAATGGCTGGTGACGCCGAACCGGCCGGACGCGACCTGTTTGATGGCTGAATTCTTCGAGTCGCCCTGGGCGTTGGTCCAGACGAACCGCTCGGGATCTTCGCCGCCTTCGCCGGTGTTGCTCTTGCCGCCAAGGCGGTTCATGGCGATGGCGAGCGCCTCATGCGCTTCCTGGCTGATGGAGCCGTAGCTCATCGCGCCGGTCTTGAAGCGCTTGACGATTTCCTCGACGGACTCGACCTCTTCGAGGGGCAACGGCTTGTCCGCCCACTTGAAATCCAGGAGGCCGCGCAAGGTGCAGAGGTTGGCGGCCTGATTGTTGATCAACTCGGCGTATTCGCGGTAAATCTTCGCGCTGTTGAGCCGGCAGGCAATCTGCAGCTTGTGAATTGTCTGCGGGTTAAACAGGTGGAATTCGCCGTTGTCGCGCCACTGGTAAAAGCCGCCGGGATCGAGTGCGGCCCCGTTGACCTGCCGGTCCGGAAATGCGCGCCGGTGCCGCTGCAATGCTTCTTCGGCAATCACGCCCAGGCCGACGCCTTCGATACGTGATGGCGTCCAGGTGAAGTACCGGTTTACCACCTCGCTGTTGAGGCCCACCGCCTCGAAGATTTGCGCGCCGCGATAGCTCTGGATGGTCGAGATCCCCATTTTGGCCATGGTTTTGACAACGCCTTTGACGGCCGCCTTGATGTATTTTTTGATGGCGGTTTTGTGGTCGAGCCCGGGCAGCAGCCCTTCGCGGATCATATCGTCCAGGGTTTCGTAAGCCACGTAGGGATTAATGGCACTGCAACCGTAGCCGATGAGCAGCGCAAAGTGGTGCACCTCCCGCGGTTCGCCGGATTCCAGCACCAGGCCGACCCGGCTGCGCGTGCCGGAACGGATTAAATGATGGTGCAGGCCGGACACGGCGAGCAGCGCGGGGATGGGCGCATGCTCCGGACTGATGCCGCGGTCGGACAAAATCAAAATGCTGGCGCCCCCGGCGATCGCCTGGTCGGCGGCGGCAAACAGTTGGTTGAGGGCCTGCTCCAGCCCGGTCACCCCGTTCGCGGCTGGAAACAGAATCGGCAGCGCCTCGGCCTTGAGCCCGGGCCGGTTCACGTGCCGGAGCTTTTCCAGGTCTTCGTTGGTCAGCAGCGGATGTTCCAGCTTGATCATCCGGCAACACTCGGGCGTTGGATTGAGCAGGCAACCCCGCGAACCGACCATCGTTTCGGTCGAGGTGATGATCTCCTCGCGAATGGGATCGATGGGCGGATTGGTGACCTGGGCAAAAAGCTGTTTGAAATAGTTGTAGAGCAACTGCGGCTTGTTGGACAAAACGGCCAGCGGGGTGTCGGCGCCCATCGAACCGATCGGCTGCACGCCGTCGTTCGCCATCGGTCCAATAATGAACCGCAGATCTTCGAACGTGTACCCAAAGGCCTGCTGGCGCTGCAGCACGGTCTGGTGCCCCGGCTCGGTCGGCAACCCGGGATCGGGCAGGTTCTTCAACAAGACGTGGTGTTCGTCCAGCCACCGGCGGTACGGACGCGCGGTGACGTAGCTGTTCTTGAGCTCTTCGTCGGCAATGATGCGCCCCTGGCTGATGTCCACGAGGAACATGCGGCCGGGCTGGAGACGGCCCTTGATGGCCACGCGCTCCGGTTCGATCGGCAGCACGCCGGCCTCCGAAGCCATGATGACGAGGTCGTCCTTGGTGACGTAATAGCGTGAGGGCCGCAGGCCGTTTCGGTCCAAGCAGGCGCCGATGACCTTGCCGTCGGTAAACGCGATGGAAGCCGGGCCGTCCCACGGCTCCATGAGGCAGGAATGGTATTCGTAGAACGCCCGCTTCTCCGGGCTCATGCTCTCGTGATTTTCCCATGGCTCGGGAATCATCATCATGATGGCGTGCGGCAACTCGCGGCCGGTCATGACGAGCATTTCGACACAATTGTCGAACATGGCCGAGTCACTGCCGTCGGTGTTGATGACCGGGATGATTTTCTTGATGTCATCGCCGAACAAGGCGGACCGGAAATTGGCCTGGCCGGCGTGCATCCAGTTGATGTTGCCGCGGAGGGTGTTGATCTCGCCGTTGTGCGCGATGTACCGGTACGGATGGCTGCGGTCCCAGCTCGGGAACGTGTTGGTCGAAAACCGCGAATGGATGAGCGCGAGCGCGGTCACCATGCTCGCGTCGCGGAGGTCGGGGTAATACTTGGCGACCTGCTCCGGCATGAGCATGCCCTTGTAAACGACCGTCTTGTACGACAGGCTGGAGACGTAAAACCAGCTGCCGCCGGGGATTTTGCCGGCGTACCGGATGCGTTGCTCGGCCACTTTGCGGATGACGTAGAGCTTGCGCTCGAAGGCGAGGTCATCCGTCAGCGACGGATGGCGGCCGATGAAGACCTGGACCATGTGTGGCTCGGCGGCCACGGCGGTTCTGCCCAGCGATGAATTGTCGGTGGGAACATCACGCCAGCCGAGCAGGGTCTGGCCCTCCTCGGCGACAATTTTCGCGAAGGCGGCTTTGACGGCCTCGCGGTCGGCCGGGTTTGGAGGCAGGAAAAGCATGCCAACGCCGTACTGGCCGGCGGCAGGGATTTTAAAGCCCGCCTGGTCCGCGACTTTCAGCAGAAACTCGTGCGGCGTCTGCAGGAGGATGCCGGCGCCGTCGCCGGTGTTGGCTTCGCAGCCGCAGGCGCCACGGTGGTCGAGGTTGACGAGGATCTGGAGGGCATCCGTCACCACCTGGTGGGACTGGCGCCCCTTCATGTTGACAACGAAACCCACCCCGCAGGAATCGTGTTCAAACTGCGGATCGTAAAGCCCTTGTTTGGGCGGCGGAGTCGTCCGGACCCCGCTCTTGTTTTGCGTTTGTCTTATGTTGCTGGTCATCGCTTCGGCTCTCTGGCCGGTCGTTCCACTATTTTTTACTCGATTTTAATCCGCGTGCAATAAATGTTTTTAAAAAATGTCGGGTGTCATGCCATTAGAATGCAATTAATTAATCTCATTTGCATTAGTCATCTGAAATTGCGGGTTAACCGGGCTGGATCGCGGGGGTAAAAATAAGCTGTTACCTTTTCACGTGGGCGTAAATATGTCGGTGGAATCATGAGCGACGACCTGGCTTTGTTGCGCGATTATGCCCGTAATAATTCCGAGGAAGCGTTCGCGACGCTGGTTTCGCGTTACGTCAACCTGGTTTATTCCGTGGCCTTGCGGCAGGTGTGCGACCCGCATCTGGCGGAGGAAATCACGCAGGCGGTATTCATTATTCTGGCACGCAAGGCAGGTTCTCTCGGCGACAAAACGATTTTGGCTGGCTGGCTTTGCCGCACGGCGCGGTACGCGAGCGCCAACGCGCTGACCATCCAACGCCGCCGCCAGCGCCGCGAACAGGAGGCGTACATGCAATCCACTCTGAATGAGCCGGAGACGGATGAAACCTGGACCCAGATTGCGCCGTTGCTCGACGCCGCCATGGGCCAGCTCGGTTCCAAAGACCACGATGCGGTCGTACTGCGGTTTTTTGAAGGCCGGAATTTCAAGGAGGTGGGCGCGGCGCTGGGGGCGAGCGAGGACGCGGCGAAGATGCGGGTCGGCCGGGCGCTGGAAAAAATGCACCGTTATTTTAACCGGCGCGGGATTTCTTCGACCACGGCAATTCTGGCCGGAACGATTTCCGCAAATTCGCTGCAAGTAGCTCCAGCGACGCTGGCGGCATCTGCAACGGCAGTGGCGATCAGCAAAGGCACCACGGCCAGCGGGTCAACCTTGGCGTTGATCAAGGGGGCATTGAAGCTGATGGCCTGGGCCAAGGCCAAGACGGCCGTGGTAGTGAGCGCCTGCGTGTTGGCCGCGGGAACCACGACGGTTGCCGTTTGGGACCCAGAGAATCCGATTCCGGCCGGATGGTCAGTGCTCAACGGCGACCGTCAGGCGTGGAGCTGGTCTCGGGGCAAAATTCATGCGTACAGCGCCAGCGGCGACAGCATCCTAGCCTCCGGCAGGGAATATGGCGATTTCACCCTGTCCGTGATCGCCAACACGACGAACCGGGAAGCGAGCCTGGCGTTCCGCATGCAGGATGCCGACAACGGGTATATTCTCGTCTATTCGCCCGACGGCACGCCTTGTCCCTGGGACAAGGGCGTCGGCCATCTCCGCCTGGACAAACGGACGGACGGGAACGACGTCACCGTGGCTAACTATCACGCTCCCGGGTTCCCGTCCATCGGCCAGCCGGCAAGGATCAAAGTCGTCGCTCGCGGTCCGCGGTTCGAGTTCGCCTTGAACGGCAAGCCGGTCCTGCAGTTTGAAGATGCGAGTTATCCGGTCGGCCGCATCGGACTCCGCAATTTTGGCGACACCAATTTTCCCAGCGACGCCACTTTTTCCGAAGTGGCTTTCCATTAAACCGCGACTGCTGAAAGGACAAACACGATGCAACTCATCCCGATTCTTCACATTATTTTTTACCTGGCGACACTTTCGCTGCCGGAGGGAGCAACCCGATTTACAATTTCGTCCGGTTACGAACCGAAGTTGACCTGGGTGCGGGAAGCTGACGGGCGATGGCGGGCCATCACCGCGACAGGCAGAGACGCGGGCCTTTGGTCGGCCAACGGCCTGGTGGTATCGGTGACGGAACAGGGCGAGAATTCAAAACGCGATCTTTCGGCATTCGTGAAAGTCGCCACGGCGGCAGACGGTCAAAAACAGATTTCCCTCGACGGCAAAGCGGTCACGTTGATTTCAACGACAAACCGGATTACCTTTTCGCAAGCCGAGGGGGGCCTCTTGGGGAAAGCGATCGCGATCAGCTATTTCGCAAAATGACAGAGGGAAAACCGTTCAATGAATTTAAAAAACCTAAACCATGTCCGGCCGGCGGCTTTACGCTACGCCTGCTGATGATAGCCGGGGGTGGGTGCCCTCCGGTGAGGGACTTTGAAACTTATGAACTGGAACAACACGAAAACGGCAGTGGTCGCCGGTGTCAGTCTGTTGCTGGCGGCTGTAACCGGGGTCGTCATTTTCTACAGCCGGGTGACACCGGTCCGGGGCATTCCAAAAGGTTGGTCGGCGATCAGCGGCGACGCGGACCAATGGGAATGGATTAATGGCGACATCCGGGCGCACAGTAGCAAGGGAGAAACCATCCTGGCCTCGACCAGGGAATATCACAATGTCACCTTGTCGGTCTGGGCCGGCACCACCAACCGGGAAGCGAGCTTGGCGTTCCGCATGCGCAACGCCGACAACGGTTACATTGTCATCTTCGGCCCGGCCGGCACGCCTTGTCCCTGGAATGAAAACGGGTTTATTGGTCTGATCCGAAAAACGTCCGGCCAAGAGGTCACGCTCAGGTCATACAGCGGGCGGATATTCTCGACCATCGGCCAGTCGGCAAAGATTGCCGTTACGGCCAAGGGGCCTTGGATTGCGGTGCGCCTGAACGACGTGACCATTTTCCGGGTCGCGGACACGAATTACAGTTCGGGTTTCATCGGTCTGCGGATTTTTGGCACGGAAGAGTATCCGTGTGACGCGACGTTTTCCCGATTGATTTTCCATTAACTGACTGCCGGGAGGCCGGACTCATGAAATTTTTAGATACCTGCACGCATCGGCACGCGTTCACGCTCGTGGAACTGCTGGTGGTTAACGCCATCATTGCCATCCTGGCCGCGCTGTTGCTGCCGGTACTGAGTCGTTCCAAGGTCAAAGCCCAGGGAACGCAATGCGCGAACGACCAGCGGCAACTGGGACTGACCTGGATGCTCTACGCAGAAGATAACGATGGCCGGATCGTGAATCCCACGGCCTGGGTGGGTGGTGACATGACCGATCCCTTCGAGATGACCAATGCAACGCTGCTGATTGATCCGAAAGTGTCCGCCTTTGCCAAATACATCAAAACTCCGGCGCTTTACAAATGTCCTGGCGATAGCAGCATTCTGGTGCGCAGCGTCTCGATGAACTGGCGCATGAACGGCACGATTGACGGCGGCTGGCTCAACGGCGGCGGTGCGGTGTACGAACGATTCAAGACAATCTCACAAATTCGGATTCCGGCGCAGATTTTCGTCACGCTGGACGAACGCAGTGACAGCATTAACGACGCGAATTTTTGCGTGGACATGAGCAATACCGGCGACGTGAATGGCGAGGGGACGCCCAACCCGTACTGGCTGGTGGATTATCCGGCCAGTTATCACAACGGTTCGGGCGAGTTTTCCTTTGCCGACGGGCACGTGGAGGGGCACCGCTGGCTGGAACCGACCACCCTCGTGCCGCTGGGACAGGCACATAATGTGACGCACACCTCGTCCGCCGACCGGGACGTGAAGTGGTTGCAGGACCATTGCACGTATTTGAAGTAGAACGTGGGAATGCTGATAGCAGAGCCGGCGAAGCGACCTTATCGGACGATACGCGGCGCAAACCATTTTACACGCTGTTCCGGCGTGGCATAATGTGCTTCGGTGAATCCGGCAAAGCGCACGCGCGTCGTCTGCGGCATGAGCGGGGGAGTGGACTCCTCCGCCACCGCCGCGCTGTTGCTCGAACAGGGCTACGACGTCGTGGGCATCACGCTCAAACTCTGGCCGCAGGATTGCGTGAACCGCGCCGAGGACAAGTGCTGCGGTCCCCAGGCCGTCACCGACGCGCGCGCCGTCTGCCACACGCTCGGCATTCCGTATTACCTGATTGACGAGGCGGCCGAATTCCAGAAGCACGTCATCAATTACTTTGCCGCCGAGTACAAGGCGGGCCGCACGCCGAACCCGTGCGTGATGTGCAACCAGAATTTGAAGTTCGGGCGGCTGATTGACCGGGCGGACCAGCTGGGCGCCCAGTTCATCGCCACCGGCCATTTCGCGCGGATTGAACGCGCCCTTCCCGGGAGCGCTGGCGTCTCGCCGGCGAGTTCGCAGCCGGTCGGTGACCGGCGGGACGCCGGTGCTCCCAGCGAGGGGCGTTACCTGCTCAAGCGCGGACGGGATTTGAAGAAGGACCAGAGTTATTTCCTGTTTTCCCTGCGGCAGGACCAATTGGCGCGGGCGCTGTTTCCGCTCGGCGAGAAGACCAAGAGCGACACGCGCGAGGTGGCGCGCCATTGCCGGCTTAAAACGGCCGACAAGGAGGAGAGCATGGAAATCTGCTTCGTGCCGGACAACGACTACGGAAAATTTCTGGAACAGTCGGACCTGGCGCGGAAGCATCGGGGCGAAATTGTGGATGCGCAAGGGCTGGTGCTGGGCTATCACGAAGGCATCGAGTTTTACACCATCGGCCAGCGCCGCGGCCTGGGCATCACCACCCCCAAACCGGTTTATGTCGTTGAGCTGGACGCGGCGAACAACCGCGTGGTGGTCGGCGACGAATCCGCGCTCGACCGCGACGAGTTTACTGCCAACTACTGCAACTGGATTCCCTTTGATCGACTGACAAAGCCTATCGAAGTGACGGCGAAAATCCGCTACAATCATCCCGGCACGCCGGCGACCGTGACGCCGACTGGCGACGGTGCCGTGAAGGTGAAGTTGCATGCAGCCCAGCGCGCCATCACGCCCGGCCAGGCGGCGGTCTTTTATCAGGAGGATCTGGTGGTCGGCGGCGGATGGATCACTCGGTAAAACCGGCAGCTCCAGTCCGGCAAGGATCCTGAACGCATTCAATAAGCGGCGGCAGATGCGCGCCGCCGCTGTCCACCAACCAGTCATCAACGGGAACAACAAACCCGTTTCGATTTTTAGCTCATCCGCGAACCTGCCGGGCGGGAAACGGCCAGGCTGATTCGCCCGCGAAAAGTTCCAACGCCGCCGGCTTCGAGGAACCAATGCGCCGGTGCCGTCCAGGAGTTTTCTTTATATAAATTTTAAGTAATTCTGGCAGCAGCACTTAGGTCGGGCACCCCGATTTATTCTGCTCCTTTTCAAGACATTTTCTGTCTTGGGCACCCCCCGGCTCCAAGGGGAAAATGCCGATTATTGAGGCAGCATTTTACCGCAAAATTTCAGCCCCCCGATGGCCGCAGTGAAAGTATTGGAGTCTCCGCAATTTGCCCCGGGCCGAGGCTTGTCCAAAAGTATGTCACCCGTTTCCAGGAATTTTCTGGCGCGGCGCTGCGGTTTTGGCAAGCCGTATGCGTAAGGGATGGGCAAGATGTACAATGTCGTAGCAGTACCGGGTCGGGCAGGGCGGTTTTGGCTTGGATTTTTTCTGTGCAGCGCCCTGTTTTGGATGACGCAACTTTCAGCCTCCGCCGCCAGCGTTACGCTGGCTTGGAACCCCAGCACGGATCCCACCGTGGCGGGTTACAATGTTTATTATGGCGGCGTGAGCGCCACTTACACCAACAAGATTTCCGCAGGGAATGTGACGAATCTCACCCTCTCCGGCCTGCTTTCCGGAGTCACGTATTATTTCGCAGCCACCACGTACAACAGCGCCGGGATGGAAAGCACCTTGTCCAGTGAGGTGTCCTATCAGGTGCCGGCGTCCGGCACGGTAACGAACCAGCCGCCCACTTTGAATCCGATCGTCAACCTCAGCATCAACGAAAATGCCGGCCCGCAATCTGTCAGTTTATCCGGCATCACCTCGGGCGCGACCAATGAAAATCAGACACTCACCGTCACGGCGGTTTCCAGCAACACCGCTCTGATTCCGAATCCGTCGGTTTATTACACAAACGGATTTACGACCGGGATCCTGGTCTTGACCCCGGCAACCAACGCCAATGGCTCGGCCACCATCACGGTGACAGTCAACGACGGCGGTGCCAGCAATAACATCGTGACCCGAAGTTTCACGGTGACCGTGGCAGCCGTCAACAATCAGCCCACCTTGAACGCCATCGGCAATCTGAGCATCAACGAGAATGCGGGACTCCAAACGGTGAATTTGTCCGGCATCACCTCCGGTGCGGCCAACGAGAATCAGACGCTCACCGTCACCGCAGCCTCGGGCAACACCAACCTCATTCCCAATCCGAAGGTTTATTACACCAACGCCAACACGACCGGGAAAATTACCTTCACGCCGGTGGCCAAAGCCTTCGGCTCCGCCACGGTCACCGTGACCGTCAACGATGGCGGCACGAGCAACAACATTGTCACCCGCAACTTCACCGTCACGGTGGCGGCCGTCAACAATCCGCCGACGCTCAACCCGATCAGCGACCTGACCACCAATGAGGATCCCGGGCTGCTCACGGTGAACCTGTCCGGCATCAGCTCCGGCGCAACCAACGAAAATCAAACGCTCACCGTCACCGCGACCTCGAGCAACACCAATCTGATTGCCAACCCGGTGGTTGATTACACCAACGGATTGACGACCGGTCAATTGACGTTCACCCCGGCGACCAACGCCACCGGCTCGACGGTCATCGCCGTTACGGTCAACGACGGTGGGGCGAGTAACAACGTCATCACGCGAAGTTTCACGGTCACGATCAATGCCCTGGGCGCCGATCCCACCAACCAGGCGCCGACGCTGGACCCGATCCCCGACGTGGTTCTGAACGCCGGGGCGGGAATGCAGAAGATACAATTGACCGGCATCAGTTCCGGAACGACCCGCCGTAGATTGCGCATGACGGCAACCTCCGACAACTGGAGCCTCGTGTCACGACCTTCAGCCCGGTACGTCCGCTCAGCCAATGTCGGCCTGTTGTCCTTCGAAACGGGCCAACTTCCCGGAACGGCCACCGTCTCGGTCACGCTCGACAACGGCGAGCAGAACAATAACACCGTTACCCGGACCTTTAAGGTGACGCTGGTGTCCCCGGCTCCCAGCGCCAAGATCATCAGCTCCAATGCGCCCAATCCCGCGTTGGCAGCCATTCTGGCGCCGGCCCCCGCGACCAAAGGCCGGTTCAATTTGACGGTTTCCGGCGCCTCCGGCTATCGCTACGTGGTGGAAGCCTCCACCGACCTGGTGAATTGGGTGCCGGTGGCCACCAACACCGCGCCCTTTACCTTTGCCGATCCCCAAACCGCCAGCTTTGCCCAGCGGTTCTATCGCGCGGTCCAGATGCCGTAAGTTGCGGCGCGACCCGGTCGGGTTGTCGGCACCCGGCCGGTCCGGCTTGACTCAACGCATCAACAAGCTGGCTCCGGGTTGGAGACGATCCAGTCGCATTCAGGCGCCGGAACCCATCACTGGCTGCTTGTGATGTTGCCAGCCACCCGGTAGTCTGCTGCATTCCTTTGGGAGTTTGAAAGGAACCCTGAGTCGAGCGCTGGCAACAGCGCCCGTCCGTCTCGATGCGTTTTTTTTGGCCAGTAAAATTTCAGTTCTGCCTTCTGATCGCGCTCTGGCAGATGGCAGCAGAGGCGACTGACGTGGCGCTGTCCTGGACTGCCAGCACGGATCTCTCGGTCACGGGTTACTATCTCTATTACGGTGGCCGGAGCGGCATTTATACCAACAAGATCTATGCCGATAACACCACCCAGGCCTTGGTTCCCGGTCTGATTCCCCGGGCCACCTATTATTTTGCCGCGACCGCCCGCAACGCCAGCGGTCTGGAAAGCTCGCTTTCGGGCGAACTGGTTTACCGGGTTCCCATTCCGCCGCCGCCGCCAAACCAGCCACCCACGTTGGATGCCATTGGTGACCTCATTCTCGGCATCAATGCCCCGAGCCAAACGGTGAACCTGAGCGGCATCAGCTCCGGCGCAACCACCGAAAACCAGACTCTGAGCATCATCGCCATTTCCAGCAACCCCGGATTGATCCCCAATCCGAGGCTGAGCTATGTCAGCCCGGGCACGACGGCCAGTTTGACCTTCACGCCCCGGCCCAATGTCATCGGAACGTCGGTAATCACCGTGACCGTCAATGACGGCGCCGCCAGCAACAATACTGTGATCCGCACATTTACAGTGACGGTGACCAATAGCGCGACCGGTGGCGGCGGCGCAACTGGCGGTGGCGGTGCGTCTGGTGGTAGGGGTCCGTCCGGCGGCGGCGGCGCGGGCGGCGGCGGCAGTACGTCTGGAGGCGGCTCAACCGGCGGCCATGGTACCACGCCCGGCGCCCGGAGGCCGGTGCTGAGTTGGCAATTAACCAACCAAGTGGCGCTGGCCGGTCAGACCCGGGCCTTTGCCATCGCCGCAGCGGGCTCCGGCCTCTTGAGATATCAATGGCAGTTCAACGGCACCAACCTGACCTCAGCCACCGGGGCAACGCTGACGCTGGCCAATCTCACGACCAATCAGTCCGGAACCTATGCGGTGATGGTGACTGACCGGAATGGTTCGACCAACAGCGCGGCCAGTCTGACCGTTTACGCCACGGCGGCGGGCACGTTGGCACCGATCAGCCAGGCGAACGGCGCTTATGCTCTGAACGTGGGCGGCGTGCCGGGATTCCAGTATATCGTGCAGGCCTCGAGCGATTTTGTGAACTGGGTCCCGGTGCAGACGAACATCGCGCCGTTCATTCTTGTGGACTATGCAGCCGGCCAGTTCGACCGGCGCTTCTATCGCTCCGTTTACGCGCCTTAATGCGCTGGAATGTCGGGACCCAGAAATGGGTGTGCAGTCCGGACCTGTATAAGCAGTTGTGTCACCGTAATTGAGGCCGCAATTCTTCGGGATGCAAGTGGATGACGAAGTTGGTTTTGTTTTTCATCCACCATTCCATCCATTCATCGATCTGGTCTTCGGTGAAATGCTGGCCGGTGAGTGCCCGCAACGTCTGGGCGGCTTTCAGCCGCACGAATTCATCGGGTGCGCGTAACAGCGGCAGCGCCAGCGCGACGGATTCTTTTCCGGGATTTTGATTCAAAATGCCAAGGCCAAGCAGTTGCGCCACCGGCGCCGGGTTTTCCAGCAGCATGGCCGCGTCCTCAACGGTGAGTTTTTCCTCCTGGTTTCGCAACAAGTCATAGGCCGCATCCAGGATTCTCCAATCGGACGATTTGAAAAATGGCAGTAACTCTGCACGCGGAATCGCCACCTGCTGATGTTGGAGCATCAGCAGAGCGGCACTTCGAACATCCGGGCTTTCGTCTTTCAGCATCTGCTCAAATGTTGGGATGAACGGCTTCAAGTCGTTGCGAAACGCCGGACCCAGCGTCACGGCAACCGCCTGGCGAACCTCGGCATCTTTATCGCGCAAGAGCGCGATGAGCGGTTCAGCGAACTTGGGATCCCAATTGCCCCGATGGGTCAGCACGGCGATCCCGGCTTTTCGCACTTTGGGTTCCGAATCATTCAACCAGTTAGTCGCCGCCATCACAAAGGCGGGATTTTTCATGTTGCCGTCGAAACCTTCCGGCGCGTAACTCCAATAACTGCCGGATTTTCCCCAGAAAATCACCGCTGCATTGGCGCGGACTATCGGGTTGGTGCTTTGCATGGCGGCCAGGATCGTAGGAACGCCATCCGATCCAAATGACGCCAGGCTGGCATCGGCAAAATAGCCAAACTTTGAACCCAGCATTTCGACAAAGACAGGCAATGCAGGCCCAAATTCCAAATCGTCCATTTCTTCAGGTCGGAACGTCCAGGTTTGTTTCGACAACCACCAAGATCTCTCGCCGAGCCGGGGAATATGCCGGGCGCAATCTGGCAAATTTGTCTTCGTGACTTTGACATAAGGAAGCAATTCATCGGGCGCAGGATAGAGTTCCGTTGTCATTTCCTGAATCGGTTTCGCCTGATCGGGCGGCAACGGCGAGTCGTCCGATGTGGTTGCCCCCATAAAGCGCCGGTTGTGATCTCGCTGCCCCTTGACGTATCGTTCAAACTCCTGCGCCTTGGCTCGGGCGCGCACGACATCGTTGCTGTAAATCAACGGCAGTTTCATTTCGAGCATCGTCCTTTCCAGCAACGGCTCGGGCGATAGCACATAGACCTGTACTTCCGACGGCTGGCCGTTGATGGAGGAAATTTTCAGCGGGTAAACGCAGCCGTCGCTCGCAAAGCTGATTTGCAGCGGATGTAATTCACCGGAAGCCAGCCGTTTTGCGGTGGCCGACAATCCCGACAGCGATTTGCCCAGATTAATTTTGACCGCGATAAAATACCAATGCTGCTGGACATAAGCATCCAGCACGCCGGTCTTGTTGGTGGGGAAATAAAAATGGTTTGTTTCCAGCCACTTTTCCAATGCGCCGGCATCCCGGGTCGAAAGCACGGCCGTTTCGTAGGCGCCGACAGTCTTGGTTTCGATGACTTTGACCGGCGGTTCGGGTTTGGCGTCGTAACCTTTCGTTCCCAGCGACGCAGCGCCGGTTATGAATTGTCCCTCTTCAAAATGCTGTTGTGTGAATCGGCTCAATTCGTAAAAACATTCCATCGAGCCTTTCTCGACGGTTGGCAAGTTCGGCACCGGAATCAGCCAGCCGAATTCGTCCGCCGGCCCCTCGTATTTCACCTGCAAGATCAAATCCTCCTGGCCGTTGTCGTAAACCAGGATGGCTTTCTGGGTCGGTTCGTTGATGTCCTTGTATTTGTCCCAGACGAATTTCGACACCACAAACCCGCCATCGCCCCGCAGGTCGGCGGGCACCAGAAATCCAACGAGGAGCGAAACCAGAAGAACCAGTGTCAAGCTTTTCATAGAAGTTCAGACGGTTAATTTTTGTGTCACCTCTGAATCCGGCCGAATGAACGGCGAAATACTCCGGTTGGGAAAGGCTGGCAAGAAATTTCCCGCCCAGTTTCCGGCAATCGCCAATTTTCAAAAATGGTAGGGACAGCGCGCTGCGTTGTCCGGACGCTGCAGCGCGGCATCCCTACCCAAACGTCCTGCTGCTCAGTTTCCGCTTGCTTCGGGGGCGGTCGTTGTTAAAGTGCGCGCGGCGATTTCTTCCGTCCCGCCTTGCGGGGCGGTTTTTTCTCGTATTAACCAGCAACCCAATTTATCGCGTGAAAATTTTCAGCGGCACCGCCAATGAGCCTCTGGCCCGGGCCATTTGCAAGTCCATCGGCACCGAGCTCGGCCAATGCTCCGTCCAGCCGTTCCCCGACGGCGAGACGTTCGTGAAAATCGAGGAGAATGTCCGCGGCGAGGACGTCTTCATCGTCCAGCCGACCTCGCCGCCCACCAACCACAATTTGATGGAGATGTTCATCATGATTGACGAGGTGCGGCGGGCCAGCGCCACCCGCATCACCGCCGTGCTGCCGTTTTACGGTTACGCGCGCCAGGACCGCAAAGACCAGCCGCGCGTGCCCATCACCGCCAAGCTCGTCGCCAACCTCCTCGTCGCCGCCGGCGCCAACCGCATCCTCGCCATGGACCTGCACGCCCAGCAGATCCAGGGCTTCTTCGACATTCCGGTGGACCATCTCTACGCCGCGCCGGTCATGTACGAATATTTGAAGAAAAAGAACCTGACCAACCTGGTCGTGGTCAGCCCGGACGTGGGTGGGCTGAAGATGGCGCACGCGTATTCGCAGGTGCTGGAGGGCAGCCTGGCCATCGTGGCCAAGCGCCGCAAGAGCGCCACGGAAGTCGAATCCATGGCCATTATCGGAGAAATCAAAGGGAAAAACGCCCTGTTGGTGGACGATTTGACGGAGACGGCCGGGACCCTGACCCAGGCGGCGGCGTTGCTGAAAAAGAAGGGCGCCCAGCGGATTATGGCCTGTGTTTCCCATGCCATTTTGAACCAGGTGGGCATCGAAAGATTGCGCAAATCGGTGATTGACGAATTGATTACAACTGATACAGTCCAACGCCCGGCAATTGACGGCGTGAAAATCACCACGCTGTCCGTGGCCGGGCTTTTGGGCGAAGCCATCAAGCGAATCCATAACAATTCGTCGGTGAATTCGCTGTTTGAATTCAAAGGCGGGCGTACGAGTTGACGCGCCGCCGCCAGTAACAATTTAGCAATGAAATCTGTACCGTTGAAAGCGTTTCCCCGGACGCAGGCGCGCCGGGGTGGAGTCAAGAAATTGCGCGCCACCGGGCGCGTGCCCGCCGTCATTTACGGCCGGCAGGCCAAGCCCCAGAACCTCGAGGTCAATGCCAAGGAATTCGGCGACCTCATCCACCATGCCGTCTCGGAAAATATGCTGGTGGACCTGTCGGTCGAGAACGATGCCCGGGCCAAGCGGCTTGCGCTGGTCCAGGAAATCCAACATCACCCGCTCGATGGCGACATCCTGCATGTGGATTTTCATGAAGTGACCGCCGACGAGAAGGTTGTCATCTCGGTGCCGCTGGAAACCGTGGGTGAAGCGGCTGGCGTGAAAAACTCCGGCGGCGTGCTGGAACACGTTGTCTTTAAGATCAAAGTGCGCGCCCTGCCCAAGGACCTGCCCGAACAGATTGTCGTGGACGTGAGCCATCTCGAACTCGGCAAGTCCATCCACTTAGGCGAACTCAAGGCGCCCCCCGGCGTCGAAATCCTGGGAGAGAAACACCTTTCGGTCATCTCCGTGGCGATGCCGCGCACCGAGGAAGAGGAAGCGGCGGCGGCGGCCGAAGGCGAGGCCGTGTCCGCGGGCGATGTCGAGATGATCAAGGAAAAGAAGGAAGAAGGCGAAGAAGCCGAGGCACCGGCCAAGGGCGAAAAGGGCGCCGCCAAACCCGGCGAGAAAGCCCCGGCCAAAGGCGCCGAGAAGGGCGCGGCCGCCGCGGCTCCGGAGAAGGGCGCCGCCAAACCCGGCGAAAAAGCCCCGGCCGAGAAAAAGAAATAATTTTGCCGGCGGTCCGCGAGGGTCGCCGCGCCCGCGCCGCGCATGGAGCATGTGCATCTCATCGTGGGTCTGGGCAATCCCGGCGCGGAATACGCAAAGACGCGCCACAACGCCGGATTCGCCCTGGTGGAGAAACTGGCTCAGCGCTGGCGGGCGGACTGGGCGAACGAGCGGAAGTTCCAGTCCCGGATGGCGCGCGCCGAATGCCAGGGCGTCCGCGTGCTGCTCTGCCAGCCGCAGACGTTCATGAATTTGAGCGGCGAGGCGGTCAGCGCCGTGGTGAATTTTTATCAGTTGCCGTTGGCCGGGTTGCTGGTGGTGGTGGACGACGCGGACCTGCCGCTGGGCGAAATCCGCCTGCGGGCGGGCGGCGGCACGGGGGGCCATCACGGGCTGGAATCCGTCAGCCAGCACCTGGGCATGACGGATTTTGCGCGGCTGCGGCTCGGCATTGGCCGGGCCGACGGACTGCGGGAAATAACCGGCCACGTGTTGGGCCGGTTTGAGCGCGGCGAAGCCGCGTTGATGAAAAAAGTTTTGGACCGCGCGGCCGACCAGGTGGAATGCTGGCTGGCCGCCGGAGTGGAAAAAGCAATGAACCAGTTCAACGGGGTCGTGAGCCCCGCGAACGAAGAAACAAAACAGTGAAACGATACGAAGGTCTGTTCATCCTGAACACGGCGGGCAGGGAAGAGGGCGTCAAGGACGCGCTCGACAAAATCTCCGCGGAAATCGAAACGGCTGGCGGCAAGGTGGAAACCGTGCAGAAAATGGACAAAAAGAATTTTGCGCGGGTGGCCGACAATAAAATCAACGCGGGCTTTTATGCCAACGTGATTTTCGCCGGCACGCCGACGATTGTCGCCCAGTTGCGCACGAAGTTTGCCCTGAACGAGGAGGTTTTTCGCGTGCTGTTCACGCAGGCGCCCGCGCCCAAGCCTGCCAAATAATAGAAAGGCAAGTTATGGCCAGCTTCAACAAAGTCATTCTCGCGGGCAACCTCACCCGCGATCCGGAGTTGCGCTACACCCCCAAAGGCACGGCCGTCGCCCGCATCACCCTGGCCGTCAACCGCACCTACACCGCCGAAGGCGGCGAGAAAAAGGAAGAAGTCAGTTTCGTGGACATCGACGTCTGGGGCCGCCAGGCGGAGGTGATTTCCCAGTACATGAAAAAAGGCCGCCCGCTGCTGGTGGAGGGCCGCCTCAAACAGGACACCTGGGAGGACAAAAACACCAAGCAAAAACAAAGCAAATTAAAGGTCGTCCTGGAGAGTTTCTCGTTCATCGACTCGAACCGCGGCGGCGAGGGTGGCGCCGCGCCGGAAGCCCCGCGCCCGCGGCCGGCAACGGCGGCAGCTCCCGCACCCGAAGGCGGCGAGGCCGACGGGCCAGCGGAAGGAGACGACGTTCCATTTTGAGGGTCCAAAGCAAACTTTCTTGTCACTTGTCACTCGTCACTCGTCACATGTCACTTTTATGAAGACTGAAGTCATTCTCACGCACAACATCATCGGCCTCGGCGCCGAATCCGACCAGGTGAAGGTGGCCGCCGGTTACGCGCGCAACTACCTGTTCCCGCAACGCCTGGCCATCCCGCTCACGCAGGCCAACAAACGCCAGATCGAGGTGCTGCGCCAGCGCCGCGCCGAACGCGAAGCCCACGAGTTCAACACCATGAGTGAACTCGCCAAGGGCATCACCAAACTCATCTGCCTCATCAAGGTCAAGGCGGGCGAAGACGGCAAGATGTTCGGATCGGTGACTTCAGGTGTCATTGCCGACGAGTTGAAGCACCAGTTTGACATCTCACTGGACAAGCGAAAGATTCATCTGGAGCACCCCATTCGCACGCTGGGCGACCACGAGGTGGAATTGCACCTGCACGCCGAGGTCAAGGCCAGCCTCAAGGTCCGCGTCGAAAGCCTCACCCCCATCACCGCGCCCGCGCCCGCGGCGGCGCCGACCGAGGCCAAGCCCGAAGACGGCAGGAAGCCGCGGACGGAGAAGCGCGGCCACGGCCGGCGCGAGGCGGAAGGCGATAAAGCCGAAAAGACTGAAGCCGCTGAAGCCAAGCCCAAGGGCGAGCGCCACGGCGAAAAGCACGGTGAAAAACACGCCAAGCCGGAAAAAGCCGAAAAGGCGGATAAACCGGAGAAGGCTGCCAGGGCGCCCAAAGCCGAAAAGAAGGAAAAGAAAGCCGAGTAGGCCAACAAGAAATTCTCTGGCTTGATCAGGCCGCGGAACCAATCCGCGGCTTTTTCCCTTTTTGCGAAATGCTTTGACCTCACCGCTGGCCTCTGTTTTGCTCCTTCAATGGGAATGCACCCAACGGCGCCAGCCGGTCCCGTTCGCCCGCACTATCCGCCGGGATTTCGCCCGCGGCGGGGGCTGAACTGGGCGGTGGTCGGCCTCATGTACACCAGCTACTACCTGTGCCGCTACGATTTTCCCTACGCGAACAAGGCGATCGCCGACGAATTTCATTTCACGAAGGGTGATATCAGCACCATTCTCTCGTGCCAGTTCATCGCCTATGGTTGCGGGCAGATCATCAACGGCCTGCTCACCGACCGCATCGGCGGCAAGAACGCGATGCTCATCGGCGCGGCCGGCACGGTGGCGATGAGTGCCGCGTTCGGGGCGGCGTCGTTCTGGGGTCAGCTCTGGCTGTTTGCGCTGCTCTGGGGCATCAACGGCTACGCGCAATCGTTCGGCGCGCCGGGCTTCATCAAGATCAACAGCGCGTGGTTCAGCGAGAAGGAGCGCGGGACGTTTGCCGGCATCTTCGGATGCATGATCAATCTGGGCCGGGTTCTCGCCAACAATCTGCTGCCGGCGCTGCTGGCGGGTTTCACTTTTCTCGGCATGTGGCAGGTGGCGCCGCAGCACTGGCGCTGGCTGTTCTGGATTCCCGCCATGGTCGCGACCGTCGTCGCCGCCGTGCTCGTGTTCACGGTCAAGGATACGCCCGAGGAGTGCGGTTACCGCAACTTGTTTGCCGGCGAGGCCGACCACGCCGACCCGGACATTCACGGCCGGCTGGGCACGGTCTTCTGGCAGGTTGTGTCCAACCCCATTGTCTGGGTCATGGCGCTGGCCTACGCCACCACCGGGGCGGTGCGGCAGAGTATCGACCAGTGGTTCCCGAGGTTTTTCCAGGAAGTGCACCACCTCGACATGACGGGCGCGAAGTTCCAGTGGCTCGGTTTCCTGATTCCGTTCGCCGCCTCGGTCGGTTCGCTGCTGTCCGGCTGGATCTCGGATCGCTTCTTCCACTCGCGTCGGGCGCCGGTCGCGGCGATCATTTACTTTGCCCAAATCGTCGTCACGCTCGCCGCCACCCGGGTCACCACGGTCAACTGGGCGCTCGCCTTCTTCGTGCTCATCGCCTTCACGGTCAACTCGACACACTCGCTGCTCGGTCCGGCCGCCGCGATGGACATCGGCGGGCGCAAAATGGCCGCGTTTGCCTCGGGGGTGATTGATGCGTTCCAGTATTTCGGCGCGGCGCTGGCGATCAAGGGTCTGGGCTGGGTACTCGATCATTGGGGCTGGGATTTCTATTTTTATTATCAGATTCCCTTCGGTGTCCTCGGGGGCCTCCTGATGTATTCCATTTCTCGCCGAAAGAGCCTGAAGAAGGGCGCGAAGTAATGAACAACGCATCGCTTTTGGGCCGTTGCGCCATGTGGCGAGTGTTGTCCAAACAGCGGCGCTGGGCCTGATTCCGCCCGAATTGCTCCGGGGCAAGCAAAATTCGCAACTGTCCGGCCGTTTTTGTCACAACAAATTCTTTGACCGGCGGGGTCCGGTCTGTTTTGCTTTCAGCCTGTGTCCGGCCCAACGTAAATCCTGAAAGCGCGCGCCATACCGAGCAATTCCACTGAGAATCTCCATGTATATCGGCACCATCATCTTCTGTCTGGCGGCGATCGTGGCGCTGTATTTCTACAACAATCCGCTGGGCCACAGCCGCTGGTTCATGGTGCGCCGCTTCATCAACTGGTTCCCGCTGGGCATGACCTACGCGTTTCTGTGCATGGGCCGCTACAACATCATCGTCGCCAAGAGCGCGCTGGGAACGTTGATGTCCAAGGAGGACCTGGGGATCATTTTCGCAGTGGGCACCTGGGTGTATGCGTTGTCGTTCCCGATCAACGGACCGCTTATTGACCGGAAACTGGGCGGGAAGCGCGGCATGATGGTGTCGGCGGTGGGGGCCGCGCTGGCCAACCTCGCCCTGGGCGTCCTGACCTGGCTCATCGTCGCCAAAAATCTGAAGGTCAATCTTGTGCTCAGCTATTCCGTGCTGTACGCGCTGAACATGTATTTTCAGAGCTTCGGTTCCATGTCCATCATCAAGGTCAAGGCCTACTGGTTCCATGTCCGCGAGCGCGGCGTGTTCGGCGCCATTTTTGGAACCCTGATTTCGATCGGCGTCTATTTTGCCTTCGACTGGGGAGGCGCCATCATTGCCCTGACCCGCGCCAACGCCTCCGGGCTGCTGCACACGATTTTTACGCCCGCCGGGCTGTCGTTGGATGCGACCTGGGCGGTGTTTTACATTCCGGCCGCGATCCTGATCGTCTGGACGCTGATTGACATCTGGCTGATCAAGGACACGCCGGAAGAGGCCGATTTTCCGCATTTCGACACGCATGACGCCTCCTCCGGCCGGATGCACATCAAGCTGACCACGCTGGACCTTTTGAAGGGGGTTTTTACCAGCCGGCTGATGCTGCTGATTGCCTGCGTCGAACTGACCGGCGGCGTGTTTCGTTACAGCATGACCCAGTGGTACACCATTTTTGCCGACGAGGTGAAACAGCCGGGCGCGGAATTTTTCAAGGATCACTGGGGCTGGCTGTTGTGCATTTTTGGCATTATCGGCGGTTTTGCCGGGGGATTGATTTCAGACAAACATTTCCAATCGCGCCGCGGGCCGCCGGCCGCTTTGCTGTGCGCTTTCGTTCTGATAATGGCCGTGGCGATGTCGGCATTCTTGTTCACTCAACCGATCGTGGTCGGCTGGGCGGCGGTTTTCATCACCATGGCGTCCATCGGAATTACCTCCCTCATGTCGGGCACGGCGGCGACGGATTTCGGCGGGCGCAAGGCAACCGCGACGAGCATGGGGATCGTCAACGCATTTGCCTATCTCGGCAGCGGTATCCAATCCCTCAGCCTCGGCTTCCTGCTGGAGTCCAAAGGCGGGAGCTGGTACTGGCTGCCGTTTTTTGTGATGCCTTTTGCCGTCATCGGCACGTTCATCGCCATCAAGATCTGGCACGACCTCCCCGCCGCCACCCGCCGGTACATCGCCGAAGTGGAGCAAAGAAATGGTGAAAATGGCGAAAATGGCGCAAAAACCGGGCTTGACCGGCACGGGAATTGCGCTAAAATCAACCCGTAATGTTGAAAAACACGCAACAAGTCGTCATACTGGCCGTCGTCGTAGTCGTTAGCGACGCCGTTGGCGCTTGTTGAATGGTAACACTTTAACAAGAACCCACGGCTGCAAAACGGTCGTGGGTTTTTTGTTTGATCTGCGACCTCAGCCACAACCGAAAGAGAACATGAGCAAGTCAACTGAAACCGCTGGACCCGCCGCCGCCAAAAAAGCTCCGGCGCAGCAAGCAAAGAAATCCGCCCCTGCCCCGCGGGCCAAACTCGGGCCGGCCACGGCCGGCTGCGACATCCTCGTCGAAGCCCTTGAGCGCGAGGGCGTCGAGGTCATTTTTGCCTATCCCGGCGGCGCGAGCATGGAAATCCACCAGTCGCTCACCAAATCCAAGATCCGTACCATTCTGCCGCGGCACGAGCAGGGCGGCAGTTTTGCCGCAGAGGGTTACGCCCGCGCGACCGGCAAGGCCGGCGTGTGCATGAGCACCAGCGGCCCCGGCGCCACCAACCTCGTCACCGCCATAGCCGATGCCTACCTGGATTCCTGCCCGCTCATCGCCATCACCGGCCAGGTCAACCAGACCATGATCGGCCGGGGCGCGTTCCAGGAAACCGACATCATCGGCGTGACCCTGCCCATTGTGAAGCACAGCTACCTCGTCACCGACGTGAATGACATTCCGCGCATCGTCAAGGAGGCGTTTTACATCGCGCAGACCGGCCGGCCCGGCCCGGTGGTGATTGACGTGCCCAAGAACATCCAGCAGGCCAAAACCCAGCCGGTGTGGCCGACCCTCGAACAGATCAAGCAGGGCCTGCGCGGCTACAACCAGCCCGATTTGCGCGCGGACGACCTGGCGCTGAACGAAATCATGGGCCTCATCGAAAAGGCCGAGCGCCCGGTGATTTATTGCGGCGGCGGCATCATCAGCAGCGGCGCGGCGGCGGAACTCAAAAAATTTGCCGAGGCGGCGAATATTCCCGTCACCACCACGCTCATGGGTATTGGCGCTTTCCCCGAGACGCATCCGCTCTCGTTGCGCTGGCTGGGCATGCACGGCGCGGCCTTTGCCAACTGGGCCGTCAACGGCGAATACCAGCAGCGCCTGAATCCCAACGAACCGCTGGTGAAACTCAAGGACGGTGCGGACCTGCTGCTCGCCTTCGGCGTGCGGTTCGACGACCGCGTGACCGGCAAGTTCGAGGAGTTCTGCAAGCACGGCACGATTGTGCACGTGGACATCGACGCGTCTGAATTGAACAAGAACCGGCGGGCCAACCTGCCCGTGGTGGGCGACATCAAGGACGCGCTCACGCGCCTCAACGCGATGCTGGCCAAACGCCCGCTCAACAAGAAACACACCGTCTGGCTCGAACAAATCGGGGAATGGAAGAAGAAGGCGCCGTTTGCGTACACCATCACGCAGGAGATCGCCACCAGCGACCACATGAAGGACCATCTCCGGGGCCAGGAGAACCAGATCATCCTGCAACAGATGGTGGTCGAAGCGCTCTATGAATTGACGAAAGGCGAAGCGATCATCACCACCGGCGTGGGCCAGCACCAGATGTGGGCCGGGCAATGGTACAAATACCAGTACCCGCGCCAGTTCATCACCAGCGGCGGACTGGGCTCGATGGGCTTCGGCTACCCGGCCGCCCTCGGCATCAAGGTCGCGCACCCGGACAAGGAAGTGATCGACATCGACGGTGACGGTTCGTTCATGATGAACATCCAGGAGCTGGCCACGGCGTATGTGGAAAAAATCAATGTCAAAGCCGTCATTTTGAACAACCAGCACCTCGGCATGGTGGTCCAGTGGGAGGATAAATTCTACAAGGGCAACCGCGGCCACACCTATCTCGGTGTGCCGGAGAACCGGGCGCAGATCTACCCCGACTTTGTCCGCGTCTGCAACTCCTTCAACGTGAAATGCGAGCGCGTGATGTTCAAGAAGGACCTGCGCCCCGCCATCCAGCGGATGCTCGATGCGAAGGAGCCGTACGTGCTGGACGTGGTCGTACCCTACACCGAGCACGTGCTGCCCTTCGTTCCCGCCGGCCGTACCGTGGCCGACATGATCTGGAAGGCGTAACCACGCCGGTAAAAATTCAAAGGGCCGGGTGAAGATCAGTCACCCGGCCTTTTTTATTCCATCCACCTGCCAGCGCAACCCACTCCTAATCGGCCGGAAAAGCCTGCGGCCCGTACAGCGGGGCCCCGGTCCCGGAGGGCCGTGGCGGCCCGTCTGAATTGACACCGCCGGAGCCCTGATAAACGTCGATAATCGCTCCGAATGAAAAACCGGAAACAGTTTTACCGTTGCCAACGGGGTATCCATCGGTTATTCATTGGCTCGGCAATGGAGTTTGCCGTCCCGCATGGGAAAACCGCCTGACCGTTTCAGCGCTGATAACTCCTACCGATGTCCGTTGCATGGACGGTCATGGGCAGGAGTATTTTTATGCTGATGTATCTTTGGGTGGCCATCGGCGGTGCGCTCGGCAGTGTAAGTCGCTACTGGCTTTCCGGTTTCGTCGCCACACGCGTCGGCGAAACCTTTCCCTGGGGCACAATTGTCATCAATGTCACCGGCTCCTTCATCATCGGCTTGTTTGCTTCCTTGACGGGCCCTGAAGGCCGCTGGCTGGTGCCCTCGACATTCCGCACCTTTTTCATGGTCGGCATCTGCGGCGGCTATACCACTTTTTCCTCGTTCAGCCTGCAAACCTTGAACCTGGCCAACGAAGGCGAATGGGCGCGGGCCGGTTTGAATGTCCTGCTGTCGGTCACCCTGTGCCTGGCCGGGGTGTGGCTCGGCTGGCTGCTGGCCAATCAACTCAACCAACTCAAATAAAAACTATGCACCTACCCCATGATGCGATGTTGTTGCGGATTTTCATCGGCGAAAGCGACCGCTGGGAGCACAAACCGCTTTACGAAGCCATCGTACTCAAGGCGCGCGAGCTGCATCTCGCCGGCGCCACCGTATTGCGCGGGCCGATGGGCTTCGGCAAAGCCAGCCGCCTGCACACCGCCAAAATCCTGCGCCTTTCGATGGACCTGCCGCTCGTCATCGAAATCGTGGACAGCGAGGAAAAAATCAACTCGTTTCTGCCCATCCTCGACCCGATGATGGGCGGCGGCCTGGTCACGCTCGAAAAAGTCAAAGTGCTCCACTACCGCCACGGTCAGGAAGCCGCCTTGTAAAATGACTTTGGCGGGAGGGGCTCCACGAGGTCTCATTTAAAGTATCTCCATGGAACTTATAACCTGCACGCGCACGGATTGTGAAGGGCTCATAAATCGCATACCGTAAACCGCAAATGGAAACGCGGGAGATTCTGGCCATCGCGATTTTTGCGTTCACCTACGTCCTCATCAGCGGGCGCCGGCTGAAAATTCTCCCGCTGAACCGGCCCGCCGCCGCGTTGCTCGGCACGGTGCTGATGGTGGCCGCGGGCGTGATGACGCCCGAACAGGCCTACCGCGCCGTGGATTACAACACGCTCGTGCTGCTGCTGGGCATGATGCTTATCTCGGCGTACCTGAGTCTGGCCGGCTTCTTCGACTGGGCGGCTGATTACATTCTGAAAGTGGCGAAGACCCCGCAACGACTGCTGCTGTATCTGATTATCACGTCCGGTTTGCTCTCGGCCCTGCTCGTCAACGACACGGTGTGTCTCATGCTCACGCCCCTGGTCGTGGCCGTGATTCTGCGCGGGCGGTTGCCGTTGGCTCCCTATCTACTGGCCCTGGCCATGAGCGCC
The DNA here is from genome assembly GCA_035506715.1 of Candidatus Acidiferrum sp. Lineage (GTDB taxonomy): Bacteria > Verrucomicrobiota > Verrucomicrobiia > Limisphaerales > UBA11358 > UBA11358. The sequence continues at coordinate 5,600 of DATJOW010000019.1, read as the reverse complement.
AACCTCGGCAGCGTGGCCACCCTCGTCGGCAATCCGCAAAACATGATCATCGGCAGTCTCTCGCATCTCCACTTCGTCCATTTCTCGGCGTCGCTGCTCCCCGCAGCCGTCGCCGGCCTGGCCATCGAATACGTCGTGGTTCGCTTCGGCTTTCGCAAAATCCTGGGCGCCGCCCGCATCGAACGAGGCGAAGTTCCGCCGCGTCCGCTCGACCGGCCATTGATAACGATTGCGTTGATAACCCTGGCTCTTGTGTTTGCCGGATTCGTCGCCGGGTTCAACCTGGCCTGGACGGCGCTGGCCGGCGGGGCGCTGGTGATGGTGCTGGCGCGGCGCGACACCCACCAGGTGCTCAAGCTCGTGGACTGGCATCTGCTCGTGTTCTTTGCCGCGCTTTTTGTCGTGGTGGAGGGATTAAACACCACCGGCCTGCCGGATCAGATTCATGCGCATTTGCGCCGCCTGTTTGGCGCCACCCCAACGTCGCAGGCCTGGAATCTCGCCTGGTTCTCCGCCGCCGGTTCCAACATTTTCTCCAATGTGCCGTTCGTGCTGGTGGCGGGGAAATGGATTCCCAATTTCGCCAACCCCACCCTGATGTGGAAGGTGCTGGCGCTCGCCACCACGTTCGCCGGCAATCTCACCATTCTCGGCTCGGTCGCCAATATCATCGTGGTGGAATCCGCCCGCGGCCACTGCGAAGTCGGTTTCTGGGATTACGCCAAATTTGGCATTCCGATCACCATCCTGACGACGGTGATTGGCATGGTGGTCCTGCTGTTGATTGGCTGACCTTGCCAAAATGGTGGGGACAGCGCGCTGCTGCGCTGTCCGGACGCGGCAGTGCGGCATCCCTGCCAAATGTAGGAGACGACGTGAGGAGCCTCTAATTTGGTTTTCCGATAAAAATTTGAGACTCGTCACCTCGTCTCCTACAAAATAGAGTGAGTTACAGGCCATGGCGGATCATCCTCAGACTTCGCGCGTTCGCTGGCTCAATGGCACGGTGCTGGGCATCGGGCTGGCATCGCTGTTCAGTGATTGGTCGCACGAAATCGCCACCACCGTCCTGCCCGCATTTCTGGCCACCATGGGCGCGGCGGCCGCTTGGCTCGGAGTGATTGAAGGCACAGCGGATGGCCTATCGAGCCTCACCAAAATGGCGTCCGGCTTTTACACGGACAAGTTGCCCCGCCGCAAGCCCATTGCCATCGCCGGTTACCTCGTCACTGCGCTGGGCACGGCGTCGTTCGGGCTGGCCACGTCGGCGTGGCATATCCTGGTTTCGCGCTCGTGCGCCTGGCTCGGACGCGGCGTGCGCACGCCGGTGCGCAAGGCGCTGCTGGCCGCCGCCGTCACCCGCGAGACCTATGGCCGCGCCTTCGGCTTTGAGAGAATGATGGACACCGTCGGCGCCATCGTCGGGCCGGCCACGGCGCTGTTCCTGCTCACGGCGTTGGCGCACAACTATCATCACGTCTTTTTTGTGACGCTCATCCCTGGTTTGATCGCGGTCGTGCTGATTACGTCTTTGGTGAAGGAAAAAGAGCGCAAACCGGTATCGCATATTTCGTTTGGCGAGCGGCTGCGGGCGTTGCCGATTCCGTACCGGCGATTTCTGGTCGCCGTCGGCTTTTTCGGCGCCGGTGATTTCGCGCACACGATGCTGATCCTCTTGGCGACGCAAAAACTGACACCGACGCTCGGCCCAAGCCGGGCGGCGAGCATTGCCGTGGGCCTTTACGTGCTGCACAACGTTTTTTACGCGTCATTCGCGCCCATCGCCGGCTGGCTGGCTGACCGGTTCAAGAAGCGATTTGTGCTCGCCGCCGGTTATTTACTGGCGGCGGCGATGGCCGGCTGTGTCATCGTTTTGCCGGCGAACCCGTGGACGCTCGCGATGGTGTTTCTGCTGGGCGGCACCTGCAATGGCTTGGTGGAGACGCTGGAGGATTCGCTTTGCGCCGAATTGGTGGGCGAGGAACATCATGGCATGGCGTTTGGCGTGCTGGCCACGGTGAATGGCTGCGGCGATTTTCTCTCGAGTGTCATCGTCGGCGCGCTGTGGACATCGTTTGGCACCGGCGTCGCGTTCAGTTATAGCGCTGTGCTCTTTCTCCTTGGCGCGTTGCTGGTGTTGCGAACAAAGCCTTTGTCAGTCGCCGACAAACACGGCTAAGCACGGTATCAATCGCTTCTCCGGAAGCATCAATCGCTCTTCATTCGTGTTCGTCTGCGTTTCAGCTGTGGCCGAACCGCCATTCCCATTGGCAATTTCTTTGACAGCCAGCTCTCAGCAGTGCTAATATTTTTTGATTCAGAAATCAGAAGTTCAAATTAAATCAAAAAATGAAAGCGACCGTATTCCCAGTCGTGTCGTGTGCCTTGGTTTCATTGTGCCTGACATCGCATGCTACAATTTCAACCATCGGTTCACCGGTAGTAAACCCGGCTAACGGACATACTTACTATCTTCTTCAACCCGCCACCTGGACTGAAAGCCAGGCCTATGCCCAAACGCTCGGTGGAAATTTGGTGACGATCAATGATGCCGCTGAGAACATGTGGGTCTACAATACATTTCCGGCGCTGACCGGCATCGCTCAACCGAGTTTATGGATAGGCTTGAATGACGCTGCGGTGGAAGGGAATTGGGTTTGGGCAAGCGGCGAGCCTGTTACCTACACATTCTGGGCTCCTGGAGAACCTAACAATACGCCTAACCCATATGATCCAAACGGAGAAGACTATGCCACCATACGTCCTCCCGGCTATCTGCCTGCAGGCTCCTGGAACGATCTGGGGAATCCAGGGGGCACCATGGTTGACCTTGGGGTGGTATTCGGAGTGGTCGAAGTTGTACCAGAGCCTCAAACGTGTGTCCTGTTGATGATGGGGGTGGTTTCGCTTCTGGTGTTCTGTCGCCGTAAAACAGTTTAGTGGCCGTTTTCAGTGATCCTGAAATCACGGAGGCGCCCAGGCAATTCGCGCCCATCCGCGCAGCGCGCCTCCGTTCCCTTCGCGGTTCAAAATTGAATTGTCCCCTGCTCCGTTTCCCGGCAAGCTTGGCGTTCGTATGCAGCAGGTGAACTTAGGCATGATTGGCGGCGGGACCGTGGGCAGCGGCGTGTTTCACGCCCTCCAGCTCAATGGCGGCCTCATGGCCTCGCGCCTCGGCGTCAAGGTCAACCTCCGAAAGGTCGCTGTCAAAGCTCTCAACGAGCCGCGGCCGTATCCGATTTCGCGTTCGCTCATGACGACTGATTGGGAAAGTGTCGTCAACGACCGCCAGGTGGACGTCGTCACCGAACTCGTCGGCGGCACGACCATCGCCCGGACGATGGTGCTGGCCGCGCTCAAGCTCGGTAAGCCGGTCATTACGGCCAACAAGGCGCTGTTGTCTGCCCATGGCGAGGAGCTGTTTTCCGCGGCCAAAAAACACGGCACGAATTTGTACTACGAAGCCAGCGTCTGCGGCGGAATTCCCATCATCAAATCGCTGCGTGAAGGGTTCGTCGGCAACCGCATCACGCATCTGTACGGCATCGTCAACGGCACCTGCAATTACATCCTCACCCGGATGAAGCTCGAAGGCGCGGATTTTGCCACGGTCCTCGCCGACGCGCAGAAGCAGGGCTACGCCGAAACGCCGCCGGACCTGGACATTGACGGCCACGACGCCGCGCACAAGATCGGCATCCTGGCCTCGCTCGCGCACGGGTTCTGGGTGAAGCCGAAGAGCATCTACGTGGAAGGCATCCGGCAGATTTCCGCTTTGGACATAAAATTTGCGGGTGAGTTGGGCTACACGATCAAACTGCTCGGCATCATCAAGCAGATGGGCACGGGCTGTCGCGTCCAAGTTTCGGTTTACCCGACGCTGGTGCCGAATACCCACGTGCTGGCCAGCGTGAATCACGTGTTCAACGCGGTATTCGTCCGCGGCGATATTGTGGGCGACACGCTGTTTTACGGGCGCGGCGCCGGCAAGGACGCCACGGCGAGCGCGGTGCTGAGCGACCTGGCGGACGCGGCGCTCGATTTGAAGTTCGGCACCAAGCATCGCGTGCCGCCGTTTGTCTCCCACGAATGCGCCGGCGCCGTTGTGCCGATGGACGACGTCGTCTCGCAATATTTTGTCCGGCTGAACGTGGTGGACCGGCCGGGCGTGCTCGCGAAAATCGCCGCCATTTTTGGCGCGGCCAACATCGGGATTTCATCCGTCATCCAGCCCGAGGGCCACGAGGGCAAAAGCGTGCCGCTGATTTTCATGCTGCATTACGCCCCCAACGGTGCGGTGAAAAAGGCGTTCAACCGGATCGCCGGGCTGCCGGCGGTCAAAGGCCGGCCGGTGATGATCCGAGTCGAAAACTTCGAGTGAAGAGATGAGAATTCAGGAGCCAGAATCCAGAATCCAGAATTGGCAATCCGTGCGCCCGCCGGCACGACGTTTTGAGGATTTGATTGTCTGGCAGAAGGCTCATCAATTCGTCCTCAGCGTTTACCAGTTCACGGAGAATTTTCCGAGTAAGGAAGTTTATGGATTGACCAGCCAGCTTCGCCGGGCGGCTGTTTCCATTCCGGCCAATATTGCCGAAGGTTTCAAAAAACGCGGCAAGCCGGATAAAGTTCGTTTTCTGAACATCGCGCAAGGCTCGTTGGAAGAATGCCGCTACTATCTGATTTTAAGCGCCGACCTTCACTACGGTAACGGTCGCGAATTAATTCAACATCTGGAAGAAGTGAGCAAAATTCTGGAGTCGTACGCCCGCTCCATTCTGGATTCTGGCTCCTGAATTCTGAATTCTCGAGAACATGTCACTAATCGTCCAAAAATACGGCGGCACTTCGGTGGGCAACACCGACCGTATCAAAAACGTCGCACGCCGCGTGGCGGATTATCGCTCACGCGGCGACCAGGTCGTCGTCGTCGTCTCCGCTATGAGCGGTGTCACGGATGGCCTCATCAAGCTGGCCAAGGACATCGCGCCGCTGCCGAGCGAACGCGAGATGGACATGTTGCTGGCCACCGGCGAGCAGCAGACCATCGCGCTCACGGCGATCGCCCTGCACGCGCTGAATGTGCCGGCGGTCTCGATGACCGGCTCGCAGGCCGGCATCGTCACGGACAGCGTCCACACCAAGGCGAAGATTCAGAATATCACGCCCAAAAAAATCCATGAGCTGCTCAAACAGGGCAACGTGGTCATCGTAGCCGGTTTCCAGGGCGAAACGCCGGAAGGCCAGATCACCACGCTCGGCCGGGGCGGTTCGGATTTGACGGCCATCGCGCTGGCCGCCGCGCTCAAGGCCGACCTGTGCCAGATTTACACGGACGTGGACGGCGTTTACACCGCCGACCCGCGCATCGTGCCGCAGGCGAAGAAGCTCCAGGAGATTTCCTATGACGAAATGCTGGAGCTGGCCAGCCTGGGCGCCAAGGTGATGCAGAGCCGCTCGGTGGAATTTGCCAAAAAATTCGGCGTCGTCTTTGAAGTCCGCTCCAGCCTGAACGACAACCCCGGAACCATTGTGAAAGAAGAAACCAAAAGCATGGAAGGCGTCGTCGTGCGCGGCGTCTCGCTCGACAAGAACCAGGC
>DATJOW010000018.1:0-8110 GCA_035506715.1 Candidatus Acidiferrum sp. | reverse complement strand
CGATGGTAGAGCACCGCGACGTGCAGCGCGTTCAGCAGTTGACGTTTGTATTCGTGGATGCGTTTGATCTGCGTGTCGAAAATCGCGTCGGGATCAATCTCCGGCAGGTTGAGCCACCGCAGGAAACGTGTCTTCGCGTCGCGTTTCGCTTTGCGGACGGTCGCGCGGAACGATTTGTCATCGGCGAGCGGTTTTAGTTTCTCCAACTGCGCCAGATCGGTTATCCAGCCGTCGCCGATGGCCTCGGTGATGACCGCCGCCAGCGACGGATTGGCGAGCCATAGCCAACGGCGCGGTGTGACGCCGTTGGTTTTGTTGTTGAATCGTTCGGGGAACATGGCGGCGAAATCCGGCACGACTCGCTGCTTGAGCAGTTCGGAGTGCAGCGCGGCCACGCCGTTGGTGCTGTGCGAGCCCACGATGGCCAGGTGCGCCATGCGAACTTGCCGGCTCGCGCCCTCCTCGATGAGGCTGACGCGCGCGACGCGCCCGTCGTCGCCGGGATACCGGGCGCGGACGTCGTCAAGAAAGCGCCGGTTGATTTCGTGGATGATTTCGAGGTGGCGCGGCAGGAAATCCATGAACCACTGCACCGGCCATTTCTCCAGCGCTTCGGGTAACAGGGTATGATTGGTGTAGGCGAGCGTGCGTTGCGTGAGATTCCAGGCTTCGTCCCAGTTGAGCTTGGCGTCGTCGAGTAAAATGCGCATCAGTTCCGGCACGGCCAGCGTCGGATGGGTGTCGTTAAGTTGGATGGCCGCCTTGTCGGGCAGGGCGGACCAATCGTTGCCGGCGTCGCGGAAACGGCGGACCAGGTCGGCCAGCGAGCACGCGACAAGGAAATATTCCTGGAGGAATCGCAGACCCTTGCCTTCCGTCGTGTGGTCGTCGGGATACAGAACGCGCGTGAGCGTCTCGGAGGTGAGCGTCCCGGCCAGGGCGCCGACAAAATCGCCGCTGCTGAATTGGGCAAAGTCGAATGAATTGGGCGTCTTGGCCGCCCACAAACGCAGCGTATTGATGGTCCGGCCCCCATGGCCGACGACGGGCCGATCATAGGGAATGCCGATGAGAGTGGACGGCCGCCCTTTAACGACATGGAGCGCGCCGCCGCGAATCTCGAATGACGCGTTGAGCTTCACCTCGACGGCTTTGGTGGGCCGCGCCACTTCCCAGGGGGAAGGCCGGGCGAGCCAGTGGTCCGGCTGCTCGGCCTGCCAGCCGTCGCGGATGTGTTGCCGGAACATGCCGTACTCGTAACGCAACCCATAGCCCATGCCGGGGAGGGCCAGGGTGGCCAGGGAATCGAGGAAGCACGCCGCCAGCCGGCCGAGACCGCCGTTGCCCAGCCCGGGATCCGGTTCCTGCTCGACGATTTGCAGCGGATCGAACCGGTAGTGTTCGCAGAAGCGTTTCCAGAACGGGTCCAGCAGCAGATTGGTGATATTATTCGCCAGCATGCGCCCGGGCAGAAACTCCATCGAGAGATAATAGACGCGTTTGACATTGCGCTGTTGATAGGTCTGCTGGGTTTTTAGCCAGCGTTGCGACAGCACGTCCCGCACGGAATGCGCGATGGCTTCATACTTCTCACGGGCGGTGGTTAGTGCGGCCGGGATAACCTGGTCGAACATCACATGCCGCTCGTAAAGGGCATCAGGTTCGCCGGACAATTGGACCGGCCCGCAGTTATAGCGTGCGACGAGATTCTCTTTCTCAATGGGTTTGCTTTTCATCGTTTTGGTACTCATAAATTCAGGCGGGTGCGCAGCCCGGGCGCAGCCTCCTCAGTCCGCGGGCGGCGGATTGGGCTCGCTGCTCCAAATCACGCCACTCGTCCAGGGTCATGCGTTGCGCTCCCCCGCGCGCGGCAAAAGTGACTTCGATCAGCCGGCGGATTTTCTCCGGGAGCTGCGGCAGCACCGGAGGGGGAAGCTTGGGAGCCCGTTGCCCGCCCGCCTCCTTGTCTTTGAGGCCGCCGGTGGGTTGTTCACCCAAGCGGGTTTCCCCGGAAGGCATCTCCGCGAAATCAGCCGGCGCGTTGGATGACTTTGATGATTTAGAATGAGCCTTCATGACGTGGTGATTTTCAGTTTGCGCATTCTTCCACCAGTCGCGTGTGTCGCGCCTTCTGCAAAATCCAGGCCTCGGCCTGCTCCTCGCTGACAAAAACCGACAAATAAATCCCGACGGTGCGGACCAGCATTTCGAGCGATTTGGCAAATCGGGTTTGATCCCACCGGATCACCAGCGCGATTCGACCGAATTGAGGGAAGTCCTGCCAAAAGAGTTTTGCCAGATCAAAAAGTTCACCTGTTTCAAAAGTTCCGCGCAGAGCAGTGACATCCACCGATACCCGTTTCCATCCTGTTTCGGTCAACACCGTTTGCACTTCTCGCCAGGCCGCTGTCATTTCGGGCAGCGGCAGGTCGCCCTCGCAGGTGAGGAACACACAGTCGTCGGCTGGAACTATGAAGTAAGACATGGTTTTAAGTGGTTAAGGTAATTTTCTTCCAGAGCAGGAAGCCGGCAACAGCGGTGAGCATTACCACGACGGCAATAAACAACCAAAGGACGACCAGATCGGATTTGCGTGGTTCGGTTTCAAGTTTCGCTTCAAACCTTGACGCTTCGTCCGCTTTCGCCAGCTTGCGGGAATCCGCTTTGGCGGTGCCGATATTGGCGCTGGTGGCGGCCGCCGGGATTAATGTTGTCGGGAGGGTCTTCATAAATGCTCCGGCTGGCCCGTGGCGACCGGCGTGCCCCTCCAGATGGGGCCAGTTGGTTTTTGGTAATACTCTGTGGACGTTCCGTTTGCGGAGCGAAGTTCGACCGTCAGATCAATAGGGATCTTAATCATATCAGGAGCGTGTTCATAAATCTCTGCCGGCCCTGATTTCGCGTTCGGCTTGAAGCCAGTCGTCAAGTTCCCGATCACCGACTCCGCCACGCGCCAGATAGATTTGGTGGGCGCGCTGCCGAATTTGTTCCAAGCTCGGCGGCGCTTGGGTTGAATGAACGGTTGGTGTGCTTTGTTGTTGTGCGACGCGTTTTCGTTCTGTTGTTTTCATTTGGCTGTTCCTTTCGTTGCTTGTGTGGGAAACGTGAAATGCTTTGGTTTTGCACTGGCCGCTCCCTGCAAGAACAAACCCACCGCGTTTTCGGCCGTGCGTCTGGTTAAAGGGCTGCGAGGGTTGGCCAGGTGGAAGAGGATGTGAAGGTGGATCATGCCAAGAAAACCAACCGCCAATTGCCGGCTATCGATTTGTTTGCTGAGCAGCCCGTCAATCTTTCCCTGTTCCATGACCTCCTGAATCACGGCAAGACGTTTTTGTGCCTTGCCAAAACAGTGATTTTGTGGCGGCCTCAGCTTGCGGGCTTGAAGGAGGAGGTCAACCGCCAGACTCATGTCCTCCGGTCGGTCACACGCAAATTGGAACATCGCCGCACAGATTTCCACGAGCCGTTCAGGCGTGCTTTGCACCTCGCCCTTGATCTGTGAAATCACTTCCAGCAACCGGTTTTCGTTCTGGTCAACAATGGCCCGGAACAGACCCGCCTTGCTGCCAAAGTGATAATAGAGCACTGGCTTGGTCACGTGTCCGGTTTCGGTAATGGCCTTCGTGCTGGCACCCGCGTAACCGCGGGCGGCAAACAACCGGAGCGCGGCATCAAGAATTTGCTGGCGCGTCAGTTCAGCGCTTCGGGAACGGGTGCCGTGGGTGGCCTGGACTTTCGTTCTCATGGTCGGATGTTCTTGCGTGGCCGAAAGCCAACAGTCTCAATCGCCGTGGCATTTTGCCCAAATGATGAGGCCACAGGAGAAAAGCGCCGCGAAACTGACGACCACAAAACTCCAGAGGGCGACCATTTCCCAATTCGGGCGAATGGATGTGTTCGGCGGCGGGGTGCTGCCGCTGGTTCGCTCGCTGGACCGCGGCGCTGAGGCCTCGGCCACTCGCCGGGTTTTCGAAAACGGCTCCGTCACGACCTGAAAGCTCCCGTTTGGATGAATTTTAGTCATATCGGTAGTGTTCATTTAGCGTGCTCTGCATTTAAAATCCGCCCTCGTCGCTGGGTTCGTAACTGGATAGAAAAACTACGGCCAGATACGGCGCGGCAATTGCGATCATGAAAAACATATTTTCCTTTCAGCCTGGCCTGTCTTTGGCAGGGGCCGGGCTTCCTTCTTCCGGTGGTGTTTGACAAACCAATGAACGACGTAGGCGGCCACCCCGACCCCGATCAGCACCAGCGACACCGTGCCCAGCTTCTGCAGGACCGCCACGACCTGTTCCAGTTGATTGTGGAACGCGAATCCCAGGGCGGCATACACGGCCGCGTAAATGACCGAGGTGAAAGCATCCACGATCAGGAAGCGCAACCGCCCCACCTCCAGCGCGCCGGCATGCATCGGCACGACCTGTCCCAGCGGTATGAATTTTGCGACTGTGAGCATCCGCGTGCCGTGCAGGACTGTTTTGGCGAGCGTGGCGCGCTCCAGCTTGACTTGCACCGCTTGCAAATGGGGGAACATCCGGAAGACGCGCGACTTGCCGCGGTGTCCGAGAAAAAACCAAATCGCGTCGGCCACGACACAGCCCGCCGACGCCCAGCAGACTGCGGAGAGCAGATCAAACTTTCCGCTCGCCGCGAGAGCGCCTGCGGCCAGGAGGAACGGCGCCCCCGGAAACGGCAAACCGATTTGCTCGATGAAGCCGACCAGGAACAGGATCAACGCGCCATGGGAAATAAGGAACTGGAAAATTTGGTTCATGTTTTCCTCCTTCGTTACGGTCCGGTCAGATTCTTAGCCGACGACTTCTTAACCGGGTTCCTTGCCGGCTCATCGGGCCAGCAGGAGCCGCAGAGGAAAATGAGCACGCCGGTCAACATGTTGGGCAAGATGGTTGGATTCATTTTTTGCCTTGAATCTTCAGGGGCGAAGGCATTGCTGCAAATCCGCCGAAAGCGCCGTCTCGGCGACTCCGTCAATCGGCGGACACACGGTCGCGCGCACGATATTCGCGGTGTTGACGGCGCCCAAGCCGCCTGTTTTCAAACGAAACGGAATGGCGGGCAGGTCCAACAAATGGTTCCAAAGATGGCGCGTCTCCTGAATCGTCTGCGGAACGATGGTTTCCAGCTTCAGGCGGATCATCCAGTCTCCGAGCGTGTGGACTTCCACCAGCATAACGTGTTTGTTTTCGGCCGCCGCCGATGCCTCCAAGACCTCCAGATCGCACAACGCCTCGTCGTTGACTTCAACCGCGTCCACCCAACCGCTGGGCAGCGGCAGCGGCGGTGGCGTGGCCGTATGCGCCAAAATCACGTCAATGGTCCGGGTGGGAATGGCGCTGACGCTGTGTTCGGATGCCAACGTGAGCAAAGGCGGATGGAAAAGCCGGGGCGAGACCAGCTGTCGCAGCGTGCTTTCCGCGCTGGCCGCGTCAGTTTGCACAAACCGCGTGCGCGCTCCGTCCTCAGTGCAAATGTCAATAGCAAGTTCTGGATGTGTCGTTGTCATATTATGTTTCATAGTCATGGCAGGTTAAGGGCAAATCATTTTGCGGACGGAGTAATGTGCGCCTGCGCGCCGGCTGACGGATCCATGTTTTCCCACCCGCCGCCCAGGGCCTTGTAGAGTTGAACGACCGCAAGCCGGCGGGCGACTTCGATGCGCGAGAGGGTGTTTTCGGCCGGGTAGAGCTGCTGCTGTGCTTCGAGGACTTCGTAGTAGCTGGCCTTGCCTTCCTCGTATCGCACGGTGGCCAGTTCCACGGCCTGGCGGCCGGCCTCGACGGCCTGCGCCTGTTCGATTCTGCCTTCCTCGAAGCGGCGGCGGGAGATAAGCGCGTCGGAAACTTCGCGGAAGGCGGTGAGGGCGGTTTGCTGGTAATTGAGTTTGGCTTCTTCCCAGGCCGCCTTGGTTTGCCGGTACCGGCCGGTCAATCGGCCGCCAGTGAATACCGGTCCCGTGGCGGCTGCCGCCGCGGACCAGACGTTCGCGTCGTTCTTCAAGAGATTGTCGAACTCGGTGCTCGTGCCGCCGTAAAAAGTCGTGAGGCCGATGCGCGGGAAGAAGTCGCCGATGGCGACGCCGACTTCCGCGTTGGCCGCCCGGACCTGTTGCTCGGCGGCGCGCACGTCGGGGCGACGCTCCAGCAATCTCGAAGGCAGGCCGACCGGGATTTCGACCGGCATATCCTGTGCAAGCAGCGTGGAGGTGCGCGTTACCGGGCCGGGGTTGCGACCGAGAATCGCGTTGATTTCGTTTTCTTTGAGGCTGATAAGCCGCTCGATTTCCGGGATCGTCGCGGCGACCGTCCGCAAGGCGAGTTCGGCGCGGGAAACCTCAAGCTTCGAAGCCAGGCCGCCCGCATATTGGTCGGAGAAAAGTTTGAGCGTGCGCTCGTACGAATCCCGGGTGCGCTGGGCGATGGCGAGCTGGTCGTCGAGTTCGAGCAATTCGAAGTAGGCCGCCGCGACGCTGCTGACCAGCGAGATCATGACCGCTCGCCGACCTTCTTGTGTGGCCATGAAGTTCGCGCGGGCGGCTTCGTTCATCCGGCGGACGCGACCCCAGAGATCAATTTCCCAAACTGCGCCGAAGCCTGCCAGGAAACTATTCCCGGTCTGACCGCCATTGGGAATGGGCAGGCCCAGATACTCATTCTTGCCCCGGGTGGCCTCTCCCCCGTAGCCAGCCTGCGGCAGGAACTGAGAGCGCGCCTGGGCTTGAATCGCCCGGGCCTGATCGACCCGCGTGAGCGTGATCCGCAGGTCGTAGTTGTTCGTGAGGGCCACATGAACCAGGTCCTGGAGCACCGGGTCTTTGAACACGCTCCACCACGGCAGGTCGGCGAACGAGTTCGTGGAAACGTCGTTTGTCGCACCGCGGAAGCCCATCGGGGCGTTCACCGCGGGTCGTTTGTAGTTCGGGCCAACGGCGCACCCGGCCAGCGTCAGCGCGACGCACACAACGGACAGTTTGAGAGATGATGAACGCATGGTGTGGTAATTACTTGATGAGTTTCAGTTTGGCGCAGAACACGTAATAGAGCGTCGGCAACATCCCCAATGTCAGACACGGGGCGAAGAGCAGGCCAAAGATGTGAACCGCCGTCAGCGGATGCCAGAGCGCGCCGCCGGCGAAGAACAACGGCACCAGGCCGCCGGACACGGCCAGCACCGTCATCAGCACCGGTCGCAAACGGGACAGGCCGGACTTCACCAGCGCCTCCTCCAGCGGCAGCCCCTGTTCGCGCGAGTGCTCGATCTGTTCGCTGAGCACGATCATGTTGCACACGAGCACGCCAATCAGACTGATCACGGCCAGCATGGCCATGAATCCGAAGGGCGAGTCGGTCACATAGAGTCCGATGATGGAGGCGATCAGCACCAGCGGCGCCGTCAGCATGACCGTCGCCGCCTTGACGACCGACCGGAATTGCAGCACCAGCGTGCCGACAATCAGCGCCAGGCACACCAGCAGGATGACGACCATCTCCGCCTTGCTCTTGCGCAATTCCTCGTCCTCGCCGGCGAACTTCAATTCGTAGCCCGGGTCTAATTTGATCTTCGCGAGGCCCGGTCGCGCCCGGTCCAGCACCTGTGACGCCAACTCGCCAAACGGCGCGTAGGCTTTGACCGTGACCGTGCGAAGCTGGTTGTAGTGAGGAATCCGGACGAACTCCGGCTGGATTGTGACCTTGGAGAAGCTCTCGAAGGGAACGCTCTTCCCGTCTGGAGTCGGCGCATAGAGCCCGCGGAGCTTTTCCACCTCGTTGCGGTCTTCGATGCGACCGCGAACCAACACCGGAATAAGCCGGTCCCTTTCGCGCAGTTCCGTCACCTGCAAACCGGAGAAGGAGGAGAGGGCCACCGCCCCGATTTGCCGGTTGTTCAGCCCCAGTGAATTCGCGCGATCCTGGTCAATATCAATCTGAATGTTCGGCATGCGCAGGCCGAGGTCGTCAAAGACATGGTAGCCACCCGCCGCGCGCAGCTCGGCCGCGACCTGGTCGGCGAGGAGGCGAAGTTTGTCCAGGTTCTCGCCGCTGACGCGGATTTGGATCGGTTCGTTGACCGGCGGACCCTGCTCGAGCGG
>DATJOW010000017.1:0-95801 GCA_035506715.1 Candidatus Acidiferrum sp. | reverse complement strand
CGGTTCGCGCAAAGACCATGTCGCTGGCATGGTTCTCGGAATTATATTGCGAAGTGGTGGAAATGACATTTTGATGATCGTAGCCGGTGCTGGCCGTTGCCTTGTTCAAGTCCCAGGTGACGCTGAGGCCGGCCGTGTTATTGACCGTGGCGTAAGTGGCTGTCCCCGACAACGTGGGCTGTTGCGAGGTGTCTTGAACGTAGTCCACCCGGTCATGGATATTAAACCAGAAGTCCTTCACGTAAATGTCAAAGGAAAGTTGCGAGCCGGATTGCAGGTACCAGGTGCTGTAGCTGTCATGGTCCAGGTATTTGTCGTAACCCGCGCCGACGTTCAGCGTCATGAGGTTATACTCGCTAATCGGATAACTGGCATCCACCTCCATCCGCGGCCGCAAGATGAAATCCTCCAGCGCGTTGGTCTTGACGATGTTGATGTTGTCGTTCCAGTCCAGGCCCAGCGAGGGCACCAGCAGCAGCCGGAAGTCGCCCGACTTGAAGGTGTAGGGGAGCGATTCGGGATGGATACGCCTGGATTCGGCCGCGGCATCGCTCGTCAGCGAATTGCGCAAAGCTTCCTGGGCCCGGGCGGGCGACGGTTTCAACAGCACGAAAGCCACCAGGCATCCGCCCCCGACCACGCCCGCGCCGCGTCGGCACCGGCTGCCGAACGAACCGTTTACAGTCGAACGGTCGCGGACAAATTCGGAGCGGGTGGCCGGAGGGCACATAGGCGGCGGTTAAAGCGTTGGTCGCTGGGGGTGACTTGCCTTGGGATAAACCAGCGGCGCAGTTGGTTGAATTCCCGGCGGTGGGCCAGTGAGGCCCGGAGCCGTCTTGGCTTCCGGAGAGCCTTTGGCCGTTGGCTCGATAGCCGACGCCGGCGTGCTGGCCTCGAAGGCGTTGCCCAGCAGCGGGCAAAGGCCTTTATGTTGCAGCGGGCAAGCCAGGTGACTTCCGGGCAGCGCGAGCGGAGACTGGGTCCGGGGCGGCTCCGCCTGTTTGCGCCACCGGCCGGGACTGATGCCGAATCGCTTCTTGAAGCACGTATTGAACAATCCCAGGTGATTGAAGCCGCATTGCTCGGCCACGTTGATCACCTTGGCTTCGACGTCCCGGAGCAAGGCAACCGCTTTTTGCAGGCGCATCTCCATGCGGAGCGCACCCACGGACAGTCCGAAGTACTGATGGAACAGGCGATTTAAATGCCGCCGGCTGCACCCGAATTTTGCGGCCAATTGCTCCACGGGCAGATCCAACAACTGGTTCGCCGTCAGTTGTTCAAAAACCTCGATGACGCGTCCCTCGACCTGGCCGAACCCAATTCGTTGATGATGGACCGCATGGAACTCCTCGTTCAAAACCGCCCCCGCGATGCGCAGCAAATGACTCCGATGTTCGAGGTCGAAATGATTCGGCACCTCGTCGATCCAGCGCTGACATTTCAGGGCCAGTTCCGAACCGGTGGGATAGAGCTTTGGATTCCGGAAACTATCGGCGACGCTCTGGAGCAGGGAAATTTCGTTGCCGCCAAAAAGTGGAATGAGATGCTCCAAACGCATGGAAAACGACCAAAAGATGATCTCGGCACCCTTGGCCACGCCGACCTTGGCTTCACGGCTCCCTTCCAAAACCAGCAGGTCCCCGGGCTGCAATGGCCGGATTAGCGACCCCCAGCTATATTGTCCGGTACCCCGCTTGTTGAATACAAAGCACAACCCTTGATCAGGAGGCGTCCACTTTTCCGAACCTGTCAAACTGACCAGCCGCAGCGCGTAGTAATCTTGGTCAAACATATGGCTCCCTTACTGATTGAAAATAATGAAAATCATCGCTAGAGACCGCCATCATTGTCGGCAACTTCTCGACGTCCTTTCTTATTTCGAAGACAAGTACAGATGTTGCACCTGATAATGTCTAGACATTTTTGGGACATAAACTACTACTGTCCGGACACCAAAAAATACACATTCGGGACATGCCGGCCCAGAAAGTCAAAAAGTGGCCGCGAGGATGGCTTATGGCCGGTCGATACTGGATATTCAGCTTTGTTGGATAACATGTTAATTTCGTGCAGGTTAAGCTTTTGGTGAGGGGATAAGCGGGGGCCATATAACCATCCGCTGTGGTTGAGTTAATACGGAGTGCGTGTCGTCGGTTGGTGGGGTGGGGGCCATAAGTCAACAGGCAAAAATCTGATTCGGATTATCATCTTCATACCTCCGGCGGGAGGTCATTCCTTATTTGCGCAATATGAGGTCGGCACGGTCCACGGATCGTTGCCTGGAAGGATCATCCGGCGGTGGATTCCTTGAAAGCAGGAGCAGCAGCCAGATTGTGGTTGAATCGGCGTGCAAAAGCCGGAGGTGGCAGCAGCGACCGAAGACCGGTCTTGGCTGAAGCGAATGACGGCGCAACCTTGTGGGAAACCCTCTCAGGTGGCAGATCACTTCTCCGTAGCGGGAAAGGCATCCACAGCGGCTGAGGGTGAACGGGCGACGCTGCGTCGCGCCCGGGTCAGCTGCGCGGCGCAGCGGTTTCCGAACAGCCGCTCCCAACTTGGACCAAGGTCCAATTGACTCGGCCGAGTTTTCCGGTAATCAGAATTGAAAAGTTTGATTGTGGTTTATGCCGCGACGTTTACACTGGAATCTCAGCAGGCAGATTATGATAACCAGAGACCCCGTTTACCGAAGCACCGGATTGATGTTGTTGCTGGCCATGGTGGCATCCATTTCCGGCTGCAAAAAACAGGAAGTGGCGCCTAAGCCGCCGGACGTTGAAGTGGCCACGGTCGAGCAGAAGGACGTGCCCATTTACCGCTATTGGGTGGGCTCGCTCGACGCCAATGTCAACGCCACCATCAATGCCCAGGTTTCCGGCTATCTGATGCAGCAGGCTTACACCGAAGGCAAACCGGTCAAGAAGGGCGATCTGCTTTTTCAGATTGACGACCGGACCTACAAGGCGGCCTACGATGAGGCGGAGGCCCGGGTCGTCAAGACCGAACAGGACGTGGAACGCTACACCCCCCTGGCCAAAACGCAGGCCATCAGCCAACAGGAATTAGATAACGCCATCCAAGCCAATATTGCCGCCAAGGCCGCGGCCGAGCAGGCGCGATTGAATTACGAATTCTGCCGGATCATCTCGCCGGTGGACGGAGTGGCGGGGTTGGCCCAGGCAAAAATTGGCGATCTGGTCGGGCCGAACACCGGGCCGCTGACCACGGTGACGACCATGGACCCGATGCGCGTGTATTTCTCCGTGTCGCAACGATTCATGACCGAGTACATGGAAACCATACTGGCCGAGGGTAAAAAGCTCCGGAGTGGCGAAGGGGGGCTGGAGCTGGAACTGATTCTCTCGACGGGAAGCGTTTATCCCGAGAGCGGCCAGATGAAGTTCGCCAACAACCAGATTGACGTCAAGACCGGTACGATCCGGGTGGTCGGCGAATTTCCGAATCCACAGCAGTTGCTCGTGCCGGGTATGTTTGTCCGCGTCAAGGCGCAAATGGGCGTCGAGAGGAACGCGCTGCTCGTCCCGCAGCGGGCGGTGACGGAAATGCAGGGCCGCTATCTGATCGCGGTCGTCGGCGCGGACAACAAGGTCGCCATCAAGCCGGTGCAGGTCGGCGAGTGGTTCGAGCAGGGCTGGATCATCCAGGGCGATGTGAAAGCCGGCGACAAGGTGATTTCCGAGGGCATCCAGAAAATCCGCGAAGGCATGGTGGTCAACCCGATACCTGCGGGCGCCGCGCCGCAAGCCAAGGCCGAAACCAAACCCGAAACCAAGTAGCCGGCCATGGCAAAGTTTTTTATCAATCGTCCCATCGTCGCGATGGTGATTTCCATCCTGATGGTGCTCATGGGGCTGGTGACGATGGGCCGGTTGCCGATCGCGCAGTTCCCCAACATCGCCGATCCGCAGATGCAGGTGAACGCCACCTACCCGGGGGCCGATGCGCTCACCGTCCAGCAATCCGTGGCCGTGCCCATCGAACAGCAGATGTCCGGCGTGGACAACATGGAATACATGTATTCGCTCAACGCGAACAACGGGTCGATGAAGCTGACCGTGGATTTCGACGTCAAGACCGACCCGAACACCGACCAGATTCTCACGCAGATGCGGCAGGGCCAGGCCAATTCCCAGTTGCCCAGCGCCGTCATCAATCAGGGCGTCACGGTCATGAAATCAACCTCCGCGCCCCTGATCATGTTCGCGCTGTATTCGCCGCACGGGACGTACGACAACATTTTCCTGGCGAATTATTCCTACATCAACATCAACGACGCGATGACGCGCGTTCCGGGCATTGCCAGCGTTTCCGTGTTCGGCGCCGGGCAGTATGCCATCCGCCTCTGGGTGCGGCCCGACCGCCTGGCGCAGATGGGCATCACGGTGCCGGACATCGTCAACGCCATCCAGCAGCAAAACACGGTCAATCCGGCCGGCAAGGTCGGCGGTGAGCCGGTGCCGAAGGGGCAGCAATTTACCTACGCGGTTCGCTCGCAAGGGCGGCTGGAAACCCGGGAGGAATTCGAAGATATCGTCATTCGCGCCTCTCCCGGTGGTGCGATTGTGCGGGTCAAGGACATCGCGCGGGTTGAGTTGGGCTCGCAGAACTATGACATGCTCGCGCGTCTTAACGGCGGCCCTTGCGCGCTGATTGCCCTTTACCAGTTGCCCGGTTCCAATGCCATCGATGCCGCCAACGGCGCCAAGGACCTCATGAAGAAGCTGAAACAAAGCTTCCCGCCGGACCTGGATTACGTGGTTGCGCTGGACACGACCCTGGCGGTGACGGAGGGCATGAAGGAAATCGAGCACACGCTGTTCGAAGCCATCGTGCTGGTCATCATCGTGGTCTTCATTTTCCTGCAAGGCTGGCGGGCAACGCTAATCCCGCTGCTCGCCGTGCCGGTTTCTCTGATCGGCACGTTTGTATTTTTCCCCCTGTTCGGTTTTTCCATCAACACCCTCTCGCTGTTCGGCTTGGTCCTGGCCATCGGTTTGGTCGTGGACGACGCCATCGTGGTGGTCGAAATCGTGGAGCACCATATCGAGCACGGACTGTCGCCCAAGGAGGCGGCGCTGAAGGGCATGGAGGAAGTCACCGGCCCGGTCATCGCCATCGCGATCATCCTGGCGGCGGTTTTTATTCCCACGGCGTTCATTCCCGGAATCACCGGCCGGCTCTATCAGCAGTTTGCCGTGACCATCGCCGTCTCGGTGATCATCTCGGCCTTTAACGCGCTGACGCTGTCGCCGGCCTTGTCGGCTTTGCTGCTCCGGCCCAAGCAGAAGAGCCGGGGACTGCTGCAGCGGTTTTTCGACTGGTTCAACAAATGGTTTGGCCGGGCGACGGACGGTTATGTGGGCGCCTGCCGCATTCTCATTCACAAGAGCATGTTCGCCATGCTGCTGATCATCGGTTTCTTGGTGGTTGCCGGGTTGCTGGGAAAATCCGTCGCCACCAGCTTCCTGCCGGATGAGGACCAGGGCTATGTGTTTGCCGGCGTCCAGCTTCCCAACACCGCGTCCTTGCAGCGCAACGACGAGATTTGCCGTCAGGTTGAAGATATTCTCAAGCATACGCCGGGCGTGAAGTATTACTCCACCGTCGTCGGCTACAGCATGCTGAGCGGCGTGTATAACACGTACAGCAGTTTCTTTTTCATCAGTTTTGAGGAGTGGTCGAAACGCAAGAAGCCCGACGAGAAGTATCAGGCCATCATGGCGCATCTGAACCGTGAATTGGGCAGAATTCCCGGCGCCGTGGGGTTTGCCTTTCCGCCGCCCGCCATTCCGGGCGTGGGCACCTCGGGCGGCGTCACGTTCGTGTTGGAGGACCGGTCCGGCCGCGGGATCCCGTTCCTGGCGGAGAATCTGCAGAAATACATGGCGGCCGCGCGGAAGCGTCCGGAACTGGCGAGCGTATTCACCACGGCGTTGCTGTCCGTGCCCCAAGTGTTTGTGAACGTGGATCGCGACCAGGTGCTCAGCCAGGGGGTGAGGCTGCAGGATGTTTATCAGACCATGCAATGCTTCATGGGCGGCGCATTTGTGAATTATTTCAACCGGTTCGGCCGCCAGTGGCAGGTCTACGTGCAAGCCGAGGGCGATTATCGCACGGAGGCCGTGAACCTCGGCCAGTTCTACGTGCTCAACAGCGCCACCAACATGGTGCCGCTGGCCGCCTTGACGCACGTGACCGCCACCAATGGGCCGGAATTCACCATGCGTTACAACCTCTACCAGGCGGCGCAAATCAATGCCTCGGCCAAGCCGGGCTACAGCTCGGCCCAGGCCATGAAGGCGATGGAGGAGGTTTACCAGGAAACCATGCCGGCCGGAGCGGGCTACGATTACCTGGGCATGAGCTTCCAGGAACAAAAGGCGCAAAAAGGTGTTTCCCCCATGGTCATCTTCGGGTTCTCCTTGTTGTGTGTCTTCCTGATTTTGGCCGCGCAGTATGAAAGCTGGAGTTTGCCGTTCAGTGTGCTGCTCGCCACGCCCATCTCCGTGTTCGGCGCGTTCGCGGCGCTGAT
This sequence comes from Candidatus Acidiferrum sp., assembly GCA_035506715.1. Classification (GTDB taxonomy): domain Bacteria; phylum Verrucomicrobiota; class Verrucomicrobiia; order Limisphaerales; family UBA11358; genus UBA11358. Next base: position 89,245 of record DATJOW010000017.1, on the reverse strand, counting down.
GGTGGGCCGTTATGAAAACAACGTTTATGCGCAGATCGGGCTGGTGATGCTTATCGGCTTGGGCGCCAAGAACGCCATCCTGATCGTCGAGTTCGCCAAGATGAACTACGAGCAGGGCAAACCGCTCATTGACGCCACGCTCGAAGGCGCCAAATTGCGTCTGCGCCCGATCCTGATGACCAGTTTTGCCTTCATCCTGGGCTGCGTGCCGCTCGCCAAGGCGAGTGGCGCCGGCGCGCTTTCCCGCCAGGTCATGGGCTTTGCCGTCATCGGCGGCATGAGCGCCGCCAGCTTCATCGCCATTTTCCTCATCCCGGCCAGTTTCTATGTGGTCGAAAAACTGAGCGGGAGAAAAATTGAACCCAAGCCGGCCGCTGTGGCCGGGGGAGCCCCGGCCGCCGGTTCCAGTCACTGACAACCCAGCACGGCAGTTATGAGTACGAGGCAACCAAACGCCGGTTCGCAAAAGCTCATCAATGAAATCCAGTTGGCGCGCCTGAAGCTCGCCCAGGCGGAGAGCAAATGGGAGCTCGCCGATGAGCAGGCGCGCGAAGCCAGGCGCCGCCGCAAGGAGGCCAAGCAGGCCGCCCGTCGCGCCAAAAAGGCGGCCCGGCAGGCCAAGGAGGAATTCGCCGCGGCCAAGGAGGCCGTTGTCGCCCTGGAGGGGAAGTTTGCCGCGGCGGTCGAGCACGTTGCTCGCCAGCGGAAATTGGCCCGCGCCCGGCGGGCCGCCAAAACCGGGGCGGCCGAGGCCAGGACAAGAATTTCTCCCCCGCCCCACGCAACAATCCCGCCGGCCGCACCCAAAGTGGAAATCCCGGTGCTCAGCCTCCCCGCCACCGGATCACCTCCTTCGGAAAATTTTCCGGATTCTGAGCCGGCCACCCGGAGGGGCGACCTGATGAAGAAGGCGACAGCCTGCCGGACACTGCCCGCGCGGGCCAAAGCCAGGGCAGCAGTCGCGGCGGCCGGACCGGAACCGCCCGCGGTTGTTCTCCGGGATCCGAAGCTGCCGGAACCGGTAACGATGGCAATTCTGCCGGCCGGCCAGCCGCCCTCCGGCTCCGAGCCCCATTCAGCGTCGCGAATATGAAAGGCCCGCGGTCAAGCGAGGAACAATGCCGAACACAGCACGTATGAAATTCAAGATCAATGCCGGGTTCAGTCTGGTCGTCGCCCTGGCGCTGCTTGGCGGCTGCGCCGTGGGGCCGAACTACAAGCCGCCGGCGGCAAACGCGCCGGACAATTTCCGCTTTGCCCAGAGCCAGACCACGAACTCGTTTGCGGACCTGCCGTGGTGGGAAGTTTTCAAGGATCCCGTTTTGCAGGACTTGATTCGCACCGCGCTCACGAACAATTATGACTTGAAGCAGGCGGTGGCCCGGGTGGAGCAGGCGCGTAACCAGGCCATTGTCGCCCGCAGCGCGTTTTTCCCCCAAATCGGGTACAGCGGCGACATCGGCCGCGGCCGCAACGCCTTGTACAATGCACCGGCCAATGCCCAAAACGGCGCCACGGACAGTTCCGCCCTGACGACCTTGAATGCCTTTTGGGAAATTGATTTCTGGGGCCGGATCCGGCGCTTGAGCGAGGCCGCCCGCGCCCAATACCTGGCCACCGACCAGGCCCGCCGCGGCGTCACCATCAGCCTCATCAGCCAGGTGGCCATCAATTATTTCCAACTGCTGGATCTGGACCGGGAACTGGAGATTCAACGTGCCGCTACCAATGCTTATGCGGGCAGCTACCGCATCTTCAACGAGCGCCTGCAGAACGGCGTCGCTTCCAAGCTCGAAACCGACCGGGCGGCGGCGGCTGAAGCCAGTGCGGCCGCGGCCATTCCGGGCCTGGAAATCCAGATCGCGTCCGTCGAAAACCAGCTCAATATTCTGCTCGGCCGCAATCCCGGTCCGGTCCCGCGGAGCCAGCTGTCGGAAATATCGCCGTTGTCGTCGGCGCCCGAAATCCCGGCCGGCCTGCCCAGCGCCCTGCTGCGCCGCCGGCCCGACGTCGTCGCGGCCGAACAGTCGCTGGTTGCCGCGAACGCCTACATCGGTGTCAGCATCGCGAACTTCTTCCCGCAAATCGGTCTGACCACGTTCCTGGGCCGGGGGAGTCCGGAGTTGTCTTCGTTCACCGCGGGCTCGGGCAACATCTGGAACCTGGGCGGCACGATGACCGGACCGATTTTCCAGGGCGGCCAGTTGCGCGCCCAGTACCGCATTTCCAAGGCGCAGTTCGAAGAAGCCAAGGCCGCCTACCAGCAGACGGTGTTGACCGCCTTTGCGGACGTGTCCGATGCGCTGATCGCCAAGCAAAAGCTGGCGGAACAGGATGTGTTCAATGCGCAGGCGGTGGACGCTCTGGCTTCGTCCGTTGATCTGGCCACGCAGCGGTATCTGAACGGCAAGTCGAGCTACTTTGAAGTGCTGCAGGCGCAACAGGAGTTATATCCGGCGCAACGCGCCCAGGTCCAGACCCAGGTTGGCGAATTGATTTCGGTCGTTCAACTGTACAAGGCGCTGGGCGGCGGCTGGCCGGCGACCGGTACGAACGCGGCGGCCGCCAAGCACTGAAACATTCCTCGCCGGTATGCCGGTCGCGGACTATCGACAACGCGAGCGATGCGTCGGAAGCGGTCAGCCGGTTTCCGGCTGTGGGCCGCCGGCCGGCAAGCGGCACTGACGGCTGACGGGCCACAACGAGCGCCGATTGCCGTCAACAGACAAATCACAGACCATGATAACAAAAACCATAATCAAAAGGGCTTACAAACTGGCTCATCCCTTCCGGGTCACCAATGGCAAAAAATTCCGGTTGCGGGATGTTGATCCCGGCGACACTCTCGGGTTGAAATCCAAAGACAAGCCGCGCGCCAAGGAGGCGCTGGCCATTGGGGTGGAGGCGCTCGCGGATTTGCAGGACAAGCTCTACGCTTACGACAAGTGGGCGGTCTTGCTGATTTTCCAGGCCATGGACGCTGCCGGCAAGGACGGCGCCATCAAGCACGTCATGTCCGGCATCAACCCGCAAGGCTGCCAAGTGGTTTCCTACAAGGCGCCGTCGGCCGAGGACCTGGATCACGATTATCTCTGGCGGTGCATGCGGTGTCTGCCCAACCGCGGCCACATCGGCATTTTCAACCGGAGTTACTACGAGGAAACGCTTGTGGTCCGCGTGCATCCCGAGTTTCTGGCGAAACAGAAGCTGCCGCCGTCGCGCATCACCAAAAACGTCTGGGAGGAGCGCTTCCAGGACATTCGCTGTTTCGAGCGCTATCTTGCCCGCAACGGCATTGTGGTGGTAAAATTCTTCCTGCATGTTTCGAAGAAGGAACAGAAGCGGCGTTTCCTGGAACGGGCGGAAAATCCGGATAAGAACTGGAAATTTTCCGCCTCGGACATGGCCGAGCGGGGTTACTGGGCGGAGTACCAGGAGGCCTACGAGGATATGATAAGGAACACGGCCACGAAGGAGTGCCCGTGGTACGTCGTGCCAGCGGATAACAAATGGTTCACGCGGGTCATTGTGGCCGCCGCCGTCATTGAAACGCTGGCTTCGCTCAAGTTGGAGTATCCGGAAGTGGGCGAGGAGAAGCTCAAGGAAATCGCCGCCGCCAAACGCGCGCTCTTAAAGTCAAAATAGAACCTTGCCGTCGCGAAAACAAATACGGTGTGAAGGCCTGATGATTTGGCCGGAAACCGGAGCCGGCGGCTGACACGCTATTCCACCAACGCGATGACAAATTCAATCCCCATCATCACACCAGCCTACGTCACTTCCATGGACGAGCTGTTCTGGGGCATCATTCTCGTAGCCATCAGCCTCAGCATGCATGGCGCGGGAATGATCTGGACCTTGCGCGTCAGCGAGGGATTTGAACGGCGGTTTGGGCGCGGTCCGGCCCTGGTCGTCGGCATGGCCAATCTCATCCTGGCGAGCTGGATGATCACGCTGGCCCACTGCCTTGAGGTCATGATGTGGGCCGGGTTCTTTCAATGGAAGCAGTGTTTTGTGAATTACAGCACGGCGGCCTATTTCGCGCTGAACGAATACACCACCGTCGGCAGCGCGCTCAACCTGCCGCAGAATTGGCGGCTGCTCGAAGGGATGATCGCCACCGCCGGTCTGCTCGGGTTCGCTTGGTCCACCGGCGTGCTGCTGACCTTAGCCCAGAAGTTTCAGGAGCAGCGGATGGAAGTTCTTCGGCACCGGCGGGAACACCTGAAATCGGCCGCGGCGACCACCCACTCCCCGCCCGCCGGGCCCAAGGTTCCTTAAAGTTCCTCACCGAAGCCGGACTTCCCATCCACAAGACGTTGGCTGGTGCCGCCCGGGGGCATTGACTTGAATCCGGGCAACATCTGGACCATCCTCCGCCATGGGCATAGCCCGCGTTTTCATAGCCAGGAATCGCCGCTTGCGGACGCTGCCGCCAGTCGTCGCGGGGCAGCGGTGGCGTTACACCGGCGGTCTGGCGCTGCTGTTGTGGTTGGCGCTGAATGTGGTGGCGGCCGAACCCAAGCGGGTGCTGATGATTCATTCCTTCGGTGCCACCGCGCCCCCGTTTACCGTCCATTCCACCGCCTTCGAGGAAGAACTGACCCGGCAGGCGGGCCAAGAGGTGGATTTGGATGAAGTCTCGCTGGACATGGCCCGTTACACCGCGCCGGACCTGCAAGATGCCTTTGCCGAGTTTCTGTCCACGCGCTTGGCGAAATGGAAACCGGATCTGGTGGTGCCCATCGGTTCACCCGCCGGCCGGTTCGTGGCGCAGCATCGGGGCCGGCTGTTTCCGCAAACCTCCATCCTTTATGCCGGGATGGATCTGCGGACCTTGCCACCGGACGCGCTTCAAACCAATGCCGCTTTCGTCGGCCAGGTGTTTGATATCGTGCGCTTGGGGGAGGACATCCTCCAACTGGCGCCCGACACCACCAACCTCGTGATCGTGGTTGGCAGTTCGCCGCTCGAACAGTTTTGGGCCGACATGTTTCGCCATGGATTCGAACCCTTCACCAACCGCGTCAGCCTCTTATTCCTCAATGGCCTGAGCTTTGACCAGATGCGGGACCGCGTGGCCACATTGCCTCCGCATTCCTTTATCTTCCTCGGCCTGCTCGTCCGGGACGTGACCGGGGTGACCATTAACGAAGATGAAGCGCTCCAAAATCTGCGGGCCGTGGCCAACGCCCCTATCAACGGAATCTTCCGGAACCAACTGGGCCTGGGGATTGTCGGCGGCCGGCTTTACGATGCTGAAAAGATCGGCCGGGACGCCGCCGGGGTGGGGGTGCGGATCCTGCGCGGCGAACCGGCCTCCAGTTTCCCGGTCCAGCTTGAACCGCCGGGACCGCCGGAGTACGACTGGCGGGAATTGCGACGCTGGCGCATTCCGGAATCGCGGTTGCCCGGCGGAAGTCTGGTCCGGTTCCGCGAACCGACCTTTTGGCAGCGCTACCAATGGCGGATCGTCGCCGTCGTGTCGCTCTGCCTGTTCGAAGCCGCGCTCATCGTTTTGTTGCTGGTCAACCGGGCGAGCCGGCACCGGGCGACCCGGGCGCTGCGCGAAAGCGAAGCGCGGTTCTCCCTGCTGGCCAACACGGCGCCGGTGCTCGTCTGGGTCGCGGGTCCGGACAAGCGCTGCACTTTTTTCAACCGCCCGTGGCTGGAGTTTACCGGACGCGCGCTCGAGCAGGAGCTGGGCGACGGCTGGGCCGAAGGCGTCCATGCGGAGGATGTGGCGGCTTGCCTGAAAACATTCCATGAAGCGTTTGACGCCCGCCGTCCGTTCATCATGGAGTACCGGTTGCGCCGCCACGATGGCGAGTATCGCTGGGTGACGGATCATGGGGTGCCCCGGTTCGATTCGGAGCGGAATTTCCTGGGTTACATCGGGTCGTGCGCGGATGTGACCGACCGCAGGCGGGCGGAGGCCGAAATCCAGCACCAGCGGGCGGAACTGGCCCACGTCGGCCGCATCTCCACCCTGGGCGCGATGGCCGGAACGCTGGCGCATGAATTGAACCAGCCCTTGAATGCCATCCTGAACAACGCCCAGGCCGGCTCGCGCTTTCTGACCGGAGCCCCCCCCGATCTGGCCGAGGTCCGGGGCGCGTTGGAAGACATTGCCGAGGATACCCGGCGCGCGGGCGAAGTGATCCGGCAAATGCGAGCCCTCGTCAAGAAGGATGAGCCGAAGTTCCAATCGCTGGACCTGAATCAGCTCCTGGAAAAGGTGGTGCAGTTGCTGCACGCCGACAGCTTGGTCCGAAAGGTCCGCCTTGAGCTGAAACTGGCTCCCGATCTTCCGGCCGCACAGGGGGACAATGTCCAGATCCAACAAGTCGTGCTGAACCTGTTGCTGAACGCGTTTGACGCGATGAAGGACGCTCCAGAGAGCGAACGCGCAGTTATCCTCCGCACGCGGCAGCCCGAGGCGGCCGTGATCCAGGTCGAGGTCGCCGACCACGGCACCGGTCTCAGCCCGGAGCGGTTGGCGAATTTGTTCGAGCCCTTCCGCAGCTCGAAGCGTGAAGGCCTCGGATTGGGATTATCCATCAGTCACTCCATCATCCTGGCCCATCAAGGCCGGTTGTGGGCGGAAAACAATCCGGGCGGGGGTGCCACGTTCCATTTTACACTGCCCGTCCGCGAACCGGCGTTGAAGCCGGGCTGAGATGGCGTCCGACCCGGCCTTGTTGGCGTACGGGCCGGATACAAATGCAGAACGCAGGATCGGCCATTGATTTTGGTCATTGATTTTTAACCGCTCGAGATTCATAGTCGGGTACATGGCAAGGGCAGAAACCAAGGCGACTGTTTTTGTGGTGGATGACGACCCTTCCGTGCGTAAGTCATTGGCGCGGTTGATGAAATCGGCGGGCTACGCAGTGGAGACCTTCACCTCCGCGCGCGAGTTCCTCGATCACGCCCACTATCAGGATGCCGCCGGTTGTTTGTTGCTGGACGTCCAGCTGCCGGGGTTGAACGGCCTGGATTTGCAGCAGGAGCTCAAACAGTTCGCCTTTGCCCCCTCGGTTATTTTCATCACCGGCCATGGGGATGTGCCCACGAGCGTGCGGGCAATGAAAGACGGGGCGGTGGACTTTTTAACCAAGCCCGTCAACGACGATGACCTGCTCTGGGCAGTCCGGCAGGCCATTGCCCGTAACACGGAGAGCCGGCAACGGGAGGCGGAATTGATCGAACTCCGGCGGCGGGTGGATACCCTCACGTCCCGCGAGCGGGAAGTGATGGCTCTCATTGTCCGCGGGTTCATGAACAAACAAGTGGCCGCGATGCTGGGAACGGTCGAGAAAACCATCAAGGTCCATCGCGGCCGGGTCATCGAAAAAATGGAGGTCCAGTCGCTGGCCGAATTGGTGCGCGCGGCTGAAAAGCTGGGCCTCTTTTCCGACGCCAACGAATCCGGGTCCGCCCGGCCGACGGCAACCGCCCGGTTATCATCGCTTTCATCCCCCGATCCTCGCCTGGCCGGGCATCCATAGGGTTTGCCGGGGCTGGCAAACCGGGGTGTGCCGTTCCCGCGGCAGGCGGGTTCTTCCATGCCCGGCGGTGAAAATTGGACCAAAGTCCAATGTTCAAACATTCTCGGTTCAATCACCATGGACCTACGACCTCGCCCGGAAAAACCGCCCCGAGGCTCAGACTAACCGGTGAGGACCAAGAAACCGCTGATTGCCATCGTTGATGACGATGAATCTGTGTGCCGCGCCCTGGAACGGCTGCTGCGCTCACTGGGCCTGGCCGCGGAAAGTTATGCCAGTGGCGCGGACTTCATGCACCGACTGGAGGCCTTTCCCGTTTCCCGGCCCGATTGCGTGATTCTGGACGCCCAGATGCCGGACATGAATGGAATCGAAGTCCAGGCGCGCCTCGCCGGCGTGCGTCAGCACATTCCCGTGGTGTTCATTACCGCGCATGACGATCGGAACGTCATGGAACGGGCGCTGGCCGGCGGCGCGGTGGCTTTTTTGCGAAAACCTTGCAATGATGCCTTGTTTATCCGAACCTTGGAGGCGGCGCTGGAAGGCCGGGAGGCCGAACACCAACGCAGCAATGTGGCGAAGATTAAAAATCAATCATAACCTGACCCATGAATAACACGAAACGAGTCTTTACCGGAACCGCACTCTCTGCCGCCAGCATCCTGCTGTTCACATCCGGCTGCTGGACGCCGCCCAATCCGAACGCGCAACCCCCCGGCGAGCCGCGCCTCATCCAAGGCGGACTTAAGGTGGATTCCGTGAAGGAAGATGCCACGGTGCAGGCCGTGGATGCCGGCGCCCGCACGCTCACCCTTAAACTACCCTCTGACTTGACAGCCACTTACAAAGTCAGCGACCGGGTGGAGAATTTCGGCTCGGTCCAGGTCAATGACAAGGTGGTGGCCACGGTGACCGACGAGCTGGATATTTATCTGCTGAAGGACGGCCAGTTGCCGGACGGGAAGACCGCCCAGAAACTGGGCGTCAACGCCAAATTGATTTTCAATGACCCCAATGCCGATGCCAGTTACCGGCTGCTGACGCTGGTCTATCCCAACGGCGGGAAGGAAACAGTCAAAGTCGGGCTGGAAGCGAAAATTTCGGAGATGGCCGATGGCGACTCGGTGGTCGTGCGCCCCGTGGAAGTAACCAAGATCAAAATTGAGAAACCATAGTAAGACGGAATTCAAACACACAAAACAAACGAAGGAGACGCTATGAAGATTCGGATTGCAGACTTTGGCGGAAGGACGGTGTTGGCGGTCGGGATGCTGGTGTTGACTTCCTGTTCGTCAGCGCCAAAGCCCGAGGCTGGGGCAACGACGGATAATCCCATGGCCGGTCCGCGGCTTGAACGCGGCGGCATTGTCCTGGATGCCGTGACCGTGACGGCGACGGTACAGTCGGTGAATGCCGCGGACCGGACGGTGGTGCTGCAGCGGCCGGACGGCAGCGCGACGACCTACGAGTGCGGACCGGATGTCCGCAACTTTGATCAAATCAAGGTGGGCGACCAGGTGACGGTGACGGCGGCGGAAGAGCTGGCGCTGGCCCTGGTCAAGGGCGGGGTGCCGCCTGTCGCGGGCACCGCCAGCGCCATCGTCCGCTCGCCGCAGGGCGCCAAGCCGGGGGGAAAGATCGTGGATACGGTGGCGTTTACGGCCAAAGTTGTGAGTGTCAATGCCGCCGGCCGGCAAGTGACCCTCCAGATGCCGGACGGCCAGAACAAGACGGTGAAAGTGGGTCCGGACATCAACCTGGCCAACGTGAATCCGGGTGATGACGTGGGGGTGCGGTTGACGCGAGCCCTCGCCATATCCGTGACCGAGCCGAAAGCCGCTCCAGCCGCCACCCCCCAATGACCGGCGGACGGAAGGGGAGAACCGGCGGGCAGGGCCAGGCGGAAGCATCGGATTCGCTGGCAGGAGTTGTGACTGAAACCGGCCGCGCGTGGAGGTGTCGATGAGAGTGAATCGAAGATGGTCGGTCAAAACCTTGGAACCAGTGCAGCAATTCGGCCAAGGCGCGTGCCAGTCCATGGGCAGGCGCCGGCAGCCGCGTCGAACGCAGGGTCGGAGATTTTTCCTCCGATCTCCGGCCCTGTTTTATTCTCCCTGGCCATGACAAGGACCCCACAACATATTCGTGCGGTCGGAGCATTCCTGCTGGCCGGGTTCGGTTTTTTCGCCGTCGGTTGCCATTCCATCGGGCCGGGCACCGTCGCGCGCGACCGGTTTGATTACAGCGGGTCAATCTCGGAATCGTGGAAACGCCAGACGTTGTTGAACATCGTCAAGCTGCGTTACCTCGACCCGCCCATCTTCGTGGATGTGGGGCAGATTGTCGCGGGCTACCAACTCCAGACCGCCGCCTCGATCGGCGGCACGATTTCCTCCGACCGCGCCGTTCAGGGCAACTTCCTGAACCTCGGAGCTGCCGGGACTTACATTGATCGCCCGACCATCACCTACACGCCGCTTACGGGAAACAAGTTTGTCAAAGGCTTGATGACGCCGCTGACGCCGGAGTCGGTGTTTTTCATGATCCAATCCGGTTGGCCGGCCGACGGGGTGTTGTTTGCGACCGTTGCTTCGATCAACGGCCTGAAAAACCAGGAATCCTCCATTGCCGGTGTGACGCCGCCTGATCCCGAGTTCATGCGCGTGCTGCAACTGATGCGCAAAATTCAGCTCTCTGGAGCCGTGGCTATGCGCATCAAACTGGACAACCAGAAACAGCAGTCCACCATCCTGACGTTCCGCTCCAAGGACATTACGCCCGAAACCCTTGACGATATCCATGAATTACGCCGGCTGTTGAAACTGGACCCCGACGCCGAGGAACTCCATCTGGTTTTTGGCGGCAGTGCCAGCAACGACCGGGAAGTGGCGGTCATCACCCGCTCCATGATGCAGCAGATGGCCACGATGGCTTCCCAGGTGGATGTGCCGCCGGAGGATGTGACTCAGGGGCGCACGCCGGCTGGATGGGATTCCATTGCCGGTAACACCAATGCCGTCCGGCTGATCAAGATCAACTGTTCCAAGAGCAAGCCGGATGATTCCTTCGTGACCATCAATTATCGCAACCGCTGGTTCTGGATTGACGACCGGGACCTGAAATCCAAGCGGGTGTTCTCGTTGATGATGCTGTTTTTCACCTTGGCTGACACCGGTGAAAGGGAGAACCTGCCGATGATTACGATTCCGGCGCAATGAGGAAACCGACCACGAATTGAAAATTCAAACGCGAAACAACAATCAACCAAAACGAAAGGCAAAACCAATGAACATATCAACCATGAAACAAACGAGCCGCGCCCGAGGTCTGACACTCCTGGCGGGAGTTTTGGCCGTCGGCTTGCTGGCGGGGCTGACCGCTTGCCGGACCACCCACGAGATGCGGGGCAAACCCGAGGAATCCGGCTTTTTGAAGGATTACTCGCAGTTGCAGGAGGGCACCAACGGCCAGGTCAAGCTGGTCTATATTGACCCGACGGTGAACTGGGCCAAGTACACCAAGATCTACATCGAACCGGTCGAACTGTGGAAATCCGACGACCCGGAATCACCGCTGGGCAAGCTGGACAAGGAAGATCAGCAGCACCTGATCGATTATTTTTACACCACCATGAGCAACACCCTCTCGAAGAACTTCGAGCTGGTGGACAAGGCCGGTCCGAACACGCTGGTGATCCACGCGGCGATCACGGAGGCGAAGAAATGCCGGCCGGTCATCAACTTCGTATCGAGCGTGATGCCGATTGGGATGGGCATCAGCCTCGTCAAGCGGGTGATTTTCGGGAGCGGTTCAGGCGTGGGGATCTGCCAGGGCGAGATGGAGATCCTGGACGGGGTGACGGGCCAGCGGTTGGCGGCGGCGGTGGACCGGCGGGCCGGCACAAAAGCCATCCGCACAAAATTTGACGGGACGTTTGGAGACGTGAGACTGTCAATGGATTATTGGGCGGAACATCTCGACGAACGCCTGATGGAATTGCAGAAGGGTCAAAATAACACCGACTTGTAAACCGATGGATCTGGCAGGTGGCACACGTCGTGCCACCTGCCGGTTTGCCCCGGACCCGCTTATGAGTGTAGAAATTTTCGGCTACGCGGACGGCATCTTGACCGTCAAAGTCGCTGGGAAATTGACACAGCCTGAGATTGCCCGGGCCCAACAGCAGGCCATCGGCATCATTACGCGCCACGGCAAAATCCGCCTCCTGATCATCGCCGAGAACTTCCAGGGCTGGGAGGGCGCCGGGAACTGGGATGACGTCTCGTTCCAGGCCGAATACGACCAGCACATTGAGCGGATGGCCATCGTGGGCGACAAGCGTTGGGAAGATCTGACCCTGATCTTTGTGGCAAAAGGCTACCGCGGATTCGCCATCGAATACTTCCTGCCCGAGGACCTGCCCAAGGCCCGGGACTGGCTGGTGAAAGGGTCGTGAACGCAAAGGTGAAAGCCGAGACATACAGTCTTTTTTTGAAGGTGGTTGGCGGTTGCCGAAGGTCGGCCGCTTGGCTCGGTCTTTTGCTCGGTCTGGGGTGGTCGGCGGCAATGGCCGCGGACCCAGCCGCCGCTTCGGCGTTGCCGTCGCCTCCGCCGGCCGCGGTCAAGGTCTTCAACCGGCCGGTGGCCATTCTGCGCGCCATGAATTACGGCTACACGCCGGCGGAGCGCGCGGGCTACGCGCAAGAGCAGATTAAAAAACTGATTGCCAAATACCCGGCCGGCACCGTCGAGTCGCACCCATCCTCGGATGGCGTCGTCATCACCATCGGAGGCGAGCGGGCTTTCATGATCACCCCGGCCGACGTGGATGTCATTGAAGGCCAGACGTTGGAACAAGCGGTGCAGGCGAGCGTGAGCGATCTCCAGGTGGTGATCTCGGAAGCGCAGAAGCAACACCAATGGTGGCCTTTCCTGGCGCGGGCCATCCTGCTGACCTTGGGGGCCACCTTGCTTTTCGCGTTCGTATCCTGGCTGCTCTGGCGCGTCGAACATTGGGTGATGCCCAAGATCAACCAGATGGTGCGCCGGCTGGGCGACCGCTTGATGCGGGGCGGCTACATTTTTCTCAGCCGCATGACTTTCCTGATCCGTTCCGTGATCCGGCTGTTGGTCTGGCTGTTGATGCTGATTAACGCGTATGCCTGGGGCACCTTTTGCCTGGCACAATTTCCCTACACCGAGCCCTGGGGGGAGGAGTTGGGCCGGTTTCTGTTCGATACGCTTTCGGGTCTCGCCCGCTCGGTCCTCGCGGCGCTGCCCGACCTGTTTGTCGTGGTGGTCATTATCGTGCTGGCGCGTCTGGTTGGCCAGGCGGTGCGGGGTTTTTTCGGCGCCATTCAGAAAGGCCAGATTCGCGTGGAGTGGATGGACCCCCAGGCGGCCAAGGCCACGGGGCGGCTGGGATTGGTCGTGGTCTGGATCTTTGCGGCCGTCATGATGTATCCCTACCTGCCGGGCAGCGGCAGCCAGGCTTTCCGCGGGGTCAGTGTATTCGTCGGGCTCCTGGTTTCGCTGGGAGCCAGCAGCGTGATGGGGCAATTTACCGGCGGCCTCGTTCTGATGTATTCCAAGGCGCTGCGGCCGGGCGAGTATGTGAAGGCCGGTGAATATGAGGGGACCGTGACCTCGGTCGGCTTTCTTTCCACCAAGATCCTCACTCCCTGGCGGGAGGAAATCCATCTGCCCAACCTGATGCTGTTGAACACGGCCTTGAAGAATTATTCGCGCGTGGCTGAAGAAGAGGGCGTGATCATCAAAACGGCGGTCACCATCGGCTATGGCACACCCTGGCGCCAGGTGCACGCGTTGCTGCTCGAGGCCGCGGCCCTCACCTCCGGTTTGCGCCGCAAGCCGGCGCCGTTTGTCCTGCAGCGGTCCCTGGCGGATTTCTACGTGGAGTATCAGTTGAATGTCGGGCTGGAGGAGCCGCCCCAGCGCATCTTCGTGCTCGCTGAACTGCATACGCACATCCAGGATCTCTTCAATGAGTATGGCGTCCAGATTCTTTCCCCGCATTACCTCCAGGACCCGAAGGAAAAGGTGGTCGTGCCCAAGGCACGCTGGTTCGAGGCTCCCGCCGCTCCCGAACCGGCCCGTCCCGAACCGTCGGCGGCTGCGAACCCGGTGAAACGTGCATCTCAAACTCAATAAAAATTATGAATAAAAAACTGTATCTCTCCCGAGCCGGCCTCCCGGCCACTTGTGTCATTGGCCTGCTCTCTCCGTTGCTGGCCGCCGTGCCCGCTCGGGCACAAGTGAATGAGCTCAGAAACACGGTGGGCGATCGAATCGAGGCAGCGACGATTCTGGGCGGCGACTTCGGCATGACCGGCGCGTCGTTTAGCGGCGGCAGCGGCGGGGACATTAACATTTCCAAGTTCGGGGGATATGGTGACATCGGCGACCCGCAACCGCTCGGGACTTTGCCGATCGCCTGGCAGCCTCGCCTGCAAGGCGAGATGGGCTATCTCTACGCGAAGCGGGATTTCGGCCCCAATGATATCGTCACTCTGAACGGGACGCCCTACAATCTGAACGGCGCACAGAACAAGTACCGCGATTTCTCGATCCAGTTCGGCGGCGGCGCGCGTTTATGGTTCAGCGACCACTTCAGCATCGCGCCGACGTTCATGGGGATGTATGGCCATACGGAGAATACCTTTTATGCCAGGGGCAATGCCGGAGCGGTAGCCGCTCAACCCATCGCGCAGCAGGAGGGCTTGGTGGATTTTAACGTGGACACGTGGACCATCCGGCCCGCCGCTGACATCTGCTATATTTACAATTGGCGTCGCACCATCATTACCCTGGACTCCACCCCGACCTATTTCTACACCGAGAGTTTCCATGCTTCGAATCCCAACATCGACATCAGCGGGGATTCGGAAACGTGGATGAACAAGATTGACGTGGACGTGCCGCTGGGGAAGGATCTGTGGGGCCATGAACTGCGGACGGGCGGTTATTTCAGCCGCACCGAGTTTTACGGCGGCATCAAGGACGGCTTGCCCATCAACCACTTGTACGAGATCCACGGCCGGGTCGTGCTGGATTATTTGAACCAGTTGTGGAAAGTGCAATGGCTGGGCATTGGCGGGTCGTATCTTTGGGGCAACAATGGGTTTACCGGTTACTCGTTCGGTCTTGACGTCGCCTTCCGGTTCTGAAATTTGGGGGGAAGCGTATGATCAGGAATCCGGCAATCCCTGAGCAGCCCGGCCGTCAACGGCCGGGGATATTTACGGCCGCGCGCGCGCTTCTGGGTCTGGCCGTCATGGTCCTGCTGGGCCTTGCCCCGGGATGTGTGACCCCGATCGGAGCGGACAAGACGTCGCCGCGGATCGTTTTTCAGCAGGTTCATGGGAACGAGCTCAGCAGCGGCCAGGTAAGTTCCGAAACCTGCGCCGTGCTCCATCGCTTCGACCAGGACGAGACGTTTAAACAATCTCCCGACGCCACCCTGCAGTTGCTGCGCCGGAAGGCGGTCGAGACGGGCGAAAGCGATTTGCTGTACGCTTTGTCGGAATTAAACTTCATCGAGGGTGAACGGGTGCGTCGGGCCGCCTGGACCTGGAAGCCGCAGGACGCGCGCAATTATTACCTGGCGGCGGCGGTTTATGCCTGGTTTTTCCTCCGGGCCGAGGGCACCAACGACACGGCGCCGGCCTATGACGACCGGTTTCGGGCCGCCTGCAACTTCTACAACTCCGGCCTGGGCTGGGCATTGACCGAGCGGCGGGCCACCAACGCCGTGGCCGTGTTGCAGGGCGGCACCTGGCATTTGCCGGCAGGGGAAATTGACGTGAAGTTCGACCCCTCCGGATTTCCCTGGCCGGTGACGGATGCCAAAAACTTCATCCTGGCCGATCAATTCCTGGTGCGCGGGCTGAGTGTGCGCAACATCCAGCCGGGATTGGGTGCGCCACTCATTGCCGTGGGCCGGCCCAACGACAAGGTCAAGCTTTCCCGCTGCACGGCAGCCACCGCCTTCCTGCGGATCGAGAGTGGGCCGGCTGACCTGGCCAGCAACAGATTCCGCGCCACCCTGGAGCTCTATTCGCCCTACACCACGAACAAAGTCCAGGTGGGCAGCCACGTGGTCCCCCTGGAGACCGACACCACCGCGCCGCTGGCCTATGTCATGAACCAATCCATGGTCTGGAGCCTCGGCAACGTCCAGTTCCTGTCCGCCGAGGAGCAGATTCCGAGCGACATTTATTTCACGCGCCCTTACGAGCCGGGCCTGGTGCCGGTGGTATTCGTGCATGGCACATTCAGCAGTCCGGTCTGGTGGGCGGAAATGATCAACACGCTGTCCGCCGACCCGGTGCTGGCCCGACATTGCCAGTTCTGGTATTTCATCTACAACAGCGGCAACCCGGTCGTCTATTCCGCCAGCCGGCTGCGCGAGGCGCTGGCCGCCAAGGTGAAGGAAGTGGACCCGGAGGGGAAGGACCCGGCCCTGCAACAAATGGTGGTGGTGGGCCACAGCCAGGGCGGATTGCTCACCAAGCTGACTGTGACCGACACCCGAGACAAGCTCTGGAACGTCCTCAACACCAACCGGCTGGAATCGCTTAAACTCTCCCCGGCTCAACAGGCGCTGATTGAAAAATACCTTTTCTACAAGCCGCTGCCGTTCGTCAAAGAAGTGGTCTTCATCAGCACGCCGCACCGGGGCAGTTACCTGGCCACCGGTTTTGCCCGCAGCCTGGCGCGCAAATTTGTCTCCCTGCCTCGACAGCTTTTGGACCAGAGCAAGGAACTGGTGGGATTAAAGGAAAAACTGGGCGTGCCGGGGGAATTGAAGGGGTTGCCGACGAGCCTGGACAGCATGCGGCCGGACAATCCGTTCTTGCTGGCGTTGGCCGAAATTCCGCCGGCACCCGGAATCAAAGCCCATTCCATCATTGCTGTTCAAGGCGAGGGCGATTATCGCCAGGGCAAGGACGGGCTGGTGAAATATTCCAGCGCGCACGTGGATTACGCGGAATCAGAATTCATCGTGCGGAGCTTCCATTCCTGTCAGGACAAACCCGCCACCATTGAGGAAGTGCGTCGCATCCTGCGCGAACACATCGCTTCGTTGCCGCCCAACACGTTCACTCCGCCGCCCAATCCGGGTGCGGCATCGCCATGATCCAGAATCCGGGAAAACGCGTGCTCCGCTGGCTGCTGCGCGCCGCCGGCTGGATTCTGTACTGGCTGATGGTGGCCATCCTGACGCTCTGGTCGGTGGGCGCCATCTATTACTCGAACCTGCCGGCGCCCTGGCTGCGAACCGCCGGGGCGGTCGCGTTCGTCATCGGTACTATGGCGGTGTTTATCTGGGTTCGGCCCCGCTGGCTGGCGCGGGTCATCTTCCTGGCCGCCTTTGCCGGCGTCGTCATTTGGTTCCTCCTCATACCGCCGTCCAACGACCGCGACTGGACGCCGGACCTGGCCGTGCTGCCCTATGCCGACATCAACGGCAACCTCGTAACCATGCACAACATCCGGAATTGTGATTACCGCACTGAGACCGATTACGTGGTGCGTCATTACGACAAAACCTTCGACTTGGACAAGCTCCGCAGCGTGGATCTCTACATGGTCTATTGGGGTTCGCCGTACATGGCGCACACGATGATGAGTTTTGGGTTCGAAGGCGGCGATTACCTCTGTTTCTCCATCGAAACACGGAAGGAAAAGGGGGAGGGCTATTCGGCCATCAAAGGGTTGTACCGCCAGTTTGAGCTGACCTACGTCGCCGCCGACGAGCGCGACCTCGTGCGGCTGCGGACGAACTATCGAAAAGGTGAGGACGCTTACCTTTACCGGCTGCGGGGTTCGCCCCAACAGGCGCGCCAGTTGTTTCTCGACTACGTTCATCGCTTGAACTCCCTGCACGCGCGGCCGGAGTGGTACAACGCGGTTACCGACAACTGCACGACCGGCATCCGGACGCAGCGCGCCGCCGCCGACCGCGCCCCGTGGGACTGGCGGATGCTGGTGAACGGCTTCGGCAACGAATTGCTGTACGAGCGCGGTCGCATTGACACCAGCCTGCCGATGGCCGAGCTGAAAAAACGCAGTTTGATCAACGACAAGGCGAAGGCGGCCGACCAGGACCCGGATTTTTCTACCCGCATTCGCGAAGGATTACCGGGAATGTCCGGGAATCAGTGACCCGTCGCGTCATTTTGCCGGATGGTGGAAGCGCAAGTTGCCGCCAAGGACGGGGAAAGGGCTATTAGCCATAAGGCGGCTTTCAGGCTGTCCGTCCCAAGTGTGGCTACGAATTTTCATAAATTGCACTGATACTGCACCTTAGGCTTGGACCAAAGTCCAATAGACCGGCATGCACTGGTTCGCGTAAACAGGAAGGAAACTTCGGTACTGAGCCCGCGCACGCAACAAACAATGACGACCGATTATCACCGGATCGCCGGGAGGCATTGTTCGGGCAGAATCGCCCTGACACGCCAAATGGCCGCTCATGTTCCCCCTGAGTCCGTGATGTCATTGTTGGCGACGCGGGGAACTTTGCCGGGCGGTGTAAGGATGGGAAAAATCAGACTTGGCAAGGTCACCGGCCAGCCGCTGGCCGGCGTGCCGATTGGACAATTGAGGAATCCACAATGCCGGTTTAACCAAGCCGGAAGCAAGGAAGGAAAAAGGTAAAATATGATTGCCTGGTTCTTCGCCACGTTGCGTGAATATTCGGAGATTGCGATCTTTCTCACGCTGGCTCTCGGGTACTACTTTGGCAAATTCACGTTCAAGGGCATCGGCCTCGGGTCGGTCACCGCCACCCTGTTGGCCGGCGTCCTGATCGGCCAGATCGGGATTACCATTTCGGCGCCCCTCAAGGCGACTGTTTTTCTGATGTTTCTGTTTGCCGTTGGCTATGGAGTTGGGCCGCAGTTCGTCCGCGGCATCGCCAAGGACGGCGTGCCGCAGGCGCTCTTCTCCGTGGTCCAGTGTGTGCTCTGCCTGGTTGTTACCGTCGTCGTCTGCAAAATGGCCGGTTACGATTATGGTTACTCGGCGGGGCTTTACGCCGGCTCACAAACCATCTCCGCGTCGATGGGGCTCGCCACCGACGCCATCAACCGGCTGGGGCTGGAGCCCGACCAGACCAAGGCGATGTTCGACGGGATGCCGGTGGCGTACGCGGTGACTTACCTGTTCGGCACCGTGGGCTCGGCGCTCGTTATTGCCTTGCTCGGTCCCAAGTTGCTCGGCATCGATCTGCCGGCGGCTTGCCGGGACTACGAGGAAAAATTCGGCGGTACCAAGGAAATGGGGGGACCCGGTTCCGCGTGGCATCAGTTTGAGCTGCGGGCGTTCCGGGTGAAGACCGGCGGGAAAGCGGTCGGCCTCCGGGTCGTCGAGGCTGAAACACTGCTCCCGGAAGCGCGCCTCTTCGTCCAACGGATTCGCCGGAACGGAACGATCGAGGAAGCCACCGCGGACACTGTGTTACAGGAAGGCGATGTGGTGGCGGTTGTCGGCCGGCGTGAACTGCTTGTGAAATTGATCGGGGAAGGCGCACAGGAAATCGAGGACCCGGAGTTGTTGAACGTGCCGGTGTCAGGCGTGGATGTTTACGTAACCAACAAGGCCGTCGATGGCCAGACGCTTCTCGAGCTGGCGAACGCGCCCGCGGCGCGTGGGGTGTTCCTGCGGAAAATCACGCGGGGGGCGACCGGCACAACAATTCCCATCCTGCCCAATACTAAAGTTCAGCGGGGCGATATCCTGACCCTGGTGGGTCGGAACCAGGACGTCAATGCCGCCACCAAGCTGCTGGGCGTGCCGGATCATTCCACCGACGTGGCGGATGTCGCGTTCATCGGTGCGTGGATCGGGATCGGGGCGCTGCTGGGCGCGCTCGTCCTCAAGGTGAAGGGGGTGCCGCTGACGTTGTCCACGGCCGGAGGGGCGCTCATTACGGGAATCCTGGGAGGCTGGCTCCGGTCGGTGCGCCCCACCTTCGGGCGCATTCCCAGCCCAACCGTCTGGTTCATGAACTCGGTGGGGCTGAACATTTTCATCGCCATCGTCGGCATTTCCGCCGGCCCGGGCTTCGTCAACGGCTTGAAGACGCAGGGTGTGAGCTTGTTCCTGTGGGGCGCTCTCGTGACCACCCTTCCCCTGGTGCTGGGCATGCTCGTCGCCAAGTTCCTTTTCCGCTTCCACGACGCGCTCACGCTGGGCATTGTCTCCGGGGCGCGCACGACCACGGCGTCGCTGGGTTTGATCTGTGATCTGGGTCGCAGCCAGGTGCCAGCGCTGGGCTACACCGTCACCTACGCCGTCGGCAACACCCTGCTTACCATTTGGGGCATGGTGATTATTTTGATGATGAAATGACAATTTTGAACCGACCAACAACCAAGACCAAAAATTGATTATGGCCACTGCCTCAAAAACCACCTCGCTCGATTTGAAGGATTTTTTCAGTGCCACCGAAGCCCGCCAGGACCGCTGGCAGCAATTGCACAACACGGCCAAGGCGCTCACTCAGCCTAAGGTCGCCGCGGATTTGCGTTCACAGGCTGCGCAACTGCTCGCCGAACTGGAGCCGCTCGAAAGTTACTGGGCGTATCCCGGCCCGGAGCTGTTCGGCCGGTTGCGGGACTTGTTGAAGCAGGAGGATTTCGCCGCTTTCTCACGGCTGACCGACCGCATCAGCCGGGCATTGCTGCGGGGTTCCTACCGCCACGACGCCAGCGTGTGGGAAACGGACGATGAAAATGCGGACACAATTCTGCCCTCGCTGCCGGCGCATCTCCAGACCGGTGATGGGCCGCGCCCGTACTTCGAGGTGCTCGTGGTGCGCGATGGCGTCAACGCCGAACAGGCCAAACGCATCCGCGAGGAAATCCGGAAATTGCGCCGGCCGGAAGACCCTTTCATTTACGAAATCGTTCTCGTGCCCAGCTTCGAGGACGCCGCGCTCGGAGTTATCTGCAATTTCAACGTCCAAGCCGTGGTGATTTATGACGGATTCGCTTTGCGATCCGGTTATAACCTGCCGGTGTTTCGGAGCCAGATCGCCCAGCATCTGCCGGTCGATCCCGATTCGCTGGCGCCCGAAGCCTACGGCACCACGCTGGCCAAGGGCATCCGGGGCATCCGCCCCGAGCTCGACGTTTATCTGCTGACCGACCGCGCGGTCGAGTCGCTGGCGGGACAGCTCGACACGAAAAATATCCGGCGCGTCTTTTACGACGTGGAAGAATTGATGGAACTGCACTTGAGCGTCCTGGAAGGCGTCAGCGAACGCTACGACACGCCCTTTTTCTCGACGCTCAAGAAGTACAGCCGGCGGCCCATCGGCACCTTTCACGCCCTGCCGGTCGCCCGCGGCAAATCCATTTTCAAATCCAACTGGATTCAGGACATGGGCCAGTTCTACGGCGCCAACCTGTTTTTGGCGGAATCATCGGCCACCACTGGCGGTCTCGACAGTCTGCTGGAGCCGACCGGCAACATCAAACAGGCGCAGGAAAAAGCCGCCCGCTGTTTCGGCGCGCAGCGCGTTTATTTCGGAACCAACGGCACTTCCACGTCGAACAAAATCGTGGTCCAGTCGCTGTTGCGGCCCGGCGACATCGTGTTGATCGATCGCAACTGCCATAAATCGCATCACTACGGTTGCGTGCTGGCGGGCGCGCTGCCGGTCTATCTGGAAGCGTTTCCGCTCCATAAATTCTCGATGTACGGCGGCGTGCCGCTGCGCACGATCAAAAAGGCGCTGCTGGACCTGAAGGCCGAAGGCAAGCTCGACCGCGTCCGGATGCTCGACCTGACCAACTGCACCTTCGACGGTCACCTGTACAACACCAAGCGGGTGATGGAGGAATGCCTCGCCATCAAACCCGATCTCATTTTCCTCTGGGATGAGGCCTGGTTCAGTTTTGCGCGGTTCTCGCCGTTCCATCGCCGGCGCACCGGCATGGCCGCCGCGGACGCGTTGCGGGCGCGCTATCGCGACGAGGCTTACCGGGCCGAATACGCCGCGTTCCAAAAGCAGGCCGCCCAGCTCGGGCCCAACGACCCGAAACGGCTTGATCTCCATCTGCTGCCCGATCCGGACAAGGTGCGGATCCGCGTCTACGCCACTCAATCCACCCACAAATCCCTTTCGTCACTGCGCCAGGGATCCATGATCATGGTGAACGACGACGATTTCGAATCGGTCGAGGAGCCGTTCGACGAGGCGTTCTTTACGCACACCTCCACCTCGCCCAACCAGCAGATCCTTGCCTCGCTCGATGTCGCGCGCCGGCAGGCCGAGCTGGAAGGCTATGAGCTGGTGATGAAGCACACGGGTTTCGCCATCCGACTGCGGCGCGAGGTGAACTCGCATCCGCTCATTTCGAAGTACTTTCGCATTCTGACCCCGGCGGAAATGATACCGGCGGAACTGCGCGGCAGCGGCCTGGCGGACTACGGCCCGCCGCATTCCACCTGGAAGGAGGCCATCGAAGCGCTGGACAACGACGAGTTTGCGCTGGACCCGACGCGGCTCACCTTGATGTGCGGCACGGCCGGCTTCGACGGCACGCAATTCAAGGGCCTGCTCGCCGAAAAATTCGACATCCAGATCAACAAGACCTCGCGCAACACGATCCTGCTGATGACGAACATCAACAACACCCGGAGCGACATCGCTTATCTGATCAAGGTGCTGGCCGACATCGCGCGCGACCTCGAGGCGCGGCTGGCCAACTCCCGGAGCGAGGAGGCGCAGACGTTCCAGGCGCGCGTGAAGTCGCTCTGCGAGGAAGTGCCGGACCTGCCGAACTTCAGCCGCTATCACGATTTGTTCCGGGCCAATCCGAAGAGCAAGACGCCCGAGGGTGACATGCGCGCGGCCTTCTACGCGGCCTACGACGAGGAAAATTGCGAGCACATCAAGCTCAACGGCAAGGAAATTGATGAGCGGTTGAAGAAAGGCCCAGAACTGGTCTCGGCCAACTTCGTCATCCCGTATCCGCCCGGTTTCCCCATCATGGTGCCCGGCCAGGTCATCAGCCCGGAAATCATCACCTTCATGCGCAAACTGGACGTGAAGGAAATCCACGGCTACCACGCCGCCGCGGGATTGAAGGTGTTGAAACTCGAAAAGAAAGGCGCCGGCGGCAAACCAGCGAAAGCGAAGAAATAATTAATCATTGCCCGATTTTCCCATTAGCATGGAACCGCTCATCAAAGCAATGCAACAGCACCCGGAGCTGGCGGTCTTTCTGACGCTGGCGCTGGGCTACCTGATCGGGCGGATCAAGTTCGGGTCGTTCGCCATCGGGTCGGTCACGGGTGTTTTGATTGCCGGCGTCCTGATCGGCCAGATGAAGATTGACGTCTCGCCGAACGTCAAGGCGGTGTTCTTCCTGATGTTCCTGTTCGCAATCGGCTACAAGGTCGGCCCGCAGTTCTTCGGCGGATTGCGGAAGACGGGATTGCCCCAGGCGGTGGTCACGGTGGTTCTGTGTTTGACCGCCTTGTGCACCTCGTTCGCCGCCGCGCGGCTCATGGGCTACAACATCGGCACCACGGCCGGGCTGCTGGCCGGTTCCATGACCGAGTCGGCCACGCTCGGCACGGCGGGCGACGCCATCCATCGCCTGTCCATGCCGGAGGCCGACCAGGACCAGTTGGTGGATAAGATGACGATCGCTTTCGCCGTCACGTACCTGCTCGGGACCATCAGCACCGCCTGGTTCCTGCCCGCCATCGGCCCGCTGCTCATGCGGGTGAACCTCAAGGAGGAATGCCGTAAGCTGGAGCAGGAAATGTCCGGCGGCGGGCCCAGCCATGCGCCCGGAGTGCAATCGGCCTACCGGGCCTGGGACATCCGGGCCTATCGCGTCCCCGGCGGTGATCTTCCCGGCCAGACCATCGCCGAATTCGAGGCGCGCTGGCACGGGGCCGGCCGGCGCGTGTTTGTTCAACGCCTCCGCCGGGGCGAGCAGCTCCTCGAGCCGGAGCCGCAGATGAAAATCCTCGCGGGCGACGTGCTGGCCCTCATCGCCCGGCGCGAATTCCTGCTGGCGCCGGACTTCCCGCTGACGGGAGAGGTGGAGGACAAGGAGCTGCTGGATTTCCCGGGGGTCATTTTGGATGTCGTGGTCACCAACAAGGAGTACAGCGGCAAAACCCTGGCCGAATTGGCGACCATCAGCGACCAGGGGCGGCTGATGAGCCATGGCGTCATCCTGCGCAAAATTGTCCGCGCCGGCACCGAACTGCCGTTCACCGCCGCCACCGAGGTGAACCGCGGCGACACGCTGACGCTGGTTGGCGCCCAGCGGGATGTCGAGCGCGCGGCCAGGGTTTTGGGCTACGTCAACCGGGCCACCAGCATGACCGACATGGTGTTTGTGGGGCTGGGCATTTTCATCGGCGGCCTGATGGGCCTGCAGGAGTTGCCGGTCCACGGCATCCCTGTCGGCCTGGGCACGAGTGGCGGCGTACTGTTTGCGGGCCTGGTGCTCGGCTGGCTGAGGTCCGTTTACCCGGTTTTTGGGCACATTCCCGAGTCCGCCCTGTGGCTGTTTGATTCCGTCGGCCTGAACGCGTTCATCGCCGTGGTCGGCCTGAGCGCCGGCCCGGCGTTTTTCACGGGGTTGAAGGAGGCCGGCTTCGGCCTCATCCTCGTCTGCCTGGCGGTTGTTTTCATTTCGCACACCGTTGCCATTCTCGTCGGCCGTTTTCTGTTGAAAATGCATCCGGGGATCGTGCTGGGAGCCTGTGCCGGCGCGGGCACGGCGACGCCATCGCTGCTGGCGGTGCAGGAAGCCGCCGACAGCAAGGTGCCCGCGCTTGGTTACGGCCTGCCCTACGCTCTTGGCAACGTGCTCCTGATTGCCTGGGGAACCGTGATCGTCGTTATGATGCGCTAAACCAATACCCTCCCAAATCTATGAACATAAAAGCCTCCACAACGCGCGAACATCAAAAAGCGCTGCTCAAACTCAGCCCGTTCGAACTGAAAGATGAACTGATCAAGCTCGCCCAGGTGGCCGAGCGCGATCAAACGGCCCAATTCCTCAACGCCGGTCGCGGCAATCCAAACTGGATTTGCACCACGCCGCGCGACGCCTTTGGAACGCTCCTTCGCTTTGGCCTCGAAGAATCCCGCCGGGGCGTCAACATCCCCGACCTGGGAAGGCAGATTGCCCAAAGTCCCGGCCTGGCGTCGCGGTTTGAAGATTTCCTCGACGCCAATCCCCAGGCGCCCGGCGTCAAGCTGCTCCGCGACACCTGGAATTACGGCGTCAAGAAGCTCAAGTTCGACGCCGAGGCCTTCGCCTACGAACTGACTCATGGCATCATTGGCGATATGTATCCGGTGCCCGACCGGATGTTGCGCTGTTGCGAGCGCATCGTGCACGAATTCCTCGACCAGGAAATGTGCGACAGCCGCCCGCCCGCGGGCAAATTCGACATCTTTGCCGTCGAAGGCGGCACGGCGGCAATGTGTTACATTTTCGATACACTGATGCAGAACGAGCTGTTGCATCGCGGCGACACCATCGCGCTGGCGGTGCCGACGTTCACGCCCTACATTGAGATTGCGCACATGGACCGCTTTGCCTTCAAGGTGGTCAACCTTGACGCCAGTTCCGAATGCCGCGAGAACGGCGCCCACACCTGGCAATATGCCGACGCGGAAATCGACAAGCTGAAGGACAAGCGCATCAAGGCGTTCTTCCTCGTCAACCCCAGCAACCCGCCGTCGTTTGCCATGCGCAAAAGCTCGATGCAGCGCCTGGTCAAACTCGTCAAGACGAAACGGCCTGACCTCATCATCATCACCGATGACGTGTACGGCACGTTTGTGCCGGGCTTCCGGTCGGCCATGGCCGAGCTGCCGCAGAACACCATTGGCGTGTACTCCTACTCGAAGCATTTCGGGTGCACCGGCTGGCGCCTGGGCGTGGTGGCCGTCCACCAGAACAACATCTTCGACAAGATGATTGCGAAGCTGCCGGCCAAAACCCGCGCCAGACTGAATCATCGTTACAGCCCCATCACGCTGGAGCCGGCCAAGGTGAAGTTCATCGACCGCATGGTGGCGGACAGCCGGATGGTGGCGTTGAACCACACCGCGGGCCTTTCGTTGCCCCAGCAGATCCAGATGGCGCTGTTCTCCACGTTCGCCCTGCTGGACACGGCCAACAGTTACAAATCCCTTTGCCAGATCATCGTGCGTCGGCGGTTTCAGGCGATGTTCGAGGGCCTGGGCCTGACGCTGCCGCCTGACAGCGACCGCGCCGCCTATTACGTCCAGCTTGACCTGATGGTGTGGGCGGAAAAGGAGTACGGCCCGGATTTCGCGCGGTTTTTGCGGAAGAACTACGAATGCACCGACGTGCTCTTCCGCCTGGCCGAGCACTCCGGCGTGGTGCTCATGCACGGCGGCGGCTTCGGCGGGCCAGACTGGTCCGTGCGGGTCTCGCTGGCCAACCTCCCCGAAGACACCTATCCGAAGATCGGGCAATACCTCCGCACCGCGGCGCAGGCCTATGTCACGGAATGGAAGGCCTCAAAGAGAGGCCGGGCGGCCTAGATTTCAGCGAACTCAAATTGTGAACCAACGGGCAAAAACAAACTGCAAACCAAAATTGAACTGAATATGAAAACGACACGATACCTCCTGTGCCTTGTTGCGGTGATGGCCTTGATGTTTTCCACCGCCGCCCAGGCCAAACCCAAGATCAAAATTCTCGCCACCGGCGGCACCATCGCCGGCGCCCAGGCCAGCTCCACCGAGGTCGGCTACAAATCCGGCAGCTTTTCGGTGGATGACCTCATCAAGGCTGTTCCGCACCTCGGCGATCTCGCCGACTTGAGCGGGGAGCAGGTGGCCAACATCGGCAGCCAGACGATGAACCACGAGGTGTGGCTCAAGCTGGCCAAACGCGTCAACGAAGTCCTGGCTGACAAGGATGTGGACGGCGTTGTAATTACTCACGGCACCGATACCATGGAAGAAACCGCGTATTTTCTCAGCCTCGTCGTTCACAGCGACAAGCCGGTGGTCCTCGTCGGTTCCATGCGCCCGGCCACGGCGACCAGCGCAGATGGGCCGGCGAATCTTTACAACGCGGTCGCGCTCGCGGCGAGCCCGGATGCCCGCGGCCTCGGCCCGCTCGTCGTGCTCAACGACGAAATTCACTATGCGCGTGAGGCGCAGAAGATGAACAGCACTTCGCTCAATACCTTCCAGTCGCCCAATCGCGGCCGGGCCGGCGTCATGAACGTGGGCACGATCCATCTCTTCAACCACAACACCACCAAGCACACCACGAGGAGCGAATTTTCCGTGGACGGCAAGGGTACGAACGACCTGCCGCGCGTGGAGATTGTTTATTCCTACGCCAATGTCGGGCCTGAGGTCGTGAACTTCCTGGTCAAGGACGGCGTCAAGGGCATCGTGCTCGCGGGGGTGGGGGACGGCAACAGCACCGACGCGGTGATTGCCGCGCTTTCCGACGCCGCCAAAAAGGGTGTTTTGGTGGTTCGAGCAACCCGGACCGGCAGCGGCCTGGTGGTGCGCAACGTCGAGGTGGACGACGACAAACTGGGTTTCATCACCTCGATGGAATTGAGCCCGCAAAAGGCCCGCATTCTGGCGATGCTCGGCCTGATGAAGACCAATGACCCGAAGAAATTGCAGCAGTACTTTATGGAGTATTAAGCCTTACTGTCGCGATCCGCTGATGAACCAGATTAAATCCCAATCCAAGATTACAAAGATGAAAACCACCATGATCACAACCATGAAAACTAAAAAAACCGGACTCAGCCTTCGCCACCTGAGCGCAGTCGTGCTGGTCGTTTCGCTGCTCGCCGTGGTTGGTTGTATCCAGGTTCATAACAACAAGTCTGCAGCCCAACCGGCCGCAGGCCAAACCGCGGCTGCTCCCTCGGCGACGCCTGATCTGCAGCGTGTCGTCGAAGAAGCCTACAACAAATTCAAAGACGACAAGTCGGGCAAGAACGCCGACTACATTCCGTACCTTGCCAGCGTGCCGTCGAACCTGTTCGCGGTGGTCATCGTCACCGCGGACGGCAAAGTGTACAGCGCCGGCGACATTGACTACGCCTTCTCCATCCAGTCCTGCTCGAAGGTGTTCACCATGGCCCAGGTCATGCAGGAATCCGGCGAAGAGGCGGTGTTCAAGAAAATCGGCGTCGAGCCGACCGGGATGCCGTTCAACTCGGTGGTGGCGCTGGGCATGCACAACAACAAGGCGGTCAACCCGCTGGTGAACGCCGGGGCCATGGCGTCGGTCAGCCTGGTCAAGGCCAACGGTCCCGAGGATCGCTGGGAGAAGATTCTGGCCTATCAAAGCAAATTTGCCGGCGAGAAACTCAAGTTGATTGACGAGGTTTACAAATCCGAGGCGGCCACGAATTTCCGCAACCGCGGCATCGCCTGGATCCTGTACAACAACGAAAACCTGTTCTGTGACCCGCCGGAGGCGACCGATGTGTACACCAAACAATGCTCCATCGGCGTGACCGCGAAACAACTGGCCGTCATGGGCGCAACGCTGGCCAACGGGGGGGTGAACCCGATCACCCAGGAGCGCTGCCTGGATTCGAAGTATGTGCCGCGCGTTCTGGCGGTGATGATGATGGCGGGGTTCTACGATGAATCCGGGGCCTGGGCTTACAACGCCGGCCTGCCCGCCAAAACCGGGGTGGGCGGCGGCATTGTCGCCGTGGTTCCGGGTAAAATGGCCGTCGTCGGATTTTCACCTCCCGTGAACGAGGCCGGCAACAGCGTGCGGGCCACCGAGGCGATTGACTACATCGTCAGGGAACTGGACCTGGACCTGTTCGGTTCGCTCAAGTAACCCTTAAAATCCTGCAACCCGAAATTGATTTATGAAACCAGCAACCATGAAAACTTCAATCGTGGTCATTTCGTTGATGGCCGCCGGTGTCCTCGCGGCGCCGGCCCAGTCGTCCGAGCTCGACCAGCTCAAATCCGCCATGCAGGCCATGCAAAAAAGCATGGAAGAGATGCAGCAGAAAATTGCCGAACTGGAAAAGCAGAGGGGGATGGTCGCGGCGCCGGGAACCAACGTCGGTGAGGGTGTGTATTTTGCCATGCCGACCAACCCCATCATCGGGCACCCGAGCCCCGTGGCGGACCGGGCCAACATGAACGACATGCAGGAAGCCGCACCGCGGTTGAACGACCTCACGCTTGATCCCAAATATCGGGGGTTCATCCCGGTGCCCAACACGGACGCCCTCATCAAGTTCAACGCGAAGCCGCGCGTGGATATGATGGAGGACAACCAGAATTCCGGAAATCCGGACCGGTTTGTCACCGCCACCATCCCGATGGAACACACCCCGCAATACGGTGGCGGCGAGCAGTTCAACATGACCGCCAAGGGCTCGTCCCTGAGCATGGACGTGCGGGCGCCCAACATGCCGGGCGACTTCCGCTTCTACTACAACAACGACTTTTTCGGCAGCGGCAGCGGCATGTCCTATCGCCTCAAACAATTATACGGCCAGATTTACAATGTCACGGCCGGCTTCACGTACAGCATCTTCGAAGACCCGGACGTCTGGCCGGACACGGTGGACTTCGAAGGGCCGAATTCGATGATCTTTGCGCGGCAGGCGACGGTGCGCTACATGCTGCCGCTCAATGATCGATGGCAGATAAACTTCGGAGTGCAGCAGCCCTCATCGCAGGTTGATACCGCCGGCACACCGGGCACTGACGCTTCCTCGGTTAACCATTTGCCGGATGGCGGCTTCAATGTTCGTTGGGAAGACTCCAAGTGGGGCCATGTGCAGTTTGCCACCATCCTGCGCGATATCGGCGCCAACAGCCCGACCCTCGGTCAGCAGAACGTTTTGGGATGGGGTTTGAACCTGTCCACCAGTTTAAACGTTTTCGAGCATGACTCGGTCCAGGCCCAGTTCACCTACGGCCAGGGCATTTTCGCCTTCTGCAACGACAACTTCACCTACACCGGGTTCAACGGCGGCGACGCAGCGTACAACGCGGACGGTTCATTGCAGTCGCTGACGTACCTGGCCACCATGGGCGGTTACACGCACCAATGGTCGGAAAAGTTCCGTTCCACCGCCACGTTCGGCTTCGTGGATCTGCAAAATGAGCAAGCCCAGACCGGGGCCGCCTACCACAAAACGTATTATTCCAGCGGGAACCTGGTCTGGCAGCTCCGCAAACGGCTCAGCGTCGGCTTGGAATGCCTCTACGGCTACAAGGAAGAGAACGACGGTGCCCATGGCGATGTCTGGCGCGTCCAGACCGGCATGGTTTACTCGCTGTTCTGATCGCCGGATGAGATGAAGGGGCGCGCGCTGAAGGCGCGCGCCCCCGGCGGTTCCGGACGTGGCACAAAAGATCCAATGACGGTTGAACTCAAAGGCCAGTTTATCCTGCCGATTTACTTCGATCTCGGCGCCACGTTCCTTTACGCGCTGAGCGGGGCGCTGGTGGCCATCCGCCGAAATTATGACATTGTCGGCCTGTTCGTTCTGGCGCTGGTGACGGGCCTGGGAGGAGGCTTGATCCGTGACAGCATCTTCATCCAAAACGGCCCGCCGCTGGCGATGCAGGACGAGCGTTACCTATACGTCGTCTTGGCGGGGTGCGTCGTGGCGGCTGCGTTCAGCCGTCGGATCGACCGTCTGCAAAAAGTATTTCTGCTGGCAGACGCGCTGGGGCTGGGTGCCTACGCCGTCGTCGGAGTCGAAAAATGCCTCAATGCCGGATTGTCCGTCGTGGCGGCGATCATGGTCGGCGTCATCAATGCCTCCGGTGGCGGCTTGCTGCGCGACGTGCTGGTCCGCGAAGAGCCATTGCTGTTCAAGCCCGGGCAACTCTACGTTCTGGGGGCAGTATTGGGCGCCTGCCTGTTTACCTGGATGTTGATGCGCCTCGATTGGTCTTTTCAAAAGGCCGGCTTGATGGCCGTTGGCGCCACCTTTGTGTTCCGCCTGCTGGCGATCATCTTCAATTGGAAAACCGTTTCCGTCGCCGAGCGGATGATGCCGGTTTCCATCAGCCTCTCCATGACCGGTGGCCCGGCCAACCCTCCCACTGCCGGAACCCCGACCGCCACGATTACGGTCAAACCGGAACCGCCACCTGTCCCGCCGCCTCCCTCGGCGGAACCGCCGCCCGGCAAAGTTTGAAATGCCATAGCACCGGTCCCTGACCGCCAGACCCAATCAAAGGAAATGAAAGCCAAGGTTCGGAAATCAACCACACTCAAAGCCATGCTTGCTGCTTTGGCGGTGGCAGCAACCCTGACCTGCATCAGGGTCCAGGCACAGACTGCCGCGCCAACCAATTCGGAGCCACAACTGGCCGCCGGCCAGATGCCTTACTTCGACGCGGTGCCGGATCCGCTGGAGGGTTTCAACCGCTGCTCGTGGGCGTTCAATGATGTGCTGTTCCGGGGTGTCATTTACCCGCTGAGCGTGGGGTACTGCACGGTCGCGCCCAAACCGGTCCGCAAACGAATCTACAACGTCGGGCACAATCTCACCTACCCGGTCCGGCTGGTGAACAACTGTCTGCAGGGCAGGTGGCGCGGCGCCTGGGAGGAAACCGAACGTTTCGGCGTCAATTCCACCATCGGGCTCGGCGGCTTGTTCGATCCCGCTACCCATTGGAAGATCGGCCGGTCCGACCAGGATTTCGGTCTGACGCTCGGCCATTGGGGTTCGGGACCCTGGTTCTACCTGATGATCCCCGTCATCGGTCCCAGCAATGGACGCGATGCCGTGGGCAAGATTGTGGATTTCCCGTTGGACATCTGTTTTTGGATCGGGGTTGCTTATGACGATGAGGATTGGCCGATGGCGCTCCGGCCTGGATTCACCTTCAATGATTTCAGCGGACAGGCACCCGAGTTGAAACGCCAACTGGATTCGCTGGTGGATCCGTACCAGGCGATTCGCACCCTCTACTCGCTGAACCGGCAGCGGCTGGTCCTGGATTACCTGCCGCGCTATGAACCGGGCGAAAAGCCCGATCCAACCGTCGGTGCGGTTTTTTTCAAGCCGCAGACACCCCGGTTTGCTGAAAAGGCGGACACCTACAAAGTGCGGGTGCCGGCCACCGGAAAAAAACTGGCCTACTCCTGCTGGATGCAGAAGAAGCCGGCGCCGCTGGTGTGCTATCTTCCCGGCTTGGGGTCCTATCGATTGGACCGTTCCACGCTGGCCTATGCGGATATGCTCTACCGGCGCGGCTATTCCGTCGTCACCTTCTCGAATCCGTTCCAGCAGGAGTTCATGGACCACGGCTCAACGATGGCGATTCCGGGTTATGGCCCGGCGGATTGCGACGACGTGATCAACGCCCTCCGGCTGGTCCTGGCCGACCTCCGGAAACGGAAAGGGGACAAGATCACTGGAACCAGTCTGAGCGGAGTTTCGTACGGGGGCTATTTTACCTTGATGATCGCCGCCCGCGAAGCCGCCGGGGAGCTGAACGGCCTGAGTTTTGACCGCTATGTTGCCGTGGAGCCGCCCACGAGCCTGGCGGATGCCTTGGAAGATCTGGATGACCTGTTTAATGCGCCTTTGAACTGGCCGGCGGTTGAGCGGCGCCAACGGATGCAGGATGCCATCTACAAGGCATTGTACTTTGCCGCCCAGGGCCGCGAAAAATCAGATGACAACACGCAGTCCTCGGCCCAGAATGGCCTTGATGTGTCAGGCAATATTCCGCTCAGCCTCGACGAGTCCCGTTTCCTCATCGGGCTGGCCTTCCGCTACACCCTGATGAGCGCCATTGTGGACAGCCAGCGACGGGACAACCTGGGCGTGCTCAAGGTGGATCCGGACCGGTTTGTCCGGCAGCCCTCCTACCGCGAAATCCGCCGGATTTCCTACGCCGAGTACATGGATCGATTCATGGTTCCCTACCTGGTGAAAACGGGACGCGGTACGAACCGGGAGGCGCTCCTCGCCGCCACGGATCTGACGCAGGACACGGCATCACTCGCCAATAATCCCAAGGTGCGAGTCCAGGTGTGCCAGGACGATTTCCTGTTAAATCGGGCGGATTTCAAGTGGTTCCGCTCGACCTTTGGCACGAATGCCACCGTCTATCCCACCGGTGGACACCTCGGCAACCTGCATGTTCCGGCCGTTCAGGAAGCGCTAATCCGGATGTTTCCCCCGGCCGGGACCCCTGCCGTCATGCGCCAGTAAATATCAACCAGAACAAACCATGAATGCAGCCATTCGTTATCTCTGCCTCGTTGCCGGAGCCGTGCTTTTATCTGCCCGGCTGCCGGCCCAACCGGTCCTGCCGGCCTTAAACGATGATACCCGCGCCTATTTCGACGCGTTGCGTTCGGAATTCAACACCAACAAGGTTGCGGTCATCAGCCAGGTGCTCAACCTGACGCCGGCGGAGGCGGACAAGTTCTGGCCCATTTATCGCGCCTATGAGAAGGAGCTCGCCGTGATCGGCGACCGCAAGCTGGAACTGGCCCGGGAATTTGCCAGCGACTACAACCATAACACGTTCACGGATGAAACGGCGAAGGTTCTGGCGGAAAAATGGCTCCGCAACCTCGAGGACCACACCAAACTCTGGAAAAAATACCACCGGAGAATCAGCCGGTCGGTTTCCCCGATGCGGGCGGCCCAGTTCCTTCAGATCGAAAACCAAATTGCCATCTACATTGATTTGGCGATCGCCTCGAACCTGCCCAGCCTCGCGCCGGGTTCCCCCTCGAAGTCGCAGACCAAATAGTCATCCCAAGAGGTCATATGAGCAAAAAAAACAGAGAAAAATCAAAGGGTACCGAAAAATTGAAGGCCCGGAAATACGAGAAACAACTGCGCCGGTTGCAGGCGGAGCTATGCCATTTGCAGGAGTGGGTCAAACACGAAGGACTGCGCGTGATCATCATTTTTGAAGGCCGCGACGGCGCCGGCAAGGGCGGCACTATCCGCGCCATCACTGAGCGCGTCAGCCCGCGCGTCTTTCGCGTCGTTGCGCTGCCCGCGCCGTCGGACCGCGAGAAATCCCAGATGTACATGCAGCGGTACATGCAGCATTTCCCGGCGGCCGGCGAAATCGTCATCTTCGACCGCAGTTGGTACAACCGCGCCGGGGTCGAGCACGTGATGGGTTTTTGCAGCAAGGAGCAACACCGGCATTTCCTCGAGCTATGCCCGGTGGTTGAGCGTTTTATCACGAACGCCGGCATCAAGCTCATCAAATTCTGGCTTGAAGTCAGCGACCAGGAGCAGCGGCGCCGCTTCGAGGCGCGAATTACCGACCCGCTGCGCCAGTGGAAGCTCAGTCCCATGGACCTGCCGTCGCGCAGCAAATGGTTTGAGTACTCGCGCGCCCGCGACCAGATGCTGAAAGCGACCGACACCAAGTGGGCCCCGTGGCACATCCTGCGGTCGGACGATAAAAAGCGCGCCCGCCTGAACTGCATTGCCCACTTGCTCAAACTCGTCCCCTACCAGAAGGTGCCCCGCGAGAAGATCAAGCTGCCGAAGCGAGCGATGAAGGAAGCCTATGATGACCAGGCTGCGCTCAAAGGCCGGAGATTTGTGCCGGAGAAATACTGAAGGACTGGCACTAAGATCAACCATGCACCACCCAAAACCATGAATACTGAATCTGCGTTCATCAACTCCAACTCGTCTGCAAAACGATCGCTTATTTGTCGCGCCCTGCTGGTCGTGCTGGCCGCGTCCCTGCTCGGCGGGTCTGCCCGGGCCGCCGAACTGGCGGGCGTCACGCTGCCCGACACGCTGAGCGCCGGCGGAAAAACGCTCAAACTGAATGGCCTGGGCCTGAGAAAGAAGTCCTTTGTCAAAGTTTACGTGGGCGGTCTCTACGTCGAGACGGCCTCCAAGGATGCGGAACAAATCCTCGCTGCCGATCAGGCGAAGGCCATCTGCATGCATTACGTGCGCAGCCTGTCGAAGAAACAACTCGTTGACGGGTTTCAGGAAGGCTTCGAGGCGAACGCCAAGGACAAGGCCGGCCAAAAGCCCGCGTTTGACCAGTTGCTGGCGCTGGTTCCCGAAGTGAAGGAAGGCGACACGCTGACATTTGTGTATGTTCCCGGGAAAGGGACCACCCTGAAGGCCGGAGACAAGGGCCTGGGCACTTTTGAAGGCAAGGGATTTGCCGAGGCCGTCTTCTCGATCTGGCTGGGTCCCAAGCCGCCGACCAAGGACCTCCAGACAGGCATGTTGGGGCTGAAGTAGGCGATCCCTGCCGGGCGGAATCATCGTAGCCAACAAAGGAGAACAGATATGAACGCAGAGGAAGTCCGGCTTGCAGAAGCGCGCGGACAGAAAGCCGCGTGGAAAAAATGGGGCCCCTACCTGAGCGAACGCCAGTGGGGCACCGTGCGCGAAGATTACAGTGACAACGGCAACGCCTGGGAGTATTTCAGCCATGACCAGGCCCGCGCGCGCGCCTACCACTGGGGCGAGGACGGTCTGGCGGGTATTTCGGATGACCGGCAGCGGCTTTGTTTTGCGCTGGCGCTCTGGAATGGCAAGGATCCCATCATCAAGGAGCGCTTGTTCGGTCTGACCAACAGCGAAGGCAACCACGGCGAGGACGTGAAGGAATATTATTTCTACCTCGACAGTACGCCGACGCACTCCTACATGAAGTGGCTCTACAAGTATCCCCAGGACGCCTATCCTTACGATCAAATCGTCCACACCAACCGCAACCGGGGCCGCCAGGAATTTGAATATGAACTCCTGAACACCGGCGTATTTGACCGGGACCGTTACTTTGACGTGTTTGTGGAATATGCCAAGGAATCGCCCGAGGACATCCTGATCCAGATCAGCGTCCACAACCGCGGGCCAAACCCGGCGGAGATTCATCTGCTGCCGACGCTCTGGTTCCGCAACCGCTGGTCATGGGGACAGGACAATCCCCGGCCGTTTTTGAAAGCCATGGCCGGCAAATCCGCCGTGGTCCAGGCCGCCGAGCCTGATTTGGGCGAGCGCTATCTCTACTGCGACGGCAAGGCGGCGCTGCTGTTCGCGGAAAACGAAACCAACGCGAAAAAGTTGTTCGGCGGCGAAAACCGGACCCCGTTTGTCAAGGACGCCTTCAACAACTACGTCGTCCACAAGCAGGGCAAAGCCGTGAATCCGAAGCAAACCGGCACCAAGGCTGCGGCGCATTACCGCCTGACGGTGCCGGCCGGCAAAGTCGAGGTCGTCCGGTTGCGGCTGACTACGGTGGTGCCGGCGGCCGTGGAGCAAACTTATGGCAAAGACAATTGCGCCTTCGGCAAACATTTTGACGGAATCATGCAGGCGCGCCGGCAGGAAGCCGACGAGTTCTATGCCTCGGTCATTCCCAGTTCGCTCGATGCCGACCAGGCCAACGTCATGCGCCAGGCGCTGGCCGGGATGCTGTGGTCCAAACAGTATTATTATTTCGACGTGAACCGCTGGCTCGAGGAGCGGGGGAGCGACCCGTACACGCCGTCGAGCAAGGCCGCGCCGCGCAACGGACAATGGCATCACATGTACAATGCCGATGTCATCTCCATGCCGGACAAGTGGGAATATCCCTGGTATGCCGCGTGGGACCTTGCGTTCCATGTCCTGCCGCTGACACTGGTGGATGTGGATTTTGGCAAGCAACAACTCGACCTCATGCTGCGCGAGACCTATCTCCACCCGAACGGCCAGATTCCCGCCTACGAATGGAATTTTGGCGATGTCAATCCCCCCGTGCATCCCTGGGCCACCATTTTTACGTATCGCCTGGAAAAGGCGCGCACGGGCCAGGGCGACATCGAATGGCTGGAACGCAGTTTCCAGAAGCTGCTGCTGAATTTTACCTGGTGGCTCAACCGCAAGGACCGCTCCGGCAAAAACACCTTCGAGGGCGGATTCCTCGGGCTCGATAACATCGGGGTCTTCGACCGCAGCGCGCCGCTGCCGACCGGCGGCTACCTCGAGCAGGCCGATGGCACGGCGTGGATGACTCTGTTCAGCCTGAACATGCTGGAGATCGCGACGGAACTGGCCATGCACAAGGCGACCTATGCCGACATGGTCGTCAAGTTCGTCCAACATTTTGTCTCCATTGCCTCGGCCACCATCCATGCCGGAAGTGACACCGGCATGTGGGATGAGGAAGACGGCTTTTTCTATGACGTGCTCCAATTGCCGGATGGCCAGGCCCAGCGATTGAAGGTCCGGTCCATGGTCGGGCTTTTGCCCTTCTGTGCCGTCACAGTGTTCGAAGGTAAATTTCGGGAAAAATATCCGGAATTCATGCAACGCTTCGCGGATTTCATCGCGGCGCGTCCGGAATTGAGAACTTTCATCCATGATCCGGGCAGAGTTGGGCAGGCCGGCCGACGGCTCGGCGCGATCCTCGACGAAAACAAGCTCCGGCGCGTGCTGGCAAAGATGCTCGATGAAAAGGAATTCCTCAGTCCCTATGGCATTCGCTCGCTCTCGCGGTTCCATGCCGACCATCCCTACGTTTTCAATGTCAACGGACAGGAATTTCGCGTTGCCTACGTGCCGGGCGAATCCGACACCGGCATGTTCGGCGGCAACTCGAACTGGCGCGGTCCCATCTGGATGCCGGTGAACGGGCTGATCATCCGGGCGCTGCTCCAGTACTACGCCTTCTTCGGCAACGGCTTTACCGTCGAATGTCCCACCGGCTCCGGCCGGCAGATGAACCTGTATCAGGTCGCCGAGGAAATTTCGCGCCGGCTGGGCGGCATTTTTCTGAAGGACAAAAATGGCCGCCGCCCCGTGAACGATGGCGAGCGAAAATTCCAGGATGACCCGCACTGGCGCGACCTCATCCTGTTCTACGAATATTTCCACGGCGACAACGGCGCCGGCCTGGGGGCCAGCCACCAGACGGGCTGGACCGGAGTCATCGCCCGCGCCATGCACCTGTTCGCCACCACCAGCGCGGAACAAGTGCTCGAACACGGCAAAATTGCCGCGGTGGTGGAACTGGAGAAACCGGCAAAACGTCCGCGCAATCCCCAAGCCGCCGCCGAACCCGGCAAATGACGACCGTTCGATACCCTTCGCTGTTCCAAATCAACACCCGCGTGTGGCTCACGGAACTCTCGCGCAGCCTCCGCCGCCCGGCGACGCTCGAGGATGTGCCCGACGCCGAACTGGATCAGCTCGCCAACGCTGGTTTTGACTGGGTCTGGTTGCTGAGCGTCTGGCAGACCGGCCGGGCCGGACGGGAAATTTCCCGGAACCATCCGGAATGGCGGAGGGAATTTGAGGAAACGCTTCCCGATTTGCGCGAGGACGACATCGCCGGTTCCGGGTTTGCCATCACTGGCTACACCGTGGGGCGAAACCTCGGCGGCGGCGCGGCGCTCGCGCGCCTGCGTGAACGGCTGCGCCAGCGCGGCCTGAAACTGATGCTCGATTTCGTGCCCAATCACACCGGCCTGGACCATCCATGGGTTGAGGAACATCCCGAGTATTATGTTTCGGGGACGGAGCTTGATCTGGCGCGGTCGCCGCAAAACTACACCTGGGTCAAGCGCCAGCGCGGAGACTTGCTGCTGGCCCACGGGCGCGATCCGTATTTCCCCGGCTGGCCGGACACCTTGCAGCTCAACTACGCCGAGCTTGCAACGACGGAAGCCATGACCGGCGAGTTGTTGAAGATCGCCGGCCAGTGCGACGGCGTGCGCTGCGACATGGCCATGCTGGTCTTGCCGGAAGTCTTCGAGCGGACCTGGGGCAAACCGGCCAGAGCCTTCTGGCCGGACGCCACCCGGCGGGTGCGGGAACAGGTACCGGAGTTTTGCTTCATGGCCGAAGTGTATTGGGATTTGGAATGGACACTGCAACAACAGGGGTTCGATTACACTTACGACAAGCGGCTGTACGACCGCCTCCGCGAAGGCCGCGCGCGGCCGGTGCGCGAGCATTTCCGCGCCGCGCCGGATTACCAGAACAAACTCGCCCGGTTTCTCGAAAACCACGATGAGCCTCGCGCCGCCGCCGCTTTTGCCGATGAAGTTCATCGCGCCGCTGCCGTCATCACTTTTCTCTCGCCCGGCCTGCGTTTCTTTCATCAGGGACAATTCGACGGACGCCGCAAACGGATTTCGCCGCATCTCGTCCGCGCGCCGCAGGAAGCCGTCAACGGCGATTTGAAATTGTTCTACGCCCGGCTGCTCGAAATCTTGCGCCGGCCGGTCGTCCGGCAGGGCCAATGGCAATTGCTCGAATCTGCCCCCGCCTGGGAGGGCAACGGCTCGTCCGACGCCTTTATCGTTTTTGCCTGGCAAAAGGCCGGCGGCGAACGCCTGATTGCCTGCGTCAATTATGCCGGTCATGCCAGCCAGGGTTATGTCCGTCTCCCCTTTGCCGACCTCGGCGGCACACCCTGGCGATTGCGCGATTTGTTGAGCGATGCCGTTTACGAGCGCGATGGAACCGAACTGCAATCCCGCGGGCTCTATCTGGATGTGGCTCCGTGGCAATACCACGTCTTTGAGTTGAAAAGCCATGGCGAATGAATTTTTGAGCGAGGCTCCGACACCCTCCCGCCCGCACTCCTTGGCGCGCTGGATTCCCGCGACAGGCTGGTTGGCTGTCTATGAGCGGAAATGGCTCCGCGGTGATCTGGTCGCCGGACTGACAGCCGCGGCGGTCGTCATCCCGCAGGCGATGGCCTATGCCGCCATCGCCGGCCTGCCGCTGGTCGTCGGACTCTACACCGCCCTGGTGCCGATAGCGGTCTATGCGGTCATGGGCACGTCGCGTCCCTTGAGCGTGACCACCACCTCGACGCTGGCCATCCTGACCGCCGGGGCCCTGCATCAGGCGGTTCCCGGCGGCGACCACGACGCCTTGATGACCGGCGCGGCGACGCTGGCCGTGCTGGTGGGGGCCGCGCTTTCCGTGGCGTCGCTCTTGCGGTTCGGCATGATTGCCAATTTCATCTCCGAACCGGTGCTCACCGGATTCAAAGCGG
Organism: Candidatus Acidiferrum sp.; assembly: GCA_035506715.1. Classification (GTDB taxonomy): domain Bacteria; phylum Verrucomicrobiota; class Verrucomicrobiia; order Limisphaerales; family UBA11358; genus UBA11358. The sequence continues at coordinate 49,699 of DATJOW010000017.1, read as the reverse complement.
GCATTGGTCTCGTGATCGTGGTGGATCAGGTCCCCAAATTACTGGGAGTTCATTTTGCCAAGGGTCATTTCTTCCACAACCTTGCTGCCATCGCTCATCATCTCCCGCAGGCGTCGGGACCCACGATGCTGCTTGCGCTGGCCATGCTCTGCCTGCAGCTGGGCCTGCAGCAGTTCCTGCCGCGCGTGCCGGCCTCGCTCGTCACCGTGCTGGCCGGGATCACCGTGTCCGGACTGCTGGGCCTGGATCGTTTCGGCATTGAGCGGGTGGGAGAAGTCCAGGGCGGCTTGCCGCCGTTCGGCCTTCCGGACCTGTCCTGGTTTATGCATCTCTGGCCCGCCGCGCTGGGCATCGCGCTGATGAGTTTCGTCGAAACGGTGGCGGCCGGGCGGGCCTTCCGTGGCGCCGACGAACCGCGGCCCGAGGCGAATCGCGAGCTGCTGGCCTTGGGCTTGGCAAATCTCGTCGGCGGGCTGTTCCATAACATGCCCTCCGGCGGCGGGACTTCACAGACGGCGGTCAATCGCCGGTCCGGCGCCCGCAGCCAGATTGCCGGTCTAGTGACCGGGACGGTGGTGGTCGCCGTGCTCTTCTTTCTGGCGCCGCTGGTCCATCTCATGCCGCAGGCAACCCTGGCTGCCGTGGTCGTCGTGCCGTGCGCCGGGATGATCAAAATCCGCGAATTCCGCGCCATCGCCAAAATGCGGGTCATGGAATTCAGCTGGGCCCTGGCCGCATCAGCCGGCGTCGTGTTCATCGGCACTTTGCAGGGCATCCTGGTAGCCGTCCTGCTTTCGCTCCTGGCCCTGATCTATCACGGCAACCGCCGGCCGGTCTTTGTCCTGGGGCGAAAACCCGGGACCTCGGTGTTCCGTCCGCGTTCCAGCGAACATCCGGAAGACGAATTCTGCCCCGGCCTGTTAATCCTCAAAACCGAAGGCATCATCCATTTTGCCAATGCCCAGCGGATCGGGGACCTGATGTGGCCGCTCATCCATGAATACAAGCCGCAAGTAGTCGTCATCGATTGCAGCGCGATCCCGGACTTGGAATACACCGCGCTCATGATGCTGACCGATGCGGAAAAGAAGCTCCAGCAGTCCGGGATCAGCCTGTGGCTGGCTGCCTTGAATCCGGAACCGCTGGCCTTGGTTCAAAAATCGACGCTGGGGAAAACCTTGGGCCGCGAGCGGATGTTTTTTAACCTTGAACAGGCGGTTCGACGGTTTCAAGCTGGAGCCGCTGTTATAACCTCCGGAGGCACTATATGACAATGCCGTCAAACTCAAATCTGGAACGGAACGTGGGCGTGGCGATTTTGCTCCTGCTGATCGCGGGTTGCCTGTTTGTATTGCGCCCGTTTGTGTCCATGCTGCTCTGGGGCGTGGTGTTGTGCGCTTCCAGTTGGCCTCTTTATCGCCGGTTGCTCCGGCTGGTCAATCAGCGCCATACGCTCGCCGCATCCCTGATGACCTTGGGACTGTTGCTGATCGTTCTGTTCCCGTTCGTCATCGTTGGCATGACGCTGGCCGATAACGTGAACGCTTTGACCGCGGCCGTGCAGAACTGGATGGCGGCCGGCCCGCCCGCGCCGCCCGAATGGCTTGGCAAAATTCCCGTGGTTGGCGCCAAAGCCGTCGAATCCTGGCTGAGTCTCGCCGGGGACAGTACCAAACTGATGGCCAAGGCGCAGGAGGAGATTCCGGTCGTGAGCGGCTGGTTGTTGAAAGCGGGCTTGCTGCTCGGCAACGGCCTGCTGGGGCTGGCCTTGAGCATCTTCATCGCGTTCTTCCTGTTTCGTGATGGTGAGGCCATGGCCGGCTGGTTGAATGCCGCCGTCGGACGCATCGCCGGCGGTCAGGGCGTGCGCCTCCTGACTGTGGCCAATAAAACCATCCGCGGAGTCGTGTATGGCATTTTGGGGACGGCACTGGCTCAAGCCGTCCTCGCCGGCATCGGCTATGTCATCGCGGGCGTTCCCGGAGCCGCCTTGCTGGCGCTGCTGACCTTTTTTGCCTCAGTCATTCCGGTGGTGGGTGTCGGCCTGGTCTGGATCCCGGCGGCCATCTGGCTGTTCCATCAAGGCTCGACCGGCTACGGCATTTTCATGATCGTCTGGGGATTGTTCGTGGGCAATGTGGACAATTTCATCAAGCCGTGGCTGATCAGCCAGGGCAGCAACCTGCCATTCATCCTGATCTTCTTTGGTGTGATCGGCGGCGCCCTGGCCTTCGGTTTCATCGGCGTATTCCTCGGCCCCACGCTGCTGGCGGTCGGTTACCGCCTGATTGAGGAATGGAATCCGGCCGGCAACGCGACCGCAAAACCAGAACCGGCGCCAAAGTAAGGCCGGCGTAAGCGCCAACGCCGGGACCGCTGGCCCGGCGCGCCGTTGGTCCCGCACGTTCAACGCGGCGTATCCGACCTCGCGCTTGAAATATCTTTGAATGCGCCCGTGCCTCACCTCCCGGTCGCTGGCGGCAGGCCCCGATGATGATCTTGATTGGCCCCGGCCCGTCGAGCCGTGAATCCACGACGGCCGCCCGGTCGGGCCCGGACCACAGAACTTCCTCGTGTGCGTGGTGTTCATCGGCTGTGATTTCCAAGTCAGTTGGACCAAGGTCCAATTGGCCGTTCTGGTCCGGTCAAGTAAAAATGTCCGGTAGAAAATCGAGGCAATTACGTGAGCGCGTCATCGCTTCGTCGGGCACGGTTTGGTGGCAGGAACCCCTGGTATCCAAAGCCTCTCCCCCTGCCCGGCACGGAGGAGGCGGCATCGCGCCCGGCCGCGCGCTTTGGCTTTCCCAACCGACAACCGGATTTTGAAAACGCAAGCTGAAATCATCGCTTTCCTCAAAGCCAAGGTCCCGTTGTTCACCCGGTTTGCGGATGACCTGTTGGCCAAACTGGCGGAGGCTTCGCGCATCGTCTCTTTCGAAGCCAATGAAGCCATCGCCCACTGCGGCGCGGAAGCCACGCACTTCTATGTCGTGCTCGGCGGCGCCGTGACGGCTTCGGCCCTCGGGGACGGCGGCGCCCGCCAGGTGTTCGGACAATTGAAAGCCGGCGACACCTTCGGCGAGGGCGCCTTGATGACCGGCAATCCGCTGCTGGCGGAATTCATCGCCGAAACCCGCTGCGAAATTCTGCTCATCCCGGTGTCGCTGTTCCAGTCCGCCATCGTTGCCGCGCCCGGGGCGGTGCAATTCATTTCGCGTACGATAGCCGAACGGGTGAAGTTCATCATGGCCGACCCGGCCAAGGCGGCGGCGGCGTTGCGCCAGAGCGACGATCCGTACGGCCTCAAGCTCAAGGGCGAGCGGCCCGAGAAAATTCTGGTCATCAATTGCGGTTCGTCGTCGGTCAAATATTGTTTCTACGATACAGCCAACGAATCCCGCCAGGCGCGGGGTCTCATCGAACGTATTGGGCTCGACGGCACGCGCCTCAAGCATCAGGGGCCGAAAGGCGAATTGAAACGCGAGCTATCCAAAGGCGGGTACGCCGAGGCGTTCAAGGCTGTGCTCGCCGAACTCACCGCAAAGGACACGGGCGTCATTGGCGGAGCCGGGGAGGTCAGCGTCGTCGTCCATCGCGTCGTTCACGGCGGCGAGAAATTTACGGAAGGCACGCTCATCACCGATGAAGTGCTGGCCCAACTCGACGAGCTTAGTCCGCTGGCGCCGTTGCATAATCCGGTGAACGTCGCGGGCATCCGCGAGATGCGAAAGCTGTTTCCCGCCGTGCCCCACGTGGCGATCTTCGACACGGCGTTCCATCACACGCTGCCGGCGTATGCGTACCTTTACGGCTTGCCCTACGAGCTGTACGAAAAAAAGGCCGTGCGCCGTTACGGCTTCCACGGCACGTCGCATCACTACGTCAATCTGCGTGCCGCGGAATTTCTCAAGCGCCGCCCGAACGAACTGCGGCTGGTGAGCTGCCACCTCGGCAACGGTTCGTCCCTCTGCGCCGTGGACCACGGCCGGTCGGTGGATACGACCATGGGCTTCACACCCGCCGAGGGCCTCATCATGGGCACCCGCTGCGGCGACGTGGACGCCGGCGTGCTCGCCTTTCTTGAGCGAACCGAGGGCCGCACCGCCAGTCAGAGCGAAGAGATGTTGAACAAGAAAAGCGGGTTGCTGGGATTGTCCGGCATTTCCAGCGACATGCGCGAGGTGCTCAAGGCGGCGGATGAGGAGCAGCCCCGCGCGTTGCTGGCGCTCAAGACGTATTGCTACCGCGTGCGCAAATACATCGGCGCGTACGTCGCCTCCATGGGCGGCCTGGACGCGGTGGTTTTCACCGGCGGCATCGGCCAGGGCAGCGCCGAAGTGCGCGCGCTGGCATTGCAAGGCTTGGATTGCATGGGTATTTCGCTGGATGAGGTGCGCAACCGCCAGGCGCGCGGATTCGACGAGATCTGCCGCATCACCGCCGAAGATTCGAAGATCGCCGTGCTGGTGGTGCCCACGGACGAGGAGCGCATGATGGCACGCGAGGCGTTGCGCGCCCTCAGCCGCTCCTACATCACGAAGGTGCTCGAAGCCCAGAAACAAGTTCCGTTTCTCGTCGAAGTTTCGGCCCATCACATCCATCTCACGCAGGAACATGTCGAGGCGCTGTTCGGCAAGGGGCATCAGCTCACCAAACACGCCGATCTTTCGCAGCCCGGCCAGTATGCCTGTCAGGAACAACTCGCCATCGTCGGGCCGAAAGGCCGCATCGAGCGCGTCCGCGTGCTCGGCCCGGCCCGCAAGTACACGCAGATTGAAATTGCGATGACGGAGCAATTCAAACTCGGCGTGCACCCGCCCATTCGCGAAAGCGGCGACATCGCCGACACGCCCGGGTGCGTTCTCGAAAGCCCGACCGGCAGGGTAAAAGTCGACCGCGGCGTCATCTGCGCGCTGCGTCACGTTCACATGACGCCCGAGGATGCCCTCCGCTACGGCGTGCGCGACAAGTCGGTCGTGCGCGTGCGGATTGACGGGGATAGGGAACTCGTGTTTGGCGATGTGCTGGTTCGTGTGGATCCGAACTACAAGCTGGCCATGCACATTGACACCGATGAAGCCAATGCCGCCAACGTCCAGGAAGGCGCGCAGGGATTCATCGAGGGGATCCAGAGCGAAGGATGAAGGAGCGCAATATGAAACTAACTGTTCACTTGCTCGAGCCGCGCCGGATTGGCAGCCCGGTTGCCTGCGGAATACAAATCATCAGCCTGGTGCTCGCGCTGGCCCCGGCGATGCTCGCGGCCCCGACGGCCCTGGACGAAGACTCCCCCTGGCCGCGCGTTCGCTCGACCAACGGAAACACCGTCACGATGTATCTGCCGCAGGTGGAACGCTGGACCACCAACTGGTTCGTCGCCCAGGCCGTGGTCGGGGTGAAACCGGCCCGCACTAAAAAGGAGCAACTCGGCGTCGTCTGGTTCGAGGCGCAGGGCACTGTGGATCGCTCCACCCGGCTGGTCGCGCTCGACCGCCTGGAAATCACCCGGGGCAGTTTCCCGGACGCGCCGGACAACGGCAGCAACGACCTGGCCCTCGTGCGTGAACTGTTCCCGGGCGGCGCCCGCACCGTGTCGCTCGATTACCTGATCACGGCGCTCGGATTCGAGGAGGCGGCCGCCCGGCCGCAGACCCAGCCGTTGAATCACAATCCGCCGGATATTATCTGGGTGACCAACCCGTCAGTGCTGGTGGTGATCGACGGCGAGCCGGTGTTCCGACCGATGGCCGGCACGGCCCTCGAACGCGTCATCAACACGCCGGCCTTGCTGGTGCGCGACCCGGCCGGCGGGCGGTTGTACCTTTCGGGTGAAAGTCAGTGGTTTGCCGCGGATGCGCTCGCCGGTCCCTGGTCGCTGGCCCAAATCCCGCCGCCGGATGTGGCCGCGTTTTCCCCGGCATCCACCAACGCCCCGGCGGCGGCCGCGGGACAAGGCCGGCCGCGCATCCTCGTCAGCACCCGGCCCGCGGAATTGCTGATGACGGATGGCGCGCCGAATTTTCAGCCCATCCGCGGCACCCAATTGCAGTACGCGGCAAACTCGGACAACCAGCTCTTCTTTTACGTCCCCGAACGCCAGGCTTACCTGCTGCTTTCCGGCCGCTGGTTCCGAGCAAACTCGCTCGACGGCCCGTGGACTTACGTGGCGCCGAAGGATTTGCCCGATGACTTCGCCGATATTCCCCGCGGCAGTCCGCAGGCGGTGGTGCTGGCTTCCGTGCCCGGCACGCCCGAGGCGGAGCAGGCGCTGATTGCCAGCTCGGTTCCCACCACGGCAACGGTCAGGCGTGACACGAAACTCGAGTTTGCTTACGACGGCGAACCGCAGTTCAAGCCGATTGCGGGCACCTCCCTGCTGTACGCGGTCAATGCGCCATTGCCGGTCATCCGGGCCGGCGAAAGCTATTATGCCGCGGACAAGGGCGTGTGGTTCACGGCGGCGGCCCCGGCCGGGCCGTGGCAGGTGGCGGCGGAGGTGCCGCAGGAAATTTACACCATCCCGCCCGACTCCCCGGTCTATTACGCAACCTTTGTCCGCGTTTACGATGCCGACACCAATAGTGTGGAGGTCGGCTACACCTCCGGGTACACGGGCGCTTATGAGGATGATGGCACGATGGTTTATGGCACGGGGTATAATTATGAACCGTGGTGCAGCACGACGACCACGACCTATTACGGCTGGGGTTACACGTGGGGTTATGGTTATCTTTACTCGCCCTGGTACGGATGGTGGACGTGGCGGCCTTCGTGGAATAATCGGGGCGGTCTCCGGGCGGCCGTGATTGACAACATTTACGATCGTTGGCAATCCGGCAATCACGTCACGCCCCATGATCGCCGCGCCGACGCCGCCAGTTCGCCGGGATGGCCGGTTGTTTACGGCGGCTATCCGGCCTTGTACGGACGCTTCCAAAGCGGGGCCCGCCCCACGCCCTGGAGTCCGCCGCCCAACACGCTTGCCTTGAATCCTTATTCCCGTCCGCCAACCACTGCCCGCGCGGGTTCCGTGCCCGGCGGCGCGCAGTTGCTCGATACCGTCCGGCAGTCTCCTGGCGGCGGCCGCGACCTTTATGCGTCGCCGGACGGAAACATCTACCAACGCAAAAGCGATGGCTGGTATCGCCGCGGAGCGGGCGGCAAGTGGGATTATTACGCTCCGGTTCAAGGCGCCGGCCAACGCAAACAGAGCGCCGCGGCTCAAGGGGTATCGGCATCCCGCACCGGGGGCCGGAACACCGGAACTGCTGCGCCGGTGGCGGCTTCGCAACCGCGCGGTCGCCAGGTTGCCGGCGCCGCCCCCCAGGCACTCGCCCAGAACGCCGCGGAGCTCGACCGGCAATATTATGCCCGCCAACTGGGCCAGGCGCGGGCGCAAAATGCCCGCCCGGCTGTACGGCCCGCTCCCGTCCGCTCGGCACCCGTCCGGGCTGGTGGCGGGCGCCGGAGATAGATGAATTTACATAGAACTGAAATCACAACCTCAACTCATCATGAAACCGAAAACTGCTAAATCCAGCGGCCGCCCCGGAGCCATTGCGGCCACCGTCAGAGGCCCGCTCAGCGTCGGCCTGTTGGCCAAAATGGACGCCTGGTGGCGCGCCGCCAACTACCTTTCCGTCGGCCAAACCTACCTCTACGATAATCCATTGCTCAAGGAGCCGCTCCGCAAGGAACATATCAAACCGCGCCTCGTGGGGCATTGGGGCACGACGCCGGGGTTGAACTTCATTTACGTGCACCTCAATCGCATCATCAAGGAGCGCGACCTGAACTTGATTTATGTCATCGGCCCCGGCCACGGCGGGCCGGGCATCGTGGCCAATACCTGGCTGGAAGGCACCTACAGCGAAGTTTATCCGAACATCTCACCGGACGAGGAAGGCATGAAAAGGCTGTTCAAACAGTTTTCCTTCCCCGGCGGCATTCCCAGCCACGTCGCGCCGGAGACGCCCGGCTCCATCCACGAAGGCGGCGAGTTGGGCTACGCCCTCAGTCACGCGTACGGCGCGGCCTACGATAATCCCGGCCTCATCGTCGCCGCCGTCGTGGGCGACGGCGAGGCGGAGACCGGGCCGCTGGCGACGAGCTGGCACTCGAACAAGTTCCTGAACCCCGCCACGGACGGCGCGGTACTGCCGATTCTGCACCTGAACGGATACAAAATTGCCAATCCCTGCGTGCTGGCCCGCATCACCCATGAGGAGCTGGACCAACTGTTTCGCGGATACGGTTATGCGCCCATTTTCGTTGAGGGTCATGAACCGCCGAAAATGCACCAGCTCATGGCGGCGGCGCTCGACCAGGCGGTCGAAGAAATCCAGCGCCTTCAGAACGCGGCCCGCCGGCGGGGCGTCACCGAGCGCCCGCGCTGGCCGATGATTATCCTGCGCTCGCCCAAGGGTTGGACGTGCCCCAAGATGATTGACGGCAAGCGCGCGGAGAATTCCTGGCGCTCGCACCAGGTGCCGATGGGGGAAATGCATGAAAAGCCGGCGCACATCAAAATCCTCGAGCAATGGATGAAAAGTTATCGGCCGCAGGAGCTGTTTGATGACCGGGGCCGCTTCAAACCGGAGTATGCTGAGATTGCGCCCAAAGGCGAACGCCGGATGAGCGCCAACCCCCACGCCAACGGCGGTTTGTTGCTGCGCGACCTCCGGATGCCCGACTTCCGCCAGTACGCCGTTCAAGTCAGGAAGCCCGGCGGCACCGAGGCTGAAGCCACGCGCGTCATGGGCAAATTCCTGCGCGACGTGATGAAGCTGAACCTGGAAAGCAAGAACTTCCGCCTGTTCAGCCCGGATGAAAACAACTCCAATCGCTGGCAGGATGTGCTGGACGTGACGAACCGGGCGTGGATGGCCGAGCGGTACGATTATGACGACCACCTCGCGCCCGACGGCCGCGTCATGGAAATGTTGAGCGAACATCAATGTCAGGGCTGGCTGGAAGGGTATCTGTTAACCGGCCGGCACGGCTTCTTCTCCTGCTACGAGGCGTTCATCCACATCATCGATTCGATGTTCAACCAGCACGCCAAGTGGTTGAAGGTGTGCCACGAGATTCCCTGGCGGCGGCCCATCGCCTCGCTTAATTACCTGCTCTCGTCGCATGTCTGGCGCCAGGATCACAACGGCTTTTCGCACCAGGACCCCGGCTTCATCGACCACGTCGTCAACAAAAAGGCCGAAGTTGTGCGCGTGTATCTGCCGCCCGACGCCAACTGCCTGCTCTCCGTCACCGACCATTGCCTGCGCAGCCGCAACTACGTGAACGTGATTGTCGCCGGCAAGCAACCCGCGCCGGTCTGGCTCACCATGGACCAGGCCATCAAGCATTGCACCGCCGGCGTCGGCATCTGGGAATGGGCCAGCAACGACAAGGGCGGCGAGCCCGACGTCGTGATGGCCTGCTGCGGCGATGTGCCCACGCTCGAAACGCTCGCGGCGGTGGACCTGCTGCGTCGCCACGTGCCCGAGTTGAAAATGCGCGTCATCAACGTTGTCAATCTGATGAAACTCCAGCCGTCGAGCGAGCATCCCCACGGGTTGAACGACCACGATTTCGACACGCTCTTCACCAAGGACAAGCCCATCGTGTTCGCGTTCCACGGCTATCCGTGGCTCATCCATCGCCTCACCTACCGCCGCACGAACCACAAAAACCTGCACGTGCGCGGCTACAAGGAGGAGGGGACGACCACCACGCCGTTCGACATGGTGGTGTTGAACGAGATGGACCGGTTCCATCTGGTGCAGGATGTGATTGACCGGCTCCCGCAACTCGGGGCCCGCGCCGCCTACGCCAAACAGGCCATCCGCAACGCCCTCATCGAGCACCGCCAGTACATCATCGAGCGCGGCGAGGACCATCCGTTCGTGCTCGGTTGGAGGTGGGGGGAAAAAGGCGCGGTGGAAGTCAAAGGCAGCTCGACCGAGGCGGATAATATCTGATCCGATAAAGGGCTCCAAAACTCAAATCATTTTCCGGCGGATAGCTTGATCCGCCGAGCCTTGGCATTGCGGTTTAAGCCGGGGGAGGACCTGAAGCCCAGCCGGAGTAACGGAGGATAGAACCCGCGCCGCTGGGCGAAACACCGATCCGTCGGAATCGCCCATTTGGCGAACCTCCGTGTCCGTTTGTCATCATTGAGACAAGCCGGTTTGGAACAGCAGCGGGAGGTTCAAAGCCGGGTCAAAATCGGCGGGTGACAAAGGCCGACCATTCGATAAGACTCAAGGAAGAACAAATGCAAGCCATGATTAACCATCGAAGTTTTGACGGCACCCCGGGGCGCCCCGCGCGCTCATCCCATCTGCGATTAAATGCCTTCCAGCCGCTGGTTGGCGGCGTTCAAGCGACGGTGCGGACGCTCGCACTGGGTGCGCTGGCTGCGGCCGTCCTTACCGGCTGCGCCTCGACCAGTGTCACCGGGCGTCAACGCTACGTCCACGAACGGCTGCCGCGGCCCGAGCATATCGTGATTTACGATTTTACCGCCTCGGCCGATGAAATCCCGACCAACTCCATGTTCGCCGCTCAAGCGTCCGTGCCAGTCACGCCACCCACCGAGGCGGAAGCCGCGCTCGGACGCCAGTTGGGCTCGAGTATCACTTCCCAATTGATTCTGGCCATCCAAGGGATGGGATTGCCGGCCGAGCGGGGCCAGGCCGGGTCGAGGTTGCAGATTAACGACATTGTCATCCGGGGCTACCTGGTTTCGGTGGAGCAGGGGAGCACCGCCAAGCGCATGACCGTTGGCTTCGGCTCGGGGGGCTCCGAGTTGACCACCGCCGTCGAAGGATTCCAAATGACCGCGCAGGGACTGCGAAAGCTCGGCGCGGGCCGAGTGGACTCGGAGAGCGGCAAGGGGCCGGGCGCCTCTCTGGGAGCCGCCGGTTGGCTGATCACCGGCAGCCCGGTCGGACTCATCGTCGGCGGTGGAATGAAAGTTTATGGGGAGGCCAGCGGCAGCGCCAAGATTGAGGGGCGGGCGCAGCAGACGGCCGCGGAAATCGCCGACCAGCTCAAAGTCCGGTTCCAGGAGGAGGGCTGGATTCATTAACCTCCTCCGGTGAGAATCGCTCGCTGTATCCAGGACCATGCTTGAACCGCAACTGAGAAACAGGGTCGCCGATAAAACCCGGTCACTTTTGACCTTGGCGTGCTACCACCGATCGATTTCAACCGCGACGAAGGCGCCGCGGGCGCAGACTGGGGCGATGCGAACCGGTTTGTTTGGGCCAATCCTGGGCCTGACGCTGGTCGCGACCGCTTTGACCGGGTGCACTTCGCTGCCCAAGCCCAGTCCGGAATGGAACGTGCGCTACCCGGTGGACACGCAAAACACGACCTGGGCCCGCACGGTGGCACCCGCCGCCGCCGAGCACCCCGGTGCGTCGGAAATCCAGCTCCTGCCGTTTGGGCTGGACGCCTTGTCGGCGCGCCTGGCCCTTGCGGACACCGCTGAGCGCACTCTCGACGTGCAGTATTATATCTGGACCCCGGACGCCACCGGCCAATTGTTAACGGACCGGCTCTTGTGCGCGGCGGATCGGGGTGTCCGGGTGCGGTTGTTGCTGGACGATTTTGGCGGGTCCGCTTCCGACGAGGTGTTACTGGCGCTCGACAGCCACACCAATGTCGAAGTGCGGTTATTCAACCCCGTGGCGAACCGCACCTTTCGGCGGCTGAGCACCTTGTTTGAGTTCCAGCGGATCAACCGGCGCATGCACAACAAATCCTTCACGGCGGACGGGCTGGTCACCATTCTGGGCGGCCGGAATGTGGGGGCGCGTTATTATGCCGCCGGCGATGAACCGCACTTCGCTGATTTCGACGTCATGGCGGCCGGCCCGGCGGCGGCGGAGGTGTCGGAGATGTTTGAGCGATACTGGTTCAGTTCGCTGTCCATCCCCATCCACGCGCTGACCAAAAATCGGCTTTCGCCCGAACAGGTGAGCCAAAGATACGCCGGTCTGGCGGCCCGCGTGCAGGCGATCACCAATACGCCCGATTTCCAGGGCCTGGCCGGGAACGAAGTGGGGGAGGAAATCCGCCAGCACGAACTGGACGCCACCTGGGGGAAGACCCGGCTGGTGTGTGACCAGCCGGAAAAGATCACCACCGACCTGACCAACACCGCCACCCACCTGCTCCCGCAATTGCGCCATGTCCTCGACGGCACCACGCGCGAGGTTTTTATCGTTTCCCCCTATTTTGTTCCGGGCCCGACCGGCGTGGAACTCTTCCGGTCGCTGCGGGCGCGCGGCATACGGGTGGTGGTGCTCTCCAATTCGCTGGCGGCGACCGACGTGGTGGCGGTGCACGCAGGCTATCGCCGCTACCGGAAGGCGCTGCTCCGCGCCGGTGTCGAGCTGTGGGAAATCAAGCCCAATGCCCGGCTCCGCGCCACCGCTCTGGAAGACAGGACCACTCGCCGGCGCAACGCCAAATCACCGCGCTCCAGCCTTCATGCCAAGTCGTTCATCTTTGACCGCCAAACACTTTTCGTCGGCTCCCTGAACGTTGATCCGCGCTCGACCGTGCTCAATACGGAGATGGGCCTCGTCATTGAGATTCCCGACGTGGCCGGCCCGGTGGCGGACTCCCTCGAAGCCCGGCTGAAGGAGGCCGCCTATCGCCTCGAATTTGTTCCCGGTCCCGGCCCCTGCAAGGAGTGCGGCTCCATCGTCTGGATCGGACAGGAGAACGGACGGGAAGTGCGGTACACCCACGAACCGCACGCCTCGCTCTACCGCCGGCTGGTGGTGAATCTGCTGTCCTTGCTGCCCATTGAAAGCCAGCTGTAGCTATGGAAAACCCTTTGCCCGCCCACAAAACCAAAATCGTCGCCACCATCGGCCCGGCGTCAAATTCCCAGCCGGTGCTGGAACAAATGATCCGCGCCGGACTGAACGTCGCGCGGCTCAATTTCTCCCACGGCGAATTCGCGTCGCACCGGCAGAATATCCTGAACCTGCGCGCCGCCGCCCGGGCCGTCGGCCGGCCGGTGGCCATCATGGCGGATTTGTCCGGCCCCAAAATGCGCATCGGCAACCTCGGCGTGGATAAAATCGAATTGAAAGCCGGTGACAGCTTCACGCTCACCACGGCCCAGGTCGCCGGCGATGCCCGGCGCGTTTCGGTCAGCTTTTCGCGCCTGCCGCAGGTGGTAAAACGGGGCGACCCCCTGTCGCTCAACGACGGTTACCTCCAGCTCGAAGTTGCAGAGGTCAGCGGCGCCGAGGTGAAATGTGTGGTTAAAGTGGGTGGCGAACTCCGCTCGCGCAAGGGCCTGAACCTGCCGGGGATCAGCCTCGGCATCAGCGCCTTCACTGAGCGGGACCGCGAGTGCCTGAAATTTGCGCTTGCCGAAGGCGTGGACGCCGTGAGCCAGTCTTTTGTTGAAGGCGCCGCAGACGTGCAAGCAGTGCGGCAGGCCGCGCGCGAATTCGGCCACGACCCGTTTCTGATCGCGAAAATCGAGCGGTCGCGCGCCCTCGAACGGCTCGACGAGATTCTCGACGCCGCGGATGGCATCATGATCGCCCGCGGCGACTTGGGTGTGGAAGTTCCCATCGAACGGATTGCCGTGGTGCAGAAGGACATCATGCGCCGGGCCAATCGGCGCGCCCGGCCCGTCATCACTGCCACCCAGATGCTCGAGTCCATGACCGCCTATCGTCTGCCGACGCGCGCGGAAGCGACCGACGTGTCCAACGCCATTCTCGATGGCACCGATTGCGTCATGCTCTCGGGCGAATCGGCCATGGGCGCCTTCCCGGTGGAGGCCGTGGCGATGCTGGCCAAAATTGCGGCGGCCGTGGAGCCGGCCCGCCGCCATGTTACCGTCAAAGAAAGGTACACCGGGGTGGACCTGACCGGCCGCATCCGGCCCGAGCACCTCATCGCCGTGAGCGTCGAGGCCAGCCTCGAGTACCTTCAGCCGGCGGCCGTCTTTGTGCCATCGGCCAGCGGCGCCACCGCGCGATGGCTGGCGGCGCTGCGCCTGCCGGTGCCGGTGGTTGCCATCAGCCCCCGCGCCAAAACCTGCTCGGACCTCCGATTTTCTCACGGCGTAATTCCGGAGCATGAGCCGGCACCGCCGCCGTCGTGGACGGCATACGTCAAAGACTGGGTGCGGCGGCATCGGCTCCCGGGCGCCTTCGCCATCCTGACCCAGCGCGATCCGCCTGACGATCCGGCGGGTAATCATCGAATGGAGATTATCAATTTATGAAGTCAACCCGCCAGGTGACCCCGGCCTATTCCGGGGTGCACCTCGGCACTGTCTTGGAAACCGGCGGCTGGAACCCGCCAAAGACCGCCGACCGGTTGGCTGTCCTGCCGGCGTGGGATGGCGCAGGCTTCCCCGGTTTCAGGTTCAGGCATCTTCCAGATGCAAACGTCCCACTGCGGGGAACGCTCGGCACAAAGACTGTGCTTGATCAATGAATCGCATGTCAACGGTCACGCCAACAATCACGGCCAGTGCCGCTCTCGCACGGTTGATCGAGGGCAATGCGCGTTTCATGTGCGGCAAACCGCAACAACGGCCGCCGCTGCCCGGCCGCCTGACCGAATTGTCGGCGGCGCAGCAACCGTTCGCCACCCTTCTCGGCTGCAGCGATTCCCGCGTGCCGCCCGAGATGATATTTGATCAGGGCCTGGGCGACTTGTTCATAGTGCGCGTCGCCGGCAATGTCGTCTCGGCCGAAATCCTCGGCAGCCTGGGCTACGCACTGGTTCATTTGCGGACGCCGCTGTTCGTGGTGCTCGGCCATGAAGGCTGCGGCGCGGTGCAGGCCGCCCTGCAAACCAAGTTTGGTGGCCGGGGTGAAAAGGGGAAAGTCGCCGAGTTGCTCGACGCCATCCTCCCGGGCCTGGAGGGCATCAATGCGTCCGAGCCTGCCGAGGCGCAATGGCTTCACGCCGTCGAAGCCAACGTGCGCTGGACGGTGCGTCAACTCGCGGCGACCCCCGCCGGCCACGCCGCCGTGGTCGGAGGCCGCATCCAGATTGTCGGCGCGATCTATGAACTCGCGACCGGCCGGGTCCGCGTCCTCCCGCCTGATGGCCCGCGCGATTGCCAGTCCCCGGTTGGTTGATTTATGTCTGAGAACCTCATTCCCTCCTCCAAACGCATCCTCGACCCATACGACCGGGTGTCCGAGGTTCTGTTTGGGTTGATCATGGTGCTGGCTATCACCGGCTCGCTCAGTGCCGCCGAAGCCGGCCGTGCGGAAGTCCGCACGATGCTTCTGGGTGCCTTGGGCTGCAACCTGGCCTGGGGGATTATCGACGCGATTTTGTATCTGATGGGTTGCCTGGCTGATTCGAGCCAAAGACTCCGCACGTTGCGCGCCTTGCGCGGGGCGGAGGATGCGGCGGCGGCCCGCCAGATCATTGCCGGTGCTTTGCCGCCGATGGTTGCGGAAGTTTTGCAGCCGGCGGAATACGAAGCCATCCGCCAGCGGTTGAATCAATTGCCGGAGCCGCCAGAGCAGATGCGCCTCCGCAAGCAAGATTACCTGGGCGGACTGGCGGTCTTCCTGCTTGTCTTCCTCTCCACCTTTCCCGTAGTCATCCCGTTCCTCTTGATGCAACACCCGCTTCCGGCCCTGCGTGTCTCCAATGCCATTGCCGTCGGTATGTTGTTCCTGACCGGCTGGGCCTACGGGCGTTGTGCCGGGCGGCGGCCCTGGCTGTCAGGGGTGGTGATGGTCGTTGTCGGTCTTGCGCTGGTTGGCCTGACCATGGCGCTGGGCGGATGAAGGTGGTGGGTTTTATGGTACCATCGCTCCCGGCACACTCCCGGCGGCGACTAGTTGTAGGTAGGGACGCCGCGCGGCGGCGTCCGGCTTGCCTTGCGGTAGCCTTGCGAAGGCAGGTCGGCGCGGCGCCCCGACCCCGCCTTACCGGTCGGCGGATGCGGATCTGCAAATCGAGCCGGAAACGCGACGTGCCACTTGGCCAGCCGGGTGAAGTGAAGCGACAAAGCCATGAAGCTTTCAGGCAACACCAGAGATGACCACCTTTCCGCAGTGCGCCCCGCTCTGCTGATAGCGATAGGCCGCCGGCGCCTCGGCAAATCCAAATACGCGGTCAATCACCGGTCTGGTCCGATGCCGGGCCACCGCACGGTTCATGGCCTCAAACATCTCCCGGCTGCCCACATAAACCCCGCGCACGCTGACCAGCTTGCGGATGATGTCGCCAAGCGGCACGTCGGCGGTGAACCCGCTGACGCCGCCCACCAGGTGGACCTGGCCGCCGGGCTTGACCGCGCGCAGGGTTTTGGGAAATGTCCCGGCGCCGCCGACTTCAACCACGTGATCGACTCCCGCTTCCTGCGTCAGGACCAACACGTCTTTTTCCCACTCCGGCCGGGAACGGTAATTGATGGTTTCATCCGCGCCGAGCGATTTGGCGCGCGCCAGTTTTTCATCGCTGCTGGAGGTGATGATGACGCGGGCGCCGTGCATTTTGGCAAATTGCAGGGCGAACATGGAAACGCCGCCGGTGCCCAACACCAGCACGGTTTCATTAGCGGCGACCTTTCCCTGGACAACCAAAGCGTGCCAGGCGGTCAGGGCGGCGCAGGGCAGGGTGGCGGCTTCCTCGAAGCTGAGATGCGGCGGGATCGCCACCACACCTTCAGCGGCGAGCGCGACGTGCCCGGCCAACATCCCGTTCAGGGCGCCGCCGAGCGCGGTTTGGGCGGTCGCGCGCACAAACGGTCCCGACGACCAGCCCTGAAAGAAGGTGCCGGCCACGCGGTCGCCGGTTTTCCAGCGCGTCACGCCTTCGCCCACGGCGGCGATTTCACCGGCGCCATCGGACAGGGGAATGAGTGGCAGGGCAACCTTGCCGTAGCGGCCGTCGGCCACCATCAAATCGCGGTAGTTGAGCGACGCGGCGCGCACGCGGACGAGCACCTGACCGGCGGCGGGTTTGGGTTCGGCCAACTGCACGAGCCGCAACGCGTCCGGGCCGGTGGTGGCAGAGATCTGATAAGCGTTCATAGAAGATCGAGTTTCGTTTGGCGGATTCAGCGCAATTCGCGGTCGGCAGGGATGATCCAGGCTGAGGGATGGACATCAAATCCGATGCGGGGATAATAGCGCTCCGCCTTGGGGGCGGACAGCAATATGAGTTTGGCGCGCGCGCCCAGCCTGGACTGTGTCAACGCAATCAATGCGCGGCCGATGCCCTGTTTCTGATAGGCTGCATCCACCGCCAGATCCGACAAGTAGCAGCAGAATTCAAAATCGGTGACGGACCGGGCTACCCCGACGAGTTTGGCTCCGTGCCAGGCGGTGCAAAGCAGGTTCGCGTGTTGCAGCATGGCCTGGATGCATTGGGCATCGTCCACCGGACGGCGTTCCGCCAGGGTCGAGCGGCGCAGCAGGTCAACAAACTCGGCCGGAGTAATCCGGCGCGCCGTTTCGTACGCGATGTCAGTCGTGGCGTTCAATGGCGGGGAACTGAACATGCAGAATCCCGGCTGTCAACCGCGAAAGCGTATGGGCGCCGAAGCTGAACGCCGGCTGCCACCATTCCTTTGAAACCGCCGTCTTGGCAGAACCCGGGCATCTGGAAGATGCCTCAACTCGCGCTGGCCGCCGTCGCGCCGCGAAGGAGCAAAGCGGACGCTGCGTAGCGCGGTCATCCTGACTGCGGGTGCCGGCGGCTTCCAGTCGCCAGTTTTAAGAGCACGGTCAGGGCGCACTCGAAAAAGGCACGAGCTCGTTTCATGGGTGGCGCGATTTGATTTGACCAATTGCCCAGCGGGCGTGTTCCGCGATCAACGGCTCGGGATCGCCAGCGGCTTTTTGCAGGCGGGGCAGGGTGGATGCACTGCCGGTATTCCCCAACGCCACGCAGACGTTGCGCAACAGCCCCCGGCGTTTGGCGCGCAGAATCGGGGTGCCGGCGAAGCGCGATTTGAAGGCCGCCTCGCCCAGTTGCAGCAGCTCGAGCAGGTCCGGCGCGGCGAGATCCGGACGGGCCTGTTCCTTCATCAAACGGCCCTCGCGCGCGAACCGGTTCCACGGACAAGCCGCCAGGCAATCGTCACAGCCGAAAATCCGGTTGCCGATGGCCGGGCGCAGTTCAATCGGGATGGAACCTTTCAACTCGATGGTGAGATAGGAAATGCAGAGGCGGGCATCCAGTTGGAAGGGCGCCGTGATGGCCCGCGTGGGACAGGCTTCGAGACAGCGCTCGCATTTGCCGCAGCGATTTGGCTCCGGCGCATCCGGCTCCAGATCAAGGGTGGTGATGATTTCGCCCAGCAAAATCCAGTTCCCCAATTGCCGGCTGATGACGTTGGTATGTTTGCCAATGAAACCGATGCCGGCGCGCTGGGCAAAGTCACGTTCCAGCATCGGCCCGGTGTCCACGTGCCACAACGACTTGGCCTCCGCGCCGCCGAGTTGCTGGACGAGGGCAGTCAGTTGCTTCAGCCGTTCGCCGAGGACATTGTGGTAGTCGGTGAAACGGGCGTAACGGGCAATCACGCCGGAATGCGGATGGTGGATTGCGGATGGCGGATTACCCAGTTCGTAGCTTGCTGCGAATACGATGATGCTTTTAGCGCCGGGCAGGACATTCCGGGGATCCAGGCGTTTCGGGCTGGTGCGCTCGAGCCAGGCCATCTCGCCATGCTGTTTTGTGGCGAGCCAACTTTGGAAGCGATCCGCGCTGGCTGGCGCATCAGCGGCGGTGAACCGGCAGTCGTCAAAACCCAACTCACGCGCTTGCTGGCGGATGGCGGCTTTCATCGCCGGTCGGACGATTCGAGCCGGTATTGGTGCACGACCTGTTGCGCCACCTCGCGCACGGAGCGGATGTCCGTGTTGACCAGCACGTCGGCCTGTTTGTAAAACGGCTCGCGCACGGCGAGCAGGTCGCGGATTTTTTTCTGCGGGTCGGAATCGTGGAGCAGCGGACGATGGGTCTGGTGCCGGACGCGCTCCCAGATTTTTTCCGGCGACGCCCACAGGCAGACGACCAGCGCATGGGTTTTAAGGCAGGCCAGGTTCTCCGGTTTGACCGGCAGTCCGCCCCCGGTCGAGATGACGGTGCGCGTCCGCCCGGCGAGCTCCTTCACCAAATCCGATTCCATCTTGCGAAAGGCCGGCTCGCCGTCGGTGGCAAAAATCTCGGTGATGGTGCGGCCGGCGCGCGACTGGATGACGTCGTCGGTGTCGAGGTAATCAAAACGCAACTGTTCGGCGACGAGGTGCCCGACGGACGATTTCCCGGCGCCCATGAAACCGATGAGCGCAATATTGACGAGATGACGGTCGCTGTGCATGAACCGAGTTTCAAGTTTCAAGTTTCAAGTTTCAAGTTTTCTGTTTCAGCCCATCGCAAGGGATATCATCCCGCTCGCCGGCCGGCCGTTTGGAGGTACGACGGTTTCCCGAAAACCGCCCGGCCAGCACTTTCCCCGCCGAAGGCAAAGCGGGTTGCCAGCCCCACGGGTGTGACTCGACACGTATGGCGTTCATGATTAAATTCAGCGCATGGGATTGCCGCCGCTGATCCTGGCCTCAGCCTCGCCTCGCCGCGCCGAACTGCTCCGGCAATTGCATCCGGATTTCCTGGTCGTGCCCAGCGACGCATCGGAAATTCTGGACGAGCAGCTATCCCCGTTCGAAATCTGCCAGCTGAATGCCCATCGCAAGGCGCGGGCGGTCGCCAAAAAAAATCCCGATGCCCTCGTGCTGGGGGCGGATACGCTGGTTTTCCTGGGCGGGGAAATCATGGGCAAGCCCGGGAGCCTTGCCGAAGCCGAGCGGATGCTGACGCGGCTCCAGGGGCAGACGCACCAGGTGGTCACCGGCATCAGCCTGATTCACCTGCGCGCGCACCAGGAACGACTGCTGGCCACGACCACGGACGTGAGATTTCACCCGCTGGCCGCCGGCCAAATTCGCGATTACCTGGCGAAGGTAAACCCGCTGGACAAAGCGGGCGCTTACGCCATTCAGGAGCACGGCGAAATAATCGTGGCGGAGATTTCCGGTTCCTACAGCAATGTCGTCGGGCTGCCGCTGGAGCCGTTGCGCACGGAACTGCAGGCCTGGGACCACCGGTGAGCGAGGCGAGGCACATCTACGAGCGGCTTTGGCAGGAAGCCGCCCTGGCCTTGGCGGGCGGCCGGCCCACGATTGATCCCCATCTGCCGGATAAAACCCGTGATCCTCGGCGGGGCCTGACTCTGATGTTACGGCCCGAGCCGGCGGTTCAACGTTCCATTGCCAAATTCGTGGATGAGCTGGCGATCGTGGCGCCCGGCCAGTATTTCTACCGGCCGGAAGAACTCCACGTCACGGTGCTGTCGATCGTTCCGGGATCGGAACTCTGGCGGGACAAAATCGGCCCCTTACCCACGTACCAATCCCTCGTCAGCAAGGTCTTGAAGGCGCACCGTGAATTTTCAATCGGGTTCCAGGGCCTGACGGCATCGGCCAGCGCGGTGATGGTCCAGGGATTTCCCGTCGGCGACACGCTCGCGCAAATCCGGGATGATTTGCGGGAGGAACTCAAAAAAAACCACGTGGCGGATGAACTCGCCCGGAAGTACAAAATCCAGACGGCGCACCTGACGATCATGCGCTTTTGCCGGCCGGACACGGACTGGCAGCGGCTGAAGAGTCTTCTGGAAGCCAACCGGACGATTTCGTTTGGCGAGAGCCGGGTGCGGCGGATGCAACTGGTATTGACCGATTGGTACGCCTCGGCGGAGCGGGTGCAAGTGCTGGCGGAATATTCCCTGGCCGCCTAAGGGCGCTGCGCCAGCTCCTGCCACAGGTGGGCGCTCATCGCCTGGCCTTTGGCAAAACAGTCCAGGTTGAACTTTTCGTTCGGCGAATGGGCGTTGTCATCGGGCAGGCCCAATCCCAACAACAGCGAATCGGCGCCGAGGATTTTTTTGAAGTCGTTGACGATGGGGATCGAACCACCTTCGCGCATCAAAATTGGCTGGCAACCAAACGCGGCTTTCAGGGCGCGCAGCGCCGACTGCGCCGCGCGGCTTTGCGGCGAAACCAGGTAGGCTTCCGCTCCGTGGCCGGCCTGGATCTCGATCCGCACCGTGGGCGGGCAGATTTTACGCAGGTAATCGCACACCAAACCCCGGATCTTTGCCGGCCGCTGATGCGGCACGAGGCGGCAGGTGATTTTCGCCCGGGCCCAGGCCGGCACGATGGTTTTGCTGCCCTGGCCCTGGTAACCGCTGGTCAGGCCGTTGATTTCAAAGGTGGGGCGGGCCGCCCGGTGTTCGGTGGGGGTAAAACCGCGCTCGCCGAACAGCCGGGTCACACCCAGCAATTGCTGCAGGGCGCGGTCCGGCAGCGGGAAACGAGCCAGTTGTTTCCGCTCGAACGCCGACAGCGGCGCAATGTCGTCATAAAAGCCGGGGATGGTGATGCGGCCGCGGGCGTCGCGGACTTGCGCGAGCAGGCGGGCGAGCGCCATGGCCGGGTTTTCCACCGAACCGCCGAAAACGCCGGAATGCAGGTCACGCGACGGGCCGTGCAGCGTGATTTCAAAGGCGATGATGCCGCGCAGCGCGTAGGTCAAGGCCGGATGTTTGGGGCTGGGCATGCCGGTGTCCGAAACGATGACGGCATCGCACGCCAGTTCGCGACGGTTTGATTTTAAAAATTTTGCCAGGTTCGCGCTGCCGACTTCTTCCTCGCCTTCGATGACAAAGGTCAGATCGCAGGGGAGGGGAGTGCCGGTTTTGAGATAAGCTTCGACCGCTTTGAGATGCGTAAAGTTCTGGCCCTTGTTGTCGGTTGAGCCGCGGGCAAAGATCGAACGGCCCTGGATGCGCGGCGCAAACGGCGGCGTTTTCCACAAATCGAGCGGCTCCGGCGGCTGAACGTCGTAGTGGCCATAGACCATGAAATGGGGGCGGTGCCGCTTGCCGGGCACGGGCGGGGTTTTGGCAACGACGATGGGATGGCCGGCGGTGGGGCAGACGCGCGCGTCGAGGCCCAGGCGGCGGGCGTGTGTGGCCAGCCAGCGGGCGCAGGCGATCATGTCCTGCTGATGTTGCGGCTGGGCCGAGACGCTGGGGAAACGGAGATAATCGCACAACTCCGCCACGAACCGGGCCTGGTTGCGTTTCAAGTAATCAAGCACGACTTGCATGGCGTCCAGTAAAACGGCGAACGGCGCATTTGCCAAAACAAAACTGGCGGGACTGCGCAAAGCCGGCTTGACAGGGCCGGGGCAACTGACCCAGTGTTGGGGGGCGGCAGTGAAATGATTGCGATTACAGCCTGATGAAATCCTCCGAACTTTTTGGCGTGATGGTCCGGATTGCCGGTTTTCTGATCATCACCTATGGCTTGTGGAATGTGTGGGCCGGCTTTGAAACCATTGTGGAAAGCCTTTTGCCCGCGAGCGACGGCAATAGCGCCGATCTGCCGTCCGTGTTTTATTATTTCGCGTTCGGCATCCCGGCGATGATTTGGGGCGCCCTTTGTTTCTTTTTGGCCGACTGGATTGTCAGACTGGCCTACCGGGGAGAACCACGTTGAGCGTTGCCCGGTTCGCGGCCGGACGGCCGGGCGGAGGCCAGAGCGGCGAGGAGCCCGCGGCCTACTTATTGGTCGGTGTACTGTCGCCGGCAGCGCCGCCCGAGGCCTTTTGATTGCTGGCCTGCTGTTTGGCCTCCCATTCCTTGTAGGCCTTGGCCACGTCATGCCCGTGGGCGTTCAGGTAATCGTTGATCTGGTCCTTGTACTTCTGGAAAATGGCGGACTTTTCCGCCGCGCTGCCGCCGTCCATGGCCTCCTCCCGGGCGGCCTTGAGCTTGTCCATGATCTCGGTTTTATCCGCCTCCGTGAGATCGGAGAAGATCGAGCAATAGGCGACGTAAGTCACCTGGACCTTGTTATAGGTCATTTTGTTTTTGACGATTTCAACCTGTTCCGGAGTCAGCTCCGTGGCCAGCTTGGCGAGGAATTTGTCGTGCAGGGCTTTGGACTCGCTTTGCATCAGCGGAGCGCGATTTTTGTAATTGACCTCTTTGCCCTGCAATTTAAGCAGGGAATCGATGGCTTCGTCACGCGCCCGCAAGGTCCGATATTGGGCGATGATAATGTCATGAACACGGGCAGACTTCTCCGCATTGTTCAGATCTAAAGAGGCGACGATGGCGGCGGTTCGGTTTTCAATGGACGTGATGTAGGTTGCCTCCAGTTCCTCGGGCGAGCCCGGCGGCATGCTGTACTGAGCGGACGCGGACTGGATAAGGCACGCGGCAATTGCCTGAACAACGAACAAGGAAATCTTTCTCATAGGACTTATACCCCGAAATTATTAAATCGAGGGCAGAAAGTCCAGAACAAAACCGGGCTTCAACCAGCCCCTGACCGCGGCGTTTTTTAACCCTAGTACGTCGCGCCCGCCTGGCCCAGCCAGGGTCCGGCGGCAGCTAAGCTACTGGGCGATGACCACCAACGCGTAACGCTTTGCGGCCGGAACGGTAAAAGTGACCTGGTCCGCGGATTCCCGGAATGACAGCGGCTGCGGCGCATCCCGTTCCGGCGAAAGCAAAGTAACGGATTTGACCGTTCCATCGAACTGTTTGCGCACGGTCGTGGGAAGCGGCGCCAGGGGGTTGGCGCGGTCGAAATTGACGAAGTGAACCAGGGTTTCACGGCTGCGGGGGCGGGTGAGCAGGTCCATGACGGCGGTCAAAGGCGCCTCCGTCCGGATGGAAAGCCCCCGGGGCAAGCCCTGCACCACGGCTTGGCTGATGGCTTCGTGATTTTTCGGGAGAACCCACTGGGCCGGACTCATCCGCGCCCCGCGCTGCGGAGCGGCCCCCGGCTCCGGATTCTCATCGGCCATTGGAACTCTGGCGCCGGGGGAATCGGCGGGGATGATTTCCGGGAGGTAAATTATCCGGCCTTTGCGTTCCGTGCGCGCAGGCAGGAACGGATTGGTGCGGCGGCGCTCGCGCCACTGATTATATTGCGCCGTGTTGCCGGTCAGCAGCAACGTGCCGCCGTTGCGGGCGTACTCCAGCAACTTCTGCGCCTGCGCCTCGCCAACACATTCCTGGCCGGGCAGGATGATTTCCTGGTAACTCCCAATCCGCTCCAGGTCTTCGTCGAACAGGATGTCGAAGGGAATTTGGTGCTGAATGAGCACCTGCTCCATGAGCGTCGTCGGCACATAGGTGTCGCTGATGCTGTACGCCATGGACGGCCAGGTGTGCAGGACGGCGACGTCTGCCACGCTCTCCGTGTCGCGGTAGTAGCGGTCGAGATATTCGCGGTAAAACTCGAGCAGCGGCGTGGAGACATGCGTGGTGAAGGGAGAGCCGGGATTGCCGCGGACGGGGGTTTGATAGGCAAATGCCATGTCCACCGCGCAGCGCAGGTCGTCCTGCAGCGGCTCCTCGCAACTGGTTTTGAGCCGGCGGGCCACCTTGTAGAAGCGGATTTGGGAGACCAGGGCCCCGGTCCGGGCATCGATGCGGGCGTCGTAGCCGCCGGTGTCGAACGACAGCACGTCAATGCGATTGGCAAACAACGGGTGATAGACGGCGTTGGCCCAGTAGCGGTTGTAGCTGTAAAGGCCCTTGATATTGAACAGCACCGAGACGTCGGGGTTCAGGCTTTTGACATAATCGTAGAGATCGTTGGCGTAATGGGCCAGTGACTCGCAGCGGAACCGGACCCATTCCTGCAACACCGGGTCGTTGAGGACGCTGATGCCGTCCGGCTGGGTGGGGGACGCCCATTCGTTGGGTTGGATCCACTCCACGTCCGGCAGGCCGAACCGGCGGCGGACGGTTTCCGGCGTGGGATAATGCCGGCGCAGGAAATCGTGGAACGCTGTGATACAGCGCGGGCAGCGGCACGACTCCGGCTCCGGTTGCAGCATGATGTTGTCGAAGGAAATCTGGTCGGCGTGAACCTCCTCGACGGCGTATTTGAGGATCGACTTCAGGTAATCACGATAGGCGGGCTCGTTAGGACAGGCGTAATGCCGGAACGTCTGGAGGCCGTACGGCACCCATTGGTTGTTCTGGTCGCGCTGCTCCCAGTTCCGGGCCTCGGGCCGCTCGCAATACAGCGTTTCGGCAAACATGGTGCCGCCGATGTAAATATCCACCTTCAGGCCGAACTGATGCATGAGAGCGGCCGTAGCTTTGGCCTGTTCCATGTTGGCGCGCTCATATTCGCGCCCGAAACCCTTGTAGAAAAAAATCCGCCCGTAGCGGATGCCGGCATCGGCCATGCGCTTGAGGTTGTCCGGTGCGCACATTTTTTGGTACCGATCCGGTTCGTCGTCATAGTGGTCCCCGCGCCGCATTAGGAAATCGATCGGCTCGTGGGTCAGCCAGGTGATGCCCTGGTTCAGGTCGGTCTTCTGCTTCGCCCGGGTTTCCCACCGTGTGGGCGCGGGCGCCGCTTGCTGGGCGTTCAGCGGAGGCAGACCGGCCAAAGCCAGCCAAAACAGTAGAAAACCAAGGGGTTTATGGTTGAGGGCAAAGACGGACGGTTTCATCAGGGCTGACGGTAGCCGAGGTTCAATCCCCATCGCAAGGGTTGGTTTGCGTGCGCATCAGCACACTGCCCTGATGGGTTGGTATGCGCGTGAGCAAGCGGGCTCTGGAAGATGCCCCAACCCGCACGCTGGAACCGTGTGCTACGCTGTAGCGCAGCCATCTTGGATGCGGGGTTTGGTGGCTTTCAGCCGCCTGTTCGGAAAAAGAGTAAACATGCACCCTTGGTCGGGCATAAGGACAGGTTGCTCTGGACAAATCCAAGGGATCGGCGTATGCAGCGTACCATCGAAGCTGATCCGGCTGTGATACCCATCAAAATCCAATGCGGATGTGGACAACGATACGTTTTTGAAGTCGAGACGGATGCGGAATTGACTCCGAACAGTGTTGTCTGTCCGGCGTGTGGATGGTTCTGAACGGGATTCTCATGGTCGTGGCGCCCAAATCCCAGGCCGGGGATGCGTCGGATAACGATTGATCGCGAGCTTCCCGGATCCCTTGGGCTGGACTGATCGATATTCCTAACGGCAGTTCTGCCGGGGTTCACCCGCAAAGCTGGGCGGACTTTTTTGAAACAAACCGGTCGCCTGCCGGGTTATCAAACCGGAATATGAAAATCGTTTCGCCCCGAGCCAGGTTGAATCCGGATTTCAAGCAGGCCCAGCCGTTGCCGGTGCTGCCGAACCAGCCGTCAACCACGGGCGAAGTCCCATGGCTGGTTGACTGTCCTGACCGGGCGGAATTCCCGGCCATAAGGCAATCCCCAATGCGCTCCGAAACGGAGCGGACCGCTTCCCGGTTGCCGGCGGTGACGGCAATGGCCCCGGTGCGGGTGTGGAGATTGTTCTAGCTGCGGCCATGCAGTTCATTTCCCAAAGTTATGCAAGAGGTACGGCAAGAGTTTTGCGTTGTGCGACGTGCCGGGCGTAGGATGAGCCGGCACCCGGCCCGGCCCGATCATGACCGATGCGCAACAGTTCGAGACGTTCATGCGTAACTACCAGAACATGGTGTACAGCACGGCCATGCGCTTGCTCGCCAATTCATCTGAAGCCGAAGACGTGACGCAGGAGGTGTTCCTGCGCGCGTATGAACGCTTCGGTGAGCTGGCCGGGAGTCCGACGGCAGGCGGCTGGCTCAAGACCGTCGCCACCAACCTCAGTTTGAATCACCTGTCCCGCTATCGTTCGCGCTGGAGCTTCTTCTCCGAGCTGTTCGCGAGCCATCCCGAGGGCGGGGACACGCCGGAGCCTGAATTTGCCGCCGAGGTTGATCCAGGCGAGGAGTTGGAAGCCCGAGATCGGCAGGAGCTGGTGGAGCGGGCGCTGCAGAAGTTGCCGGCAGCCCAACGGGTGCCGCTGGTGCTCTACCATCTCGATGGGCTGCGTTACGAGGAAATCGCCGAGAAGCTCGGCGTGTCGCTGGGCAAGGTGAAGACGGATATTTCCCGGGGCCGGGAAGCGATGCGCCGGAAGCTTCGGCTTGTCCTGGAGTCGTAGAGCCGCCTGACCGGTATGAAGCCAGATCACGATCAACAATTGGAAGCGGCCATCAACGCCGAGCTGCGGCCGCTTCCCGAAATGGTGGCCCCGGCCGCGCTGTCGGACCGGGTGATGCGCGCCATCGAACAACGGGCCCGGCTGCCGTGGTACCGCCGTTCGTGGCAGACGTGGCCAGTGGCCTGGCAGGCGTCGTCGTTCGCGCTTTTGCTGGCGTTGTTTGGCGGACTTTGCCTGGGCAGCTGGGAGCTGCCGCAAACCCACACCCCCGCGCTGGCGTTGCATCGGGTGGGGGAATGGCTTTCCGGGCTGCACATGATTGGAAACACGCTCGACGTGCTGTCAAGGGCGGCCTTGCTCGTGGTAAAAAAACTCGGTGCGGGCGTGGTCGCCGCGTGCCTGATAAGTATGGCCCTGGGCTACGCCCTCTGTGTGGGACTGGGCACCGTGTATTTCCGGCTCGCTTTCGAGAAACCCAAGGAACGCTCCTTATGAAAACAAAAAATCGAACGTGGTTGATTCTATTAACGATCGCCGGGAGTCTGTCGCTGGCGCCGCGGGCAACCGCCCAGGAAACCAACGTCGCCGCCGAGCCGGAAGTGATATCAGCGACGAACAATCCGGCGGACGAATCCAATGCGCCGCCGGCTGCCGCCGTCAATGAAACTGCGATGAATCCAGAGGGCGGGAGCGGTGGGCAACTGCATCCCATTGTGATGTTCGGCCAGGACGTGGAATTGAAAGTCGGAGATTCTGCCGAAGCGGTGGTGGTCATCGGCGGCTCGGCGAAAATTCACGGGAAAGTCCGGGAAGCTGTCGTCACGATCGGTGGCAGCTCGGAGGTGGACGGGGAGGTGGGCGAAGCCGTGGTCGCGGTGATGGGCAACGTTCATTTGCAGCCGGGAGCGAGAGTTCACGAAGATGCTGTGGCGGTGATGGGCGTGTTGACCGTGGACCCCAAAGCCAAGGTATCCGGCGATACCGTGGCGGTAGGCGGCAGGCTAAAAATTGCGGATGGCGCGAACGTTCGGGGTGAGAAAGTGAACGTGGGCTTTCCGATCCCCTTCTTCAACCTGGGCTGGTTGGGCAAATGGTTGAAGTATTGCGTGTTTGAATTGCGGCCGCTGGCGCCGCAGGTCGGCTTTGTCTGGGCCATCGCCGGTGTGTTTTTCCTGTTCTACCTGTTCATCGCCGTCTGTTTTCCCCAGCCGGTCCAGGCATGCGTGGACCATTTAACCCGGCGGCTGGCGACCACCTTCCTGATGGGGTTGCTGACAAAAATTCTCGTGCCCGTGGTGGTCATCGTTCTGGCCATCACCGGAATCGGGTTGATTGTCGTGCCTTTCCTTTGGGCCGCCCTGTTCATCGGCGCGGCGGTGGGCAAGGTCGCCGTGCTGGAATGGCTCGGTCTGAAACTGGGACGGCACTTTGGGAAAGGGTTCGAAAGGCCGCTGGTGGCGTTCCTCGTCGGCACCGTGCTGCTCACGTTGTTTTACCTTGTCCCTGTTTTGGGATTGTTGAGCTATACCATCTTCGGCGTTTGGGGGCTGGGCTGTGCCGTTACTGCCGTCTTCAGCCGGTCGCGCCGGGAAATGCCCGACAAACCAGCGGTCGCGCAGCCGGCTTATGGCATACCGCCCACCATGGCGGCCGTTGCCCCTATGCCATCAACCGGTGGCCAGGGCATCTCTGCTGACGTTGTTTCGGCTCCGCCAGTTCCCGGTGCTGCGGCATCTCCTGGCACATCGGACAGTCTGCCGCCCGGCGTTCCTCCGCCTCAAATGGCGGCGGGCGCTCCGCCCAGCGCCGCAGCGGCGTTTCCACCGGCGTTGGCCTGTCCCCGGGCCGGTTTTTGGGAGCGCATGGGGGCGGCATTTCTGGACTTGGTGGTGGTGGCGGTTATCGCCGGAATAGTCCGTGGGCCGCTCGGATTATTGATGGGTTTTTTGAACTTCCCGCCAGCGGTGTTCATCGTGGCGTTGGCGTATTTCGCCGGTTTGTGGGCCTGGAAAGGAACGACCATCGGGGGGATTGTGCTCAAGCTGCAGGTCGTCCGGCATGATGGCGGGCCAATGACCATCCTCGTTGCGTTCGTGCGCGGACTGGCGGCGGCCCTTTCCGCCGTGGTGCTTTTCCTTGGCTTTTTCTGGATCGGCTGGGACCGGGAAAAGCAGGGCTGGCACGACAAAATCGCCGGGACGATCGTGGTCCGTCTGCCGCGTTCGGTGCCGTTGGTATGCCTGTGATTCAGCAATTGTGCGCCGAGGGAGGGCAGGGCAGGGTGGGGGAGGAGTCTCGCGCCCGGCTGTCCGAGATTTGACCGAAAGCAGCGGCCTGCCGGCATGCAATCCAAAATCGGCAGGTGCCGGCCTTTCCCGGTGGCGCCCGGCAAATTTCCTTTTCTTCAACCGTTTCCCGGTTATGCTTCGACCGGCTATTGGTTCGAATGAAGAAGTGTCCTTATTGCGGTGAGGAGTATTCTGATAATGTCACGGTTTGCGCGGTGGATGGGCAGTCTTTGAACGACCCGGCGGAAACGCGAACCAAAGTGACCGGTGTTTGGCGCGGCGTTTACGGTTTTGAAACTGCTGACGGTTCCGCCGGATGCATGGTGATTCGTTTCACCCTCAGGTTGAAACAAGGGTGGATGGAACATTTCACCGGCACAATCAACGAAGACCCACCCGAAGGAATGCCGGGCAACGGCATGATCGAAGGATATTTCGACTTTCCGACGATTGAATTTAGAAAGCAGATGCCGATTAGTTACACCACCACGCCGGATGGCCGCCTGATTACGTTGCGGGAAAAATTGATTGCCGACGGATACGCCTGCGAATATGACCCCCCGCACCCTCCCGTTTCGTACGAAGGACGGTTTCTGGACGTTAATCGCGTGCAAGGGACATGGATCATTCGCCCCGCGCACATTTCAATCCCAGGACAGGGGCGCGTAGCCATTCCTCAGGCGACCGGCAATTGGTGTGCGGAATACATTGGAGCTGACCTGGGGATAGTTTCCACCCGTGGTCCCAACCAACCCTTCTTTGACAGAACATTGCTGACACAACCGGTTTTGCCGCCGGATCCGGCGGAGAAACAAAACCTGGTGTTTCGCAGCATGGGAAAGTTTTCCGTCATGGAAGCGGAAACTTTCCTGAAACGCTTTGTCCGCGAAAAAGTCCGGTTCGAAATCAACCGGGATGATGCCGCTGTTCAGCAAGTGATGCCGATTACCGCGATTTTGGGCGGGTATGGAGGGACGGCTCCGATGATTGAAATATTGGTGCATCCGGACGATGAGGCAAAGGCCATCGAGCTCATGGGCGATAATTAACGACGATGCCTTGCAATGAATTCGGTGGCGGTTCTTTTGGTCGGTGCATGACGGAGGATAACAGTCAAATTTCCTTTTCTTAAGCCGTTTTCCAGTTATCCTATTTGGACGGAACGTGGGCAGTGGCCGGTGTCATCGACAGCAACCGAACATCCGTCTTGTCACTTGTCACCTGTCACTCGTCACCCAAGCAATGGACGCAGCACATATCCGCAATTTCAGCATCATCGCCCATATTGACCATGGGAAGACGACGCTTTCCGACCGCCTGCTGCACCGGACCGGCACCATTTCCGACCGCGAAATGGAGGATCAACTGCTCGATTCGATGGACCTCGAAAAGGAGCGTGGCATTACCATCAAGGCCCATCCGGTCACCATGCTGTACCAGGCCAAAAATGGTGAATCCTACGAGTTGAACCTGATTGACACGCCGGGCCACGTGGATTTTTCGTACGAAGTTTCGCGCAGTTTGAGCGCGTGCGACGGCGCCCTCCTGGTGGTGGATGCCGCCCAGGGCGTCGAGGCCCAGACGGTCGCCAACGTCCACCTGGCGATGAAGCAGAACCTCGAGATCATCCCGGTCATCAACAAGATCGACCTGCCCCATGCCAACGTCGCCCAGGCCCGGCAGCAACTCGAAGACATCCTGGCCATTCCCGGCGACACGGCGATTCCGTGCAGCGCCAAGGAAGGCATCGGCATTGATGAGATTCTGGAGGCAATTGTGGCCCGGATTCCGGCGCCGAAGCCGACGAGGCAGGGGGGGTTGCAGGCGCTGGCGTTTGATTCGTATTTTGACACCTACAAAGGCGTGGTCACGCACGTGCGCGTGTTCAACGGCGAGGTGCGCGCCGGCATGCACGTCAAGCTGCTGCATTCGGGCAAGAGTTACGAGGTAAAGGAAGTCGGCAGTTTCAATCCCAAACCCTACGTGCGGAACCGGCTGGAGACCGGTGAGACCGGCTACATCACCGCCAATATCAAAAGTCCGGCGGAAGTGAAGATGGGTGATACCATCACCGACGCGCGGCGGCCGGCTGAGGCCCTGCCGGGCTTCAAGGAGATTCATCCGATGGTGTTCAGCGGCATCTATCCCATCAATACGGCGGATTACGAGCATCTCAAGGTGAACATGGCCAAGCTGCAGTTGAACGACTCGGCCTTTGTCTACCAGGCGGAGACCAGCGTGGCGCTGGGTTTCGGCTTCCGCTGCGGGTTTCTTGGCCTGTTGCACCTGGAAATCGTCCAGGAGCGGCTGCGGCGCGAATACGGCATGGATATCATCGCAACCTACCCCAGCGTGATTTACCGGGTAACGATGTCCGACGGGACGGTGAAGGAAATTGACAATCCCGTCTTTCTGCCGGAGCCGAATTACATCCAGAAAATCGAGGAGCCGACCGTAAAGGCCTTTATCATCTGTCCCAACGAGAATATCGGCGACATGATGGCCTTGATCTCCGAGAAGCGAGGCACGCTGGACCACACCGAAACCCTGGATGCGCGGCGCGTGATGATGACCACGCTGCTGCCGTTGAATGAAATTCTGATTGATTTCCACGACCGCATCAAAAGCATGACGCGCGGGTACGGGTCGATGGATTATGAACATGCGGGCTACTCCGAGAGCGACATGATCAAATTGGACATGCTGGTGAACGGCGAAGTCATGGATGCATTCTCGTCCATCGTGCACCGGTCGAAGGCGGAGGGCCGGGGACGGGCCCTGGCGGAAAAACTCAAGGAAGTCATTCCCCGTCAGCAGTACCAGGTCAAAATCCAGGCGGCGATTGGCGGCAAAATCATTGCCTCCGAGCACGTGAGCGCGTTGCGGAAGGACGTGACCGCGAAGTGTTATGGGGGCGACATCACCCGCAAACGCAAATTGCTGGAGAAACAGAAAGAGGGTAAAAAACGCATGAAAGCCATCGGCAGTGTGAACATTCCGCAGGAGGCGTTCATTGAAGTATTGAAAGCATGAACAACCACCGCAGGTCCAAGGTCAAAAGCCGGGGGCAGGGGAGCGGCCGCCGGCCCGATTGGGCTGCCTTTGATTCAAGCAACGGGCCGCTCGGCACTGGCCATATTTTATGATCATCCGCTGGCTGACTTCGAAAACGGTGCGCGAGGCCTGCGCCATGCGCAAGCACGTGTGGCATCTGCTTTCCGCGCAACGCGACATCCTCCCGGCGGCATCCGTGAACGCGGTCACCTCGGCCTTGAATCAGTTGCGGGACACCATCGCGGCCGGCGAAAACATCGGCAAGATCCGGCTGAAGATGGACGAGCTGGATTTTGCCGCGAACAAGTGGATCAAGCCCTATCCGCACGCGATGTGGCGGGAGAATGTCGAGGTGCTGCTGGTGGCCATTGCCGTGGCCATGGCCATCCGCACATTTTTCCTGCAACCGTTCAAGATCCCCACCGGCTCGATGCAGCCGACCTTGTTCGGCGTTACCTCGAAAAACTACCTGGCGCACGACGGCCAGCCGGGCGATCCCAAATTCGTCATCCCCACCGGCTGGGAACGGATCAAGGAATGGTTTGAGGGCGTATCCTACATTCATGTGGTTGCCCAGGCCGATGGAACCATCGAAGCCGTCAGCCCGATGACCAGCTTCCTGATTTTCAACATCCGGCAGTCCATCACCATCGGCGGCGTGGAGCACGTCATCTGGTTTCCGCCGGATCTGGGCGAAGCGCCACCGGGCGGGATTCCGCTGGCCTATCGCGCCGGATTGGAAGCCGGCAGGTATTATCACAAGGGCGACGACGTGATCAAAATGCGGGTCAGTGCCGGTGACCACCTCTTTGTGGACCGGCTCAGTTACAATTTTCGAAAACCGCAACGTGGCGAGATTGTCGTCTTCGCGACGGCGGGGATCCCGGAAGCGCGCCGGGAAACGTATCGCGTTCCGGGCGACCAGTTCTACATCAAGCGGCTGGTGGGGCTGGGAAGTGAGAACCTTTCCTTGACCCAGGACCATTTGGTGACCGGAGTGCCGCAATACGGGGGCGACGCGGTGCCGGTGGGGCACCTGGTTGTCAACGGGCAGCCCTTGTCGGCGTCCACGCCGCATTTCGAAAATGTCTATTCCTATTCCGGCGCGCCGCCGGGAATGAAAGCGCTTCCGTACAAGGAAAACCAGTATTACGGCCACGCCATGATTTATGAGTTGTCACCGGGTCGCGATTTCCAGGTGGCCACCAACCATCTCTTTGTGATGGGCGATAACACGCTGAGCAGTTTGGATTCGCGGTTTTGGGGGGATTTCCCGGAGACGAGCCTCATCGGCAAGTCCTTTTTCGTTTACTGGCCGATCACCCGGCGATTCGGGTGGGGAAATGAATAGGATCGTTCCGAGCTGATGAACACCCCGCTGCTGCGCGACACCGTGTTGATCACCGGCGCGTCGTCGGGAATCGGCTTGGAGCTCGCCCGTTGTTTTGCGGGTGACGGCAGCCGGCTGGTGCTGCTGGCCCGCAACACCGCGGCGCTGGAGGCTTTGGCCGCTGAATTGCGGCGAGTTCATGGAATCGAAGCGATTGTCCTGACGGCCGATCTTTCCTTGCCGGAAACGCCGGCGCAGGTATTTCAGGAGTTGCAGGGCAGGGGAATCCAGGTGGACGTGTTGGTGAACAACGCCGGTTTCGGCGCCAGCGGCGACTTTGCTGATTTGCCGCTATCGCGCCAACTCGAGATCATCCAGGTTAACATCGGCGCGCTCACGGCTTTGACTGGGTGGTTCCTGCCCGCCATGATTAAACGGAAACGAGGCGGCATCCTTAATGTCGGGTCGGTCGCCGGTTTCCTGCCCGGTCCGGGCATGGCGGTTTACTTCGCGACCAAGGCGTTTGTTGGGTCGTTCAGCCAGGCTGTGGCCGAAGAAGTTGCCGGGATGGGAGTGACGGTGACTGCCCTTTGCCCCGGCCCCACGGAATCGAATTTCGGCACCGTGGCCCGCGGTCCCAAGTCCCGCGCGATCCGAACCGGCAAAATGACTGCGGCAGAAGTGGCCAGGCATGGTCACCGAGCTTTTCGGCAGGGAAAACGGATGGCGATCTCCGGCTGGCGAAATCGCTTAATCGTTCTCCTCATCTGGATACTGCCTCGCAGCGTGGTTTTGAGGCTAACCAGGTTCTTCAATCAAACCAGGTAGGCCATAGCCTGTAAACCAGGGCAAATGAGCTAATTTTTAACGTTTTTTGACATGGGTGATTTTTCTCAGGCGAATTTGAAAAACCCGCAAATCTAAAAGCTGCAGGCCAAATGAGATTCAATCGACGCGAATTTGAATAGAAATATAGTTACACAATGTTTGTTATATTCAATGTCAAAACAATCCATTTGACGGTTAAAAAGTGAATGGCTTTATTAGTGGACAATGAATGTACGTTTTTTAGCCACTTTGGTGGTTGCCGGCCTTGGGCTGGCGACCCCTGCATTCTCAATGGATCGCTGGGCGGCGCTTTCCATGATCGAAAGCGGCAACAACGACCATGCCGTCGGCGCGGTTGGGGAGATTTCCCGGTTCCAAATCCGGCCCGAGCTGTGGCCGGGTGGGAATCCGCATGACCCGCAACAGGCGTTGACGGCTGCCCAAAGTACCATGCGGCCCCGGGTTGACCGGTTTCAACGCAGCCATGGGCGGCGGCCGACCGATTTTGAGTTCTATGTCCTCTGGAACGCGCCCTGGCAGGCCGATCATCCCAGTGCCGTGGTCAGGGAACGCGCCCAGCGCTTTGTAAATCTCGTCCAAAGCTGAAGTTTTTTGCGGCTTCGTACACCTCCAAATACTCACCCACGGTCCGATCCCAGGAAAAGTCCGCCCGCATGGCATTTTGGCGGTATCGGCGTAACAAAGCTGGCTGATGATAAAGCGCCAGGGCCTTGCGAATTGCCTTCGCCAAAGCCCGCGCCGAATAAGCCCGGAATTTGATACCGTTGGCCCGGGCGGCATCCTCGGTCATGTCAATCACGCTGTCATCCAGCCCGCCCACGGCCCGAACGATGGGAATGGTCCCGTAGCGCAGGCTGTACATCTGGTTCAAACCGCTGGGCTCGAAGCGCGATGGCATGATGTAAAAATCGCAGCCAGCCTCGATCCGATGTGACAACCCTTCGTCATAGCCAACGCAGGCGGCCACCTTGGCCGGGAAGCGGCGCGCCAGGTTCAGATAAGCGCGTTCGTAGGTCGTAGCCCCGCTGCCCAAAAGAGCAAATTGGATGTCCGCCCGCAACATTTCCTCCAGGGCCCCCAATTTGATGTCCATGCCTTTCTGCTCCGCCAGCCGCGTAATGGTGCCGAACAGCGGCACCTCCGCTTTTACCGGCAGGCCCAACTCTCCTTGCAGCTCCGCCTTGTTTTTTGCTTTGCCGGCCAGACGGGTTGCCGTATAGGCGTGTTTGAGGAAGGAGTCCTGCCCGGGGTTCCATTCCTCGTAATCCACTCCGTTGAGGATGCCCACCAGCCGGTCCTGCCGCCGGCGCAACAGCCCGTCCAGCCCGCAGCCGAATTCCTCCGTCATGATTTCGCGGGCGTAGCGCGGACTGACCGTGGTAATGACATCGGCAAAGGCAATGCCCGCTTTCAGGCAATTCAGCTGGCCAAAAAATTCGGCACCCTCAAACGTGAAGAATTCCCCCGGCAGATTCGTCAGGTTGAAGGCAGCGGATGGGAAGATTCCCTGATAGGCCAGGTTATGAATGGTCAGGCAAACCGGCGGCGGCGTCCCCCACCCTTCCGCGCGTTGCTGGAGCTGCAATGCCGGCACCAGCCCGGCCTGCCAGTCATTCACGTGAACGATGTCCGGCCGCCACGGCAGATAACGCGCCAGTTGAACGACACACTTTGAAAAAAAGATGAAGCGCTCGGCATTATCGGCATAACTGACGTGATCCTCCACGTACAATCCGCGGCGCTGGTAAAAGGCCGGCTGATCAATGAAGTACACGACCAGCCGCGGCGCCGGCTCCAGCCGGGCCAGGCCGCCGGAGACCCGCCCCGGTCCCAGCGGCAAATCAAACCGCCAGTCCACCCGGCGCAGCTCGGGATGTTTCTCCGCAATGCCGCGGTACAAGGGAGTGATGATCCGCACCTCGTGGCCGGCCCGCGCGAGCGCCTTGCCCAGCGCCCCCACCATGTCCGCGAGCCCGCCCGTCTTGGAGTACGGATACACTTCGCTGCTGGCCAGAAGAATTCTCATTAATTTTGAGTCTTGAGTTTTGAATGTTAAGTTGAGCCGGGCAGCAACCTAAAATTCAAAATTAAAAACTTAAAACTATTCACGCGCCAATCCGTTCGGCCTTCAAGTACGGCTGCAACGGGGGTGGAATCAACACGCTGCCGTCCGCCTGCTGATAGGTTTCAATCAGCGCCACAAACAGCCGCGCCAGGGCGGTTCCGCTGCCGTTCAGCAGGTGCGGAAACCGGTTTTCGCCCGATTCCGTCTTGAACCGCAGATTCATCCGGCGGGCTTGGAAATCCTCGCAATTTGAGCAGCTCGACACCTCGAGATAGCTCCCCTGCCCCGGCGCCCAGACCTCGATGTCATAAGTTTTCGCGCTGCCGAATCCCATGTCCCCGGTGCACAGCAACACCACGCGGTAATGCAAACCGAGCCGTTGCAGCACTGTTTCAGCGTTCGCCACCATTTTCTCCAGCTCTTCGTAACCGTGCTCCGGCTTTACGATTTTGATCAGCTCCACCTTGTCAAACTGATGCACGCGGATCATGCCGCGCGTGCCCACGCCCGCCGCGCCGGCTTCGCCGCGGAAACACGGCGTGTAGGCGCAGTAGTAAATCGGGAGCTGTTTTTCCGGGAGAATTTCCTCGCGATGAATGTTGGCCACGGGCGTCTCGGCAGTCGGCACCAGATACAACTTGCCCATCTCCTCGGACTTGTCGCCTTCCACCACGCCGTAGTACTGGTCTTTGAACTTGGGAAACTGGCCGACGCCCTCCAGGCATTGGGGCCCGACCACGAATGGCGGCGAAACTTCGGTGTAGCCGTGTTCATGAATGTGCAGGTCGAGCAGGAATTGAATCAAGGCCCGCTCCAGCCGGGCGCCCCAGTTCGTGTAGAGCAGAAAGCCGCTGCCGGAAAGCCTGGCGCCACGCGCAAAATCCACGAGCTTTAGACTTTCGCAAAGCTCGACATGCGTCTTCGGCTTGAAGGCAAAACTGGGCTTGGCGCCATGGGACCTGACTTCCGGATTGTCGGCGGCGGTCCGGCCTTCGGGGACCGAGGCGTGCGGCAGGTTCGGCAGGCGCAGCATCATTTCCTGGCGCTGGCGCTCGGCCTCGTCCGCTTCCCGGTCGAGCGCGGCGATGCGTTCGCCCAGTTCCCGCGTCTCCGCCTTTTTCGCCTCGGCTTCCGCCGTTTTCTTCTGGCCCATGAGCGCGCCGATTTCCTTGGAAGCGCGGTTGCGTTGGGCCTTGAGGGTTTCCACTTCCCCCAGCAGCTTGCGCCGTTGTTCATCCAGCTTCAGCAGCGCTGCAATTTGAAGCTCATCTCCGGCCCCACGGGTGGCCAGGCGTTGACGCACGAAATCGGGCTGGTCGCGGATTAATTTGATGTCGAGCACGGATGAATTATAGAAATTCAGCCGCCAGCGGCAAGGTGGAAGCCGACTGGTCCGCCGCCTTGGCTGTCGCATGCGCTGCCCGCGGCGCATGGCCGCCGGGGACCCTCGAAACGCGCCCCTGATGCTTCAGCATCGATATTGAAAAACCGGGCCAAATGCCTGATGATCACCGGCTCTGTGAAGCTGCCGGCCAAATTGGACTCATGGTTGCGGGCGCCGACCCTCACCCGGACCCGCCTTGTTCTGGCGCTCGTCACGGCCGTGCTGGCGGACGGGCTGCAACTGTTGTTGGGCTTCTTCGGCTGGGCGGGCGCCGACCAGGCCATTGACGTGGCCGCCATGGTGCTGACGACTTGGTTGATCGGTTTTCACTGGTTGCTGCTGCCCACGTTTGTGCTCGAATTCATCCCGCTGGTTGGCGACCTGCCCACCTGGACGGCGTGCGTGATCTCGGTGGTTGCCCTGCGCCAGCGCGACCAATCTACCGGGGCACCGCCGGCGCCAACGTCCCCGCCGTCCCCGCCGGATTCTGTTTGAAAAAGCCGGCGCCGCGCGGCACATTGCGACCATGCAATCCGTTTTTACCGGACCGGTTTACGTGGTGCGCGACAACATCGACACCGACCAGATCATCCCGGCGCAGTATCTGACGCTGGTGCCGACGATTCCCGAGGAATACGAGAAGCTGGGCAGCTACGCCCTGGCCGGACTGCCGGAATCGCTTTACCCGTTGCGCTTCGTCAAGAGCGGTCAGCTCGACAGCGAATATCCAATTGTCGTGGCCGGCAAAAATTTCGGCTGCGGCAGCTCGCGCGAGCATGCGCCCATCGCGATGGGCTCGGCCAAATGCAAGGTCGTCCTGGCTGAAAGCTTTGCCCGCATCTTCTTCCGCAACAGCGTCGCCACCGGCGAATTGTATCCCTGCGAACTGACCGAGCGGCTCTGTGACACTCTGAAAACGGGCGACGTAGTAACCGTGGACCTGAACGCGCAAACCGTCACGGCGAAGAACACCGGCAAGGTGTTCAAATTCAAACCGCTCGGCGACGTGCGCCCGGTCGTGGACGCCGGCGGCCTGTTCAATTACGCGCGAAAGACCGGCATGATCGCGAAGTAAGTTTTCAGTTCGCGTCTGTTGGGTTTCAGCTCTAACCTGCGTTGCTGAAAACTTGAAACTGAAGACTGAAAACTTGCGGCTGCTCCCCTGCCCGCGCTTCCTTAAACGGTTGCCGGGCACCCTCAGGGTGCCGAACCGCAACCCGCTGGCGGCGGCCCGATTCGTCCGCAGCAATTTCGCGCCCGATCACCCTGAAGGTTATGCGCTGACGATTTCCAAACGGAGCATCGCAATTGCCTACCGCGATCCGTCGGGCCTGCGGGCGGCCGCGGCGACGCTGCGGCAACTCCTTCGTCAATTCGGCCGGCGTTTGCCCTGCCTGAAAATCCGGGACTGGCCGGATTTCTCCCGGCGGGGGGTCATGCTCGATGTCTCGCGCGGGCGCGTGCCCAAACTTGAAACCCTGATGCAACTCGCCCGTCACCTGGCTGACTTCAAAATCAACGAACTGCAGCTCTACACCGAGCACACCTTCGCCTATCGCCGATATAAATCCGTCTGGCAAAGCTGGGGGGCGCTGACGGGCGAAGAAATCCGTAAGCTTGACGCACGCTGTCGCGGATTGGGGATTGACCTCGTGCCGAACCAAAATTCCTTCGGGCATTTGCGCCATTTCCTGGAATTTCCCCGGCTGAAAAAGCTTGGTGAAGTTGCCGAACCGTATGCGGACGCAAGCGGCGAATTCGTCCGGCGGCCGTCCACACTCGCGCCGAATCACCCCGGCACCCTGCCCTTCCTGCGCGGGTTGTATGACGAGTTGCTCCCGAACTTTTCCAGCCGCCTTTTCAATGTCGGCTGTGACGAAACCTGGGACCTCGGCCATGGCCAGACTCGAAAGCGCTGCGCGCGGCTCGGCCAGGGCCGCGTTTATCTGGATTTTCTCAAACAGATTCACCGTGAGGTTTCCGCCCGCGGCAAGCGCATGATGTTCTGGGGCGACATCATCTTGAAGCACCCGAAGCTGATCCCGGAATTATCGAAATTCTGCAGCAGCCGACGCCGGTCGGCTCGGTCTGGTCGGAGCGGACTCACGTCCGCTCCTACAACTAAAATCGTCGCCCTGAACTGGGGCTACGAGGCAAATCATCCTTTCGATCGCGAAGCGGCGCTTTTCGCCAAGGCCGGCATTCCGTTTTACGTCTGCCCCGGCACTTCCACGTGGCAGACGTTGATTGGCCGGCACGACAACGCGCTGGGCAACTTGCGGGCGGCCGCCCGGGCGGGCCGCCGGCATGGCGCTTTGGGCTATCTTATCGCCGATTGGGGCGATGGCGGCCATCCTCAGCCGCTGGCGGTCAGTTACCTCCCCCTCCTGGCCGGCGCCTCGCTGAGCTGGTGTGCCAAAACCTTTGATGAGAAACAACTGGCCGCCGTTTTAAGCCGTGATATTTTCGAAGATCAGACCGGAACTGCCGCCCGGGCGGCGCAGGCGTTGGGGTTGGCACATCAGAAGTTGAAATGCCCCGTCACCAACGAAACGCCGTTGGGCACTGCCATTGCCGCGCCGCCGCCGGAGCAACGCGAGCTGTTTTGTCGACATGGTTTGAAACATTACGCGCGGATTCCCGCCCAAAACCTGCAAGCGGCCTGGCGGGAAATTGAAAAACAGCGTGTCCGGCTGCGGCAGGCCAAGGCGGCAACCAAGGCCGGCAGGCTCTTGCTGCGGGAACTGGATTTAGCCACGCGCATGGCGGCCGAATCGTGCCGTTTCATGCTCTGGCAGAAGGCCCAGGCGGCGGGAAGAAAGAAGGAAGCCAAACGCCTGGCTCGAACCGGTCTTCGCCGGTTGCACAGGCTGGAAAAGGATTTCCGCGCTTGCTGGCCATTGCGCAACAAGGCCACGCCCAGACATTGCTCGGCATTTCTGAACTGGCGCATCCGCGATTATCGCACGTCCTGGCAGCCCCCCGCCGTGTTCTGATTCAGTCGGCGGAGTGCGGGGATCGGATTGTTGCTCCGGTAATTGGCGACGGAATGCTGTTGTGATTCCGCTTGCGTGGCGCGGAGATCTGGTCTTTATTTTGAACATGGAAATCGTCCGTAAGACTGAAAGCCGCTGGTCAGTGGCCGGCGAAGTCATTTTATGGGTGATTTTCTACTTCTGGGCGGTCTGGATTTTCAACGCCTTTCTGCCGCCCAAGCCCGACCAAACGCCATTCGAAGCCTATGTGGGCAAGCAACTGTGGCAACCGGCCGATGGCAGCGCCGCAGCTCAAGCCCGGACGCCGGAAGCCCAGGAGCAGTCGGCGCAGATGATGTCCGAGGGCATGCGGCGGTGACTTCGCTTGCGGTTTCAGCAGAAGCGACCAGAGCCATGAGCGGTTATGGCCACAAAGCTGATTTTACACCCGGCATCATCCCGGGCGTGCAAAAGGCCGGCGACCTCCTGGCGGAGCACTTTCCGAAGAAAGGCCGACGGCAGACTGGAAAACATCAAACACGAAACTTTCAACGATTACATTTTCAGACTTTTGCTTTCACGTCCCACGCGTCGCGCAGGCCATCGCCCAGAAAGTTCAATGCCAGCAAGGTCGTCACCAGCACCCCGCCCGGAAAAACGATGAGCCACCAGTAAATCCGGATGGAATTGATCTGGCCGACGCCTTCCGCGATGAGCGTGCCCCAGCTTGCCATGGGCGGTTGAACCCCCAGGCCGAGGTAGCTCAAAAAGGATTCGTACAGGATGATGGCCGGGACCGTCAGCGCCAGGTAGGTAATCACAATCCCCAAAACGTTCGGTATGATGTGCCGGGCCAGGATCCGGATTGGCCCGCCCCCGAGCGCGCGGCTGGCTTCCACAAACGCCCGCGTCCGGAGCGACAATACCTGCCCCCGCACAATGCGTGACATGGTGAGCCACGACACC
This sequence comes from Candidatus Acidiferrum sp., assembly GCA_035506715.1. Lineage (GTDB taxonomy): Bacteria > Verrucomicrobiota > Verrucomicrobiia > Limisphaerales > UBA11358 > UBA11358. The sequence continues at coordinate 7,713 of DATJOW010000017.1, read as the reverse complement.
GCCCCCAGGCCGACGAACAGCAACGCCACGCGCAGAGCGCCCTGCATTGCCGGCGAGGACGCGACCAGATGCGATTGCTTCAGCAGTTCCCCCAGCGTCGTGATGAGCACAATCACAAAAATGATGGTCGGCAACGAATACAGCACGTCCACGATGCGCATCAACAGGCTGTCCACGCGTCCGCCAACGTAGCCCGCCACGGCGCCCCACAGCACGCCGATGACGAGGCTGACGCCGGCTCCGACAACGCCGACGAGCAGCGAGATTTGCGCGCCGTACAACACGCGGGAAAAAACGTCGCGCCCGTGAGCGTCGGTGCCAAACCAATATTGCGCACCGGGCGGTGCAAAGGCCGCGTCCGAAAGCTGGTTGGGGTTGTGGGTTTGGGCAAAAGTGCCGCCCATGATTTTCAAAAAGACCGGCCAGGCGATGATGGTCAGCAACAGAAAGGCCAGATACCACGCGCTGAGAACGGCCAGCCGGTTTTTGCCGAACCGCTGCCAGGCCCGCCGGCCAAGACTTGCTTGGCGAGAGGCGGGGAACGAGGGGCGAGCATCAGCAGCGGCAGGCTCAGGCACACGGTTGCCCGCGTCGTTTGTCTCTCGTCGCTCGGCTGCCTTATTCATATTTTACGCGCGGGTCCAGCAGGGTGTAGGCGAAGTCCACCGCCAGGTTCAGGGCGATGAGCAAGACGGCATAAAGCAGCGACAGGCCGATAATGAGCGGATAATCGAGGTTCAACGAGCTGTTGACCAGGAACACGCCAATGCCGGGGATCTGAAAAATATTCTCGATGACAAACGAGCCGGTCAGCAGGTCGGCCAGCATCGGCCCCGAGTAGGAAACGACCGGCAGGATGGCGAGGCGGAAGGCGTGCCGGAGCAGAAGCCGGTTTTCCCCCAGGCCTTTCGCGCGCGCGGCCGTGACAAACTCGGCTTGCATGGCATTCAGCATCCCCTCGCGCAGCAACCGGGCGACTTTGCCGGCAAAAAAAAGGCCAAGGGCGATCGGAGGCAAAATCATATGCCAGGGCGTCTCCCAGAGACCGACGGGCAACAGCTTCCATTTAATGGAAAAAAACAGAATCAGCAGCGGCGCGACCACAAAACCCGGCACGCAGACCGCCAGGGTTGCCAGGATGCTGCCCGCGTAATCCGGCCAGCGTCCGCGCCGGGCCGCGGCGATAAAACCGACCGGCAGCCCCACGCCCATGGCAAACCCGAACGCCAGCGCGCCGAGCAGCATCGAAACCGGCAGGCCCTCCGCGATGATGTCGTTGACCGTGTGATTGCGATATTTCAGGGAGACGCCGAAATCGCCGTGCGCCAGGTCGCCCAGATAACGGACGTATTGTTTCCAGATCGGTTCGTCGAGATGATATTTCGCCTGGAGCGCGCGCTCGATTTCCGGCGAGGCCGGGGCGCGCTCGCGATCGAACGGACCGCCCGGGGCGAGATGCATCAGGGCAAACGTCAACGCGCTGATGACCAGCAGCAACGGGACGGTGAACAGGATGCGCTTGACGAAATACATTTCAGTTTGGACCTTGGGCCTGGGACTTTGGACTCACCTTCCGGATGGCCTGCAGCGGATGATTGTCCAGCACGTTCGGATAAATGCCTTGAATCCGGTTGGTGTCGTAATAATTGATGCCGACGTAAAAGTAAATCGGAACGATGGGCACCTCGTCGCGCACCAGGATGGTTTCCGCCCCCTGAAACAATTTTTCACGCTTTGCCAGGTCCGGTTCCTGGTTCGCCTGCCGGATCAGTTCATCGTAGCGCGCGTGCTTCCAGCCGGTGCGATTGTTGCCGTCGTTGCTGGTAAAGCAGCCGAGAAACGTGCTCGGATCGTTGTAATCGGCCACCCAGCTCGAGCGCGCCAGCGCGTAATCCAGCTGCCTGAGCCCATTCAGGTAGGCGGTCCATTCCACCTGGCGCAGGTCCATTTGAATCCCCAGTTCGTCGCGCCACATCTGTTGCAGCTCCACGGCCACTTTTTCATGGATTTTGGACCCGCCCCCGGCCGCGGCATTGAACATATACTCGAATCGCGGAAAGCCTTTGCCCCCGGGATAACCGGCCTCGGCCAGCAATTGCCGCGCCCGGGCCGGGTTATAACCGAGCCCCTCCGGCGACGTGTAATGGGCGGTGCCGTCGGGCACGAGGTGCGTCGCCACACGCTCGCCGCCCTTGGTGATCTTTTTGACGATGCGCTCCTTGTCCACCGCCAAGGCCAGCGCCTGCCGGACGCGCGGGTCGTCAAACGGTTTGCGGGTGACATTAAAGCGGAAAAAATAAGTGCCCAGGTAATCAAACCGGTGAAAATCCGGCCGCTGCAGCAACACGTCCAGCAGGCCGGCCGGAATCAGCGCCGTGTCCCAGACGATGTCTGCCTCGCCCCGTTCATAAAGGTTCAACGCCGCGTTGGCGGAACCGACCGGCAGGATGTCGATGAGTTCCGATTGCGTATTGGCGGCATCCCAATAACGCGGATTTTTTTTCAACCGGACCTTGTCGTTCAAGCGCCAGTAAACCAGCTCGTACGGGCCGCTGACGGGCAACGGTTTGGCCATCAGCCACCGGTCGCCGTATTTTTCGATCGCCTGGCGCGGCACCACGCAGGCGACGGGCTGGGCGCAAAGGTCGAGGAAAAACGGCGTGGGATGGTTCAGCTCGACGCGCACGGTCCACGGGTCAAGCGCCTGCACTCCCATCTGGGTCGGATCCTTGATTTTGCCATCGGTGAAATCCTCCGCATTTTTAACAAAGAACAGCAGGCCGGCGTATTCGGAAGCCGTGGCCGGATCCAAGGCCCGCCGCCAGGAATAAACCACGTCGGCGGCGGTGAGGGGTTCGCCGGTGGACCAGACGAGATTCGTCCGCAAATGAAACGTGTACGTCCGCGCGTCGGGAGAAAGCTCCCAGCTTTCGGCCAGGCCGGGAATGGCGGCCGAGGTGTGCGGGTCGAACCGCGTCAGCCCTTCGAACAGTCCCATGGCCACCCGCATGTCCGCCTGCCCGGTCAGGAGGCCGGGATCAAGCGTCTGGGCTTCGGCCCCGTTGAGGATGGTGAGATCGGCGGGCGGCTCGCGGCGAAGGCAGCCGGAGAGCATCAGTGCCCCACCAAGCAAAAAAACGCAACCGGTCCAGAAACGAAAACGCGCCCCCGAAAAAAATCGGCGGGCGCGCTTGAAATCGACCATCGCGTTATTTGGATTGGGCCGGCGCCGCCGGGGCATTGCTGGAGGCGGTCAGGGGTGCCGACGCCGAATTGTTCGCCGGTGCGGCGGCGGGTTGAGCAGCGGGCAGCATGCCGGGTGAAGCGGCCGTCGGGGCCACCGGCTGGGAGCCGGTGACCGGCGGCATTTCCATCTGTTTTTGCTGCAATTGCTTTTCAAATTCCTTACCGCCGCCAGGGGTGTGGAGCTTGTCCTGCAAATAACCCAGGAACAGCGCCATCACGAAGAAAACCACGACGGCCCACTTGGTCACCTTGGTCAACACGTTGCCGGAGCCGGCGCCAAATAGCGCGTCCGCCGCGCCGCCGCCAAAGGCCAACCCGGCGCCGGCATCCTTTTTGGGCAGTTGAATCAAAACCAGCAAGATCAACAGCACGCAGTTGATCACCAGAAATACGGTCAGCAGACCTGCAATGAATGAAGCCATAGCGGGATATTAAATCGAATTTTTGATAATGTCAGCAAAACTTCGCGTTTCCAGGGAGGCGCCTCCGACCAGGGCCCCGTCCACGTCCGGCTGGCTCATCAGCTCCTTGGCGTTCGCCGGTTTGACGCTGCCGCCATATTGGATGCGGACCTTTTTGGCCACCGCTTCGTCAAACATCTTCGCCAGCAGGGCGCGGATGAATGCATGCGCATCCTGCGCCTGCTGCGTCGTCGCCGTCTTGCCCGTGCCGATGGCCCAGACGGGTTCATACGCAATGATGGTTTCCACCATTTGTTCCTTGGTCAAGCCGGCCAGGCTGCCGCGGACCTGGGTTTCCAGCACCTTTTCCGTCTGGCCGGCTTCGCGCTCCGCCAGGGTCTCGCCAACGCAAACAATGGGCTTGAGCGACGCCGCGTGGACGGCCGCCGCCTTTTTGGCGACGATGGCATCGGTCTCCTTTTGATACTGGCGCCGCTCCGAATGGCCGAGGATGACGTAGCGCACGGAAAATTCCTTGAGCATCCCGGCGCAAATCTCGCCGGTGAACGCGCCGAAATTTTGCGCGCTCATGGTTTGCGCCCCCAGCCGGATGTTGGAATCCAGGATGACCTTGGAGACCGCGTCGAGCGCGGTGAACGGCGGGCAGACGACGATGTCCACTTCCTTCACCCCGGCCAGTTCCAGCTTCAGGTCATCAACCAGCGCCAGCGCCTCGGCCACGGTCTTGTTCATTTTCCAGTTGCCGGCAATAATCAATTTACGTTCTTTGTTCATCTTTTAAAAAAGCTTAACGCAAAGACGCCAGGGTTCAAAGGCGCAAAGTTTAAAGGCCATTCACCACGCGGCGGATTGCATTTTTTACATATTGTTCACCAAAATTAATTACCAGCCCTAATTTCAATCCGGTCAACCGCAAATAGGTCAGCATCTGGGCCTCGAAGATTGGGTTCCATTCTGTGACCGCTTTGTTGTCCACCAACACCAAATCATTCACTTTCAAATCAAGCCGGAGTGGGCTGGCGAGTCGCTTACCTTTATAAGCAACCGGCACTTGCAATTGTCGGACGGTTGTCATTCCGCGACGGGTCAATTCTTCCACCATCGCCTCTTCATATATCGACTCGATCAATCCAGGCCCGCCCAATTCCCGATGAACTTCAATCGCACTGTCCACAATGACTTTGCTGATTTCATTTTCGTTCATCCTAGCGGCTTTGGGTCTTTGCGTCTTTGCGTTAAATTTACTTTTCCGACAACGCGGCCACGCCCGGCAGGACCGCGCCTTCTAGGAATTCGAGGCTCGCGCCGCCGCCGGTGCTCATGAACGTCACCTTGTCCCCCAGCTTGGCCTTGTTCAGCGCCTTCACGCTGTCGCCGCCGCCGATGATGCTTTTGGCGCCGCCCTTTTGCGTGGCGTCGGCCACCGCCTGGGCGACGGCATTGGTGCCGGCGGCAAACTGCTTGTTTTCGAACAGGCCCATCGGCCCGTTCCACAAGATGGTCTTCGCCTTAGCGATCTCGGCCGCGTAGGCCTTGACCGTCGCGGGTCCGATGTCGAGCCCGGCGGCATCGTCCGGACAATTCATGTCGGCGTTGGTCCTGGGATTTTGATATTCAATCACCGGCCTGCCTTTCTTGTCGAGCTTGTCGCTCTTGACCGGCACGGCCACCACGTCATCCGCGGGCAGCAGAAACTTCACGTTTTTCGCCTTGGCTTTGGCTAGGGCTGACTTGGCAATTTCGGTGGCGTCCGGCTCCACGAGCGATTTGCCGGTCTTATAACCCTGCGCCAGGCGGAAGGTGTACGCCATCGCGCCGCCAATCAAAATCGTGTCCGCCTTTTCCAGCAGCCGGTCGATCACCTTGATTTTGTCGGAAACTTTCGCCCCGCCGAGAATTACCACGAACGGGCGGGCCGGCTTTTCCAATTCGTCACCCAGGAACTTCAATTCGCGCTCCATCAGCAGTCCGGCGGCGCACTGACCGCCGCGTCGGGCCACCACGCGGGCGACGCCCTCGGTGGAGGCGTGGGCGCGATGCGCCGCGCCAAAGGCGTCGTTCACATAAACGTCGGCCACCTTGGCCAGTTTTTCGGCAAACGCCGGATCGTTTTTCTCCTCTTCGTTGAAGTAGCGGACGTTCTCGAGCAGCGCCACATCGCTGTCCTTCATGCCAGCGGCGGCTTTCTCGACTTTTTCGCCGATGCAATCATCCACGAATGCGACGCGCCGGCCGAGCAGTTCAGAAAGTTTTGTCGCGATGGGCGCGAGCGACATCGTGGCTTCGCGCTTGCCCTTGGGCCGCCCGAGATGCGCGGTCAAAATGAGCCGGCCGCCCTTCTCGATCAGCAGTTTCAGCGTGGGCAGGGTCTCGATGATGCGCGTGGCATCCGTGATGACCATTTGCCCGTCCTTTTCCTCCAGCGGCACGTTGTAGTCCACGCGCATGAAAACACGCTTGCCGCGGACCTCCAGATCTTTAACCGTTAATTTTGCCATAAATTTGCTCTGTTTCCGAAAAATTTCGAATTGCGAGCATACCTTGGAATCGTCGCGAGTAAAGTGAATTCAGTGTAACGGAAGATAATGGGCACCATCAGAAGCGCGCGTCAGAACCCAGCAATTCAAATCAACCTTGACCCAATAATTTCAATACGGATTCCACGGCCGACTCGGCCTTGACGGACTGCAATGTACCGCCCCGGGGCTTGATTTCCACTTCGCCTTTGGCCAGCGATTTCTCGCCGATGCCCAGGCGGATCGGAAAACCCACCAGGTCGGCATCCTTGAATTTCACCCCAGGCCGCTCGTCGCGGTCATCCAGGATCACCTCCACGCCGCGCCCGGTGAGGTCGGCATACAGCTTTTCGGCCAGTTTCATCGCCGCGCTGTCCGGCGCCACGGCCAGCGGTGTGATGCAGACCGTGTAGGGCGCCACGCTCAATGGCCAGATGATGCCGTCCTTGTCGTTGCTTTGCTCGATGACGGCCTGCAAAGTACGCGTGACGCCGATGCCGTAGCAGCCCATGACGCACGGCTTGCGATTGCCCGATTCGTCGAGGTACTGCGCGTTGAACTTGTCGCTGTATTTCGTGCCCAGCTTGAAAACGTGGCCGACCTCGATGGCGCGGCGGATTTTCAACGACTTGCCGCATTTGGCGCACGGCTCCCCTGCCCCGACGGTCCGCAGATCAAACCATTGCGTCACCTGGATGTCGCGCTCGATGGAAACATGTTTCAGATGGAAACCGTCTTCGTTCGCGCCGGTCGTCATGTCGTTGGCGCCGCGCAGGCGCTCGTCGGCCAGCACTGGACAGGTAGGGACGTCGCGCTGCGACGTCCGGACAGCGCAGCGCGCTGTCCCTACCATCGCCCCCAGGCTTCCAGGATGTGCACCCAGCAGTTCAAAAATCTCCTCCGGAGTGGCTGGCCGGGCGGCGGCCGCCCCCGTCCGGGCCATGAACTTGGTCTCGTTCAACTGGTCGTCGCCGCGAATTAAAATAATGACCGCCTTGCTGTCCGCGATGTAAACCAGCGTCTTGATCTGGCGATTGGCCGGCACGCTGTAGGGCGCCTTGCTCAGCGCTTCGATGGTCACGACGCCGGGAGTGGGGAATTTCTCAGCTGCCGGGCCAACCTCGCGCGCGGCGGTTTTGGGAATGCCACTGGTAGCCTTTTCGATGTTCGCCGCGTAGCCGCAGGCTTCGCAATACACCACTTCGTTCTCGCCCGTCTCGGCGGGCACCATGAATTCGTGCGAGTGGCTGCCGCCGATGACGCCCGTGTCGGCCTCGACCGGAAACGTTTTCAATCCGCACCGTTCGAAAATTCGCGCGTAGGCGTCGTACATCTTCTGGTAAGTAACCTGCGATGCCTCGTCGGTTGCGTCAAAACTGTAGGCGTCCTTCATGATGAACTCGCGGGCGCGCATCAGCCCGAAACGCGGGCGGATTTCGTCGCGGAACTTGCTGCTGATCTGGTAGAAATTCCGGGGCAACTGGCGGTAGGAATTGATCTCGGCGGCGACGGTGGAGGTGATGACTTCC
>DATJOW010000016.1:0-5841 GCA_035506715.1 Candidatus Acidiferrum sp. | reverse complement strand
TCATTTACGCCCTTGGCCTTGGCCCAAGCCGCCCGCCTTGCTTCATTGATCGTCCGCACCAGCGATTCGATTTCGCTCCCCATGTCGAGATAAGCACAGACTGGCCCGGCCTCCTGCCGGTGAAGCAGCAGCCAGGCCCGCAGATTGTCCAGTATCGGCACCGTCCGTCGGCTCGCTGTCTTCGCCTTCGCCGCCCGAATTTCAATGATGCCCGCATCAAATTGAATGTCCCTCCACTCCAGCCGTTGAATTTCCGCGTGCCGGATGCCGGCAAACGCCCCCAGCGCCAGAAAGGGAATGATCCGCTGGTCCGCGTGCGCCAGAATTTCAACCATTTCCTTTCGTGTAAAAATTTCGATTTCCCCGCCGTTATCTTTCGCCACCGGCACCGCGTCCATTTCGTCGTGGTCTTTCGGCAGATACTTCCGTGCGACTGCAAACTTGAACAAGGCTTGGACAGAGTTCCGCATGTTGTTCCGGGTGCGGGGACCGACTCCCAAATCCCGTAGCCAGGCATCCACGTCCGTCCCGCGAACGTCACACAACCGCCCGTGGAAACAGCTTGTGAATCGTTTCAAGTCATATTCAAGTTGCTTCACATACCGCTCACTCAAACGATCGGCCCGTTTCAACTTGACCATTTCTTCCGCAACTTCTCCGACCATTTTTGAAACGAGAGTTGTGGGATGGCGCTTGAGGTAAAAATCCACGGCTTGTGAAAGCGACACGGCGCCGAGCCGTTTCACCGCGCTGGCGTATTCGGAGGCCGCAAGTTCCAGCGGCGCACCGACCGGTTCCAGCAGGGCCACCGCCCGGGAAAAGGCGGCACTTTCGGCGTTGGTCAATTTGGCTGCACCGAGATCGCCATTGGTAAAGGCGATGGCTTTTACCGCAGCTTCGTCTTTGGCGGCTTGGAGTGTGGAAAAAACCTGCCGCTTCCGTTTTCCGTCGAGCCAATAGGAAAGCGTGTAGTAATTTTGGCCGCCATGCGGCGTGAGGTAGATTTTGACCGTTGCCGACCCGCGCCCGACCAGCCATTTCGTCCTTTTCCCGTCAGGGGCTGATTCAGACTTTTTTGATTTTTCCGTGTTCACACCCTGATACTGTCAGGGAACTGTCAGTAAATCCAGAGAAATCGAAAAAACCCTTGTAAATACTGGCGCACCCATCAGGAGTTGAACCTGAAACCTTCTGATCCGTAGTCAGACGCTCTATCCAATTGAGCTATGGGTGCACCAAAAGGGAGTCATAAGTTACGCACCTTCAGACAGCGGCGCAAGAAATATCACCCGCCCGACAAGTCAATCCTTGAACAGATTTCGCAAGGCCAGCGCCAGGAGCGTCAGGGCCAGCATCATTCCGCTGGGCATGAATTTCTTCGTCTTGGTCAACCGGATGGCGAACACCACCAGCAGGGCGGCCAGCAGCACGTTGGCCAGGTCGCGCGCCACGTTGGCGGCAAACAAACCAGTCTGGGTCAGCGCCAGCAACGCCGCAAAAATGGCCGCCGAGATGAGCGATGCCTGGCTTTTGGCTTTGAAAAACCCGATCATCCCGCCGGCCAGCAGCAGGACGATGTAAACCCACAGGACCACATTCGCAAAATGGTGCATGGCGAGAGCCTGCCTCAATTCGCCAGTGCGTCCAAGCTCAGAATTTCTCCGGGTTCGCATTCGGCCACCACGTCGAACGGCCGGCAGCACACTTCGCAGTCCGTCGTGAACCGCTGACTCGCCACACTGGTGTCGAGGATAATCTCGAACGCCTGTCCGCAGAACGGGCATTGGATGGTTCCGGTAATTTCCATGGGCAACCCTCACCCGCTTTCAATGGCTGTGCAATTGATGATGCCGGAAAAGGCCTGAGCTCCGCCGCCCGCCGATCGGGGGGTTCAGGCCCGCTGAAGGCTGCGCCGCCAGCAAACCGGACGGTTGCTTAGAACCGCTTGGTGATGGTCAGGCAGATGTCATTGCCCTGCGCCCGGCTGTACGCCATGAATTCGTAATTGTAGCGGAGGGACACAAAAAGCATCTGCTTGGGAAACATCATGCTGACTTCCGGGCCGACGGCCGCCACGCGGTTAAGCGGCTGGTCGTTGCTGTCGCCGGTAAACTGTTGCTGGTAGTAGCCCACCACACCCAGGTCCGCCTCCTTGCACACGCTCTTGCTGACGCCCCATTCCAGCGTGTAAGCGTCGCCGTAGTTGATCTCCGTGTCCCGTTGCTCGGTGTTGAACTCGAGGCGATTCAAGGCGGACACCGCCCAGGTCTTGGCCTCGTCAATGTACCAGGTCGCCCCGGCGGTTTGCATGAACGTCCAGTACCCCAGGCCGGGCTCGGTCGTTGGCCCGGGCTTGGTCGGGGAATTGCCCGTCGGCATGTCCACGCCGCTGGCGAGCGAGAAGTCAAACTGCTTGGTATGCCACGACAGGGAGACCTCGGCGAACAGGTCGCCGACGCCAAAATTGTTGCCGTTGAACGGCCCGCCGGGAGTGGTGGCATTGGCTTTCTGATAAATGAGCGGCAGGAATCCGTCCAGGCCCACGAAACCGCCGAGGAATTTCGTGTCGGTGATCCAGAGCAACCGGGGCAGGTTGGCGTACGTGAAGACGCTGGGCGACAGCGCGCCGACTTGATTGCCGTTCGCGTCGTTAATCTGGTTGGCCCAGTAGAAATAATTGTAGTCGCGGACATAAAATCCCGGCGGGGGCAGCGTGGCGGCCTTGATGCCTTCAACGCCGGGCGCGTAATGGGCCGACGGTTGGGCCTGGAGAACCACCGGCAGCGCCGTCAGGGACACCGCCAGCACGAGGAGTTGCATTCGAGTTTTCATGATTGGACTTGTGGGTTTCGTGGTTGATTACACATCCTGAATTTTGCCGGCGAAATAGGTTTCGTAGGCGCTCAGATCGAGCATGCCGTGGCCGGACAGGTTGAACAAAATCACGCGTTTCTTGCCCTCCTCCCGGGCCTGCTTCGCCTCCTCCACCACCGCGGCGATCGCGTGCGCGGATTCCGGTGCCGGCACGATGCCTTCGCTGCGTGCAAAGAGCGTCCCGGCCTCGAACACCTTGGTCTGGTGATACGCCTCGGCTTCGATGAGGCCGAGCTTGAGCGCGTGGCTGACCATGGGCGCCATGCCGTGGTAACGCAAACCGCCGGCGTGAATCGGCGGCGGCATGAACTTGTGACCGAGCGTGTACATCATCAGCAGCGGCGTCATCTCCGCCGTGTCGCCGAAGTCATACCGCCGTTCGCCTTTGGTCATGGACGGACAGGCCGACGGCTCGACCCCGATGATGCGGTATTTCTTCTTGTCCTTGATTTTCCGGTGAATGAACGGGAAGGCGATGCCGGCGAAATTGCTGCCGCCGCCGCAACAACCGATGATCACGTCGGGCTCCTCGCCGGCCATTTCCATCTGCCGGATGCATTCCTGGCCGATGACGGTCTGGTGCAGGCAAACGTGGTTCAACACGCTGCCGAGGGAATATTTCGTGTGGGGATGCTTGACGGTGTCTTCGATAGCCTCGCTGATGGCGATGCCGAGGCTGCCCGGGCAGTGTGGGTCTTCGGCCAGCAGCTTGCGGCCGTAATCGGTCTGGTTGCTCGGACTCGCGTGAACCGTCGCGCCCCAGGTGTGCATGAGCATCCGGCGATACGGCTTGTGGTCGTAGCTCACCTTGACCATGTACACGTTGCACTCCAACCCGAAAAGCCGGGTGGCAAACGCCAGTGAAGATCCCCACTGACCGGCGCCGGTCTCGGTCGCCAGACGCTTGGTGCCGGCCACCTTGTTGAAATACGCCTGCGCGACGGCGGTGTTGGGCTTGTGACTGCCGGCCGGGCTCACGCCCTCGTTTTTGTAATAAATGTGCGCCGGCGTCTGCAGCGCCTTCTCCAGCCGCACGGCGCGCAGCAGCGGCGTGGGCCGCCACAGTGCGTAAATCTCGCGAACCTCATCCGGGACCGGCACATACCGGTCGGGACACATCTCCTGTTTCACCAGGTTCTCGGGGAAAATGGCCAGCAGCGCCTCCGGCGGCACCGGCTGTTTGGTCCCCGGGTGCAGCGGCGGCGGCAGCGGCTCGGGGAAATCTGCCAGCAAATTATACCATTGGTTGGGGATGTCCTGTTCGCGCAGGGAAAAACTGATTTTCGTGCTCATGATGACAAAAGGTTGAGGTTCAACAAATAGCCGCCCGCGAATCACTTGTCACGCAATTATTAGCAAAAGACAATTTTGTTAATGAAAATAACAAAATAAAGTTATTTTTGGAAAGATCGGACCTGAAACCGGGTTCCCATATCCGATAGAAAATGTTAAAATCCTTCGACGGTCCGGTTCTGGCGCGCGGTTGCTGCCACGGCTTTTCTTTCGGTTTTCGCATTTCGGATTTGCGGCCCGGGCCAACCTTCCCCATTGATTTCAGGCCTCAAATTGTCACAATGCGTTGATTCGCCGGTTGGCCGGCGTTTCCCGATTTGATGAACCTGGCAGACAAAGTCAGACAGGCCGGCGTGGTCGGCGCGGGCGGCGGCGGATTTCCCGCCCACGTCAAGCTTGCGGCCAAAGCGGACACCCTCATCGCCAACGGCGCCGAGTGCGAGCCCCTGCTCCACAAGGACGCCGTGCTGATGGAGCAAGAGTCGGCTGCCCTGGTCAAAGGCATGCAATTCGCCGCCGAGGCCGTCGGCGCCCGGGACGTCGTCATCGGCATCAAGGCCAAAAAGAAACACGCCGTCGAAGCCGCCACGGAAGCTTGCCAGGGCACCAGCGTGCGCATCCATCTGCTCGGCGATTATTACCCGGCGGGCGATGAATACGACCTGGTGTATGAAGTCACCGGCCGCCTGATTCCGCCCGCAGGCATCCCCATCAACGTCGGCGCGGTGGTCAACAACGTTGAAACTTTCATCAACATCGCCAATGCCGCCGAAGGACGCCCGGTCACCCACAAAATGCTGACCATCGCCGGCGCCGTGAAATCGCCCGTCACCCTCCGCGTGCCCCTCGGCACCAGCTACCGCGACGCGATTGCCGCCGCCGGCGGCCTCACGACCAGCGACCCGGTCCTCGTGATTGGCGGCCTGATGATGGGCCAGCACACGGACGATCTTGACACCCCCATCACCAAAACGGCCACGGGCGTGGTGATTCTGCCGCGCGACCATCACGTGATGGAACGCAAGCTCAAGCCGAATCAGGTCCAGGCCAAAATCGGCAAGTCCGCGTGCGACCAATGCCGCTATTGCACCGAGTACTGCCCGCGGTTCTTGCTCGGCTACCAGGTCGAACCGCACGCCGTCATGCGCAGCCTCGCGTTCACTGCCACCGGCGCGGATTATTGGAACCAGTTCGCCGCGCTGTGCTGCTCGTGCGGACTCTGCACGCTGTATGCCTGCCCGGAGGAATTGTATCCCAAGGAAGCCTGCGACGATTCCAAGGCCGAGATGCGTCGTCAAAACCTGAAATGGACCGGGCCGATGACCGTCAAGCCGCACGGCATGCGCGACGGCCGACATGTGCCCATCAAGACGCTGACGCGCAAGCTGCACGTGGAGGAATATGACCGGCCGGCGCCGCTGTATTCCGGCAAGATCGAACCGAGCCGCCTCGTGCTCCCGCTCAAACAAAGTGCCGGGACCGCGTGCCGGGCGAAGGTGAAAGCCGGCGACCGCGTGTCCGCCGGCCAGGTCATCGGTGAGCCCGCGCCGAACGCGCTGGGCGCCCTCCTGCACGCGCCGTTGGCGGGCAAAATCACCAGCGTGTCCGAACAACAAATCATTTTGGAACGATGAAACAACCGGTAGGGCGGCGTTGCCGCGCCGCCGGCCGAGC